>CAYUAO010000261.1:0-1515 GCA_964442775.1 uncultured Halothiobacillus sp. | reverse complement strand
ACGAACCGAGCGACGCATGACCGACTCCGCCATCTTCCAACCGTCGCGGGATATCCGCATCGCCATGATCGGCCTGGGCTACGTCGGCCTGCCGCTGGCCGTGGCCTTCGGGCGAGTCCAACCCGTTGTCGGCTTCGACATCAACGCCAGGCGCATTGCCGAGCTGAAAGAGGGCGTCGACCACACCCGCGAGGTCGAACCAGCCGAACTGGCCGAGGCGACACAGCTCTCCTTCACCGACCGGCTGGAAGACATCGCCGACTGCAACGTCTTTATCGTCACCGTTCCTACGCCGATCGACCGTTACAAGCGCCCGGACCTGGGGCCGCTCATTTCGGCGTCGAAGGCGGTCGGGCAGGTGTTGAAGAAGGGTGATGTGGTCATCTACGAGTCCACCGTCTATCCCGGCGCGACCGAAGACGACTGTGTGCCGGTCCTCGAAGACACCAGCGGCCTGACCTTTAACGAGGACTTCTTCGCCGGCTACAGCCCCGAGCGCATCAACCCGGGCGACAAGGAACATCGCGTCGCGGACATCATGAAGGTGACCTCCGGCTCCACGCCCGAGGCCGCCGAGTTCATCGATTCCCTATACCGGCGCGTCATCACCGCCGGCACGCACCTGGCCCCGGCCATCCGCGTCGCCGAGGCCGCCAAGGTGATCGAGAACACCCAGCGGGACGTGAACATCGCGCTGGTCAACGAGCTGGCGATGCTGTTCAACAAGATGGGCGTCGACACCCAGGCCGTGCTCGAGGCAGCCGGCACCAAGTGGAACTTCCTGCCCTTCAAGCCGGGGCTGGTCGGCGGGCACTGCATCGGCGTGGACCCGTACTACCTGACACAGAAGGCTCAGGAGATCGGTTACCACCCCGAGATGATCCTCGCCGGCCGCCGCACCAACGATGGCATGGGCGAATACGTCGCCGCACAGGTAGTGCAGTTGATGACCCGCAAGCGGGTCCAGGTCGTGGATTCCAGGGTGCTGATCCTGGGCCTGACCTTCAAGGAAAACTGCCCCGACCTGCGCAACACCCGCGTGATCGACGTGGCGAATCACCTGCGTGAGTACAACGTCGACGTGCGTATCCACGACCCCTGGGCCGACCCCGACGAGGCCATGGACGAATACGGCATCCAGCTTGACCAGAGCCCGCAGGCCGGAGGCTTCGATGCCGTCATCGTCGCCGTCGCCCACGACGACTTCCGATCGATGGGCGCAAGCGGCATCCGCGCTCTTGCCAGGGAGGGAGGCATCGTCTACGACATCAAGCACCTCCTGGCCCCCGACGAGAGCGACGGGCGGCTGTAGTACCGGGACCGGCGAGTTGCACTCGCCGGACGTGGAGTGCAACTCCACGATCCATCGCGGGAGCGGCGAGTTGCACTCGCCGGACGCGGAGTGCAACTCCGCGATCCACGCCCCGGGAGCGGCGAGTTGCACTCGTCGGACGTGGAGCGCAACGCCACCATCCGGGCCGAGACCCAGGGGGACGGCGAGTCGCATTCGCCGCC
>CAYUAO010000260.1:0-1521 GCA_964442775.1 uncultured Halothiobacillus sp. | reverse complement strand
GGACGGCATCACGGTCGACGAGACGACGATCGTCAACTATCTGCGTGGCGATCGCTCCGAGGAAGGCAACGATCTGAGGCAACGGATCACCCTGCTCGGGGACATCGTGACCTCCACTCCCGTCGCGATCGGCGCGCCGGATGCGGGCGTCTTCGGTGATAGTCAATTCGATGGTATCGACGAATACGAGACATTCGTCACCGACCAGGCCGATCGTGACTCCTTGGTGTATATCGCCGCCAACGACGGCATGCTGCACGCCTTCGATGCGGAAACCGGTGAGGAGGTGTTCGCCTATATCCCGGGCGCCGTGTTGACTCAAACCGGTGATGCCGCTCTCAGTCGGCTGGCCAATCCTGAATATGGGATCGTTGACCCGGCCGAAAGGTCCCAGCCCGTTCCGCACCAGTACTTCCATGATGGTGAGATGACGACGCAGAACGTCTATCTCGATGACGGGTGGAAGACGATCCTGGTTGGGACCACTGGGCGTGGTCAGTCAAAGACGGTTTATGCATTGGATATTACCGACCCGTCCGTGCTGATGGATCCCGACGCTGCCGGGAACGCTATCTTGTGGGAACGGTCGGCCGGTGACGGGGAATCCAACGACGAGTACATCGGCATGTCGCTGGGGCGGCCGACCATTTCGCTCGTGGAGGGCAGCGGCAACAAGACCGAGTGGGTCGTGCACGTGGGCAACGGTCCCAACAGCGATTCCGATCGGGCTGCCCTGCTGCAGTTCGACCTCGACGACGGCGACCTGACCGTGTACGACGCGGGCAACGATGGGTCCAACGGGCTTGCCGCTCCCTACGTGATCCAGACCGACACCAGTGATGGCCTGAGCGATTATGCGTTTGCCGGTGACCTGCAGGGCAACGTGTGGCAGTTCCCCTTGCGTGCGAACGGCGGCACGGGAGAACGCGTCTTCGTCGCCGAGAACGACGACGGAGACAAGCAGCCCATAACGGCGCGCATGCTCGCGACGAAGAACCCCAATGACGGGACGATCTGGGTTTTCTTCGGCACCGGCAAGTTCCTGGACAGTGGTGACCCGGACGACACCAGTGATCGTGGGGACCTGAGTGATACCAGTGTGCAGACGTGGTACGGCCTGCGTGTGATGAGGCCGGGCGACGACGGTCCGGCGACCGTCGATGACACCACGACCCGGAACGATCTTCAGGAGCGCACTATTTTGGCGGAGGAAAGGACCAGCGGTGATATCGGACGTGCGACCAGCACGGGGTCGACGGCTGACCTTGCCGAAGACGACGATGCCGGCTGGTACATGGATCTCGTTTCACCCGTCGAGGGTGAGGAGGGCGAGCGCATCGTATATACCAACCAGTTGATCGGGGGCATGCTGCTCGTGCGCACTTTGATTCCAAAGGCAGATGATCCATGCGACACATTGCCAGCGGGTTCCAGGCTTGCAGTTAAGCCGTTCAGTGGTGCCAATCCAGATGTGCCACTGTGGGATGTCGACGGTGACGGTGTGGTCGGGAATGTGACATC
>CAYUAO010000259.1:0-1523 GCA_964442775.1 uncultured Halothiobacillus sp. | reverse complement strand
TCGTCAGCAAACACGCCCCCTCATTGTGGAGCTGGCCCACAGTGGCCTAATCCACCTTGCGCTTACACCCCTCCTCTCATCCCTCCCGCACACCAAGCGTGCACTGCGCGGGCTGGCGATCAGATAGACCCTTAACTTCTTTCAAGGCCGGCACCGCGTACTCGCGCAGTGCCGGCCTTTTTCGTGGTGCTGGCCGTCGGAGTAGACGGTCATGTCACAACCACAAGCAGTCGTTCATTCAAGCGTCGCTTCCCACCCCCCCCTTCCTCTCCTGCTGACATTGGAGCAAGCAGCCGCGTACGTCGGTTTCGCACCAGAAACAGTCCGCAAATGGACTTACTCAAAAACCACGGGTCGAACCGCGCCGGCCGGCTGGCCTGAGCCAATCAAGATCGGTGGCAAGGCGATCCGCTGGAGGCGCTCAGATCTCGAAAATTGGGTTTCTGGTCTCCGACAGGAGGACTCAAAAAACGCAGTCCTTACCCCCCCCAATTCCACAAAGCGCCCGGGACGGCCGAGAAAGGTTCCCTTGGAGGAGCGTGCACAATGACCGCTCAACTCCTCCCTTTATTCGACTCTTTCGGAGAAGCCAGCACCTACCACGACGGCGGGCACGGATTTTTCTCCGTGCTGGTGGCACATGAAAATGGCAAAAGCCAAAGTTCACACCGCTTATCCGAGATGCCGAAGGTTCTGGATCTGCTCGATCCGAACCGAGATAGCTGGATATCCCAAGCTGAATTCTTCAGGCCGAACCGCCGCGTCGTTAACCTGTGGAGGCTTGGTCTGCTTTTCGTTGACCTCGATACCTACCGGATATCTTGGCGTGCCAGTCTTTCGCCGAATCAACTAGCCGACCAAGTGTTGTTTTTCTGTAGAGAAGAGGGCATACCACCACCGTCTCTAATAATTTACAGCGGCCGTGGCATTCAAGCCAAATGGCTTTTAGATCGCCCCCTGCCGCAGCAGGCCTTAATTCGATGGAACGCATGCCAACGGTATCTCGTTGATCGTTTGGCTGAATTATGTGCCGATCCTGCTGCAAAAGACGCAAGCCGAGTATTGCGGGTGGTGAACACAGTCAACACCAAGAGCGGCAACGTTTGCCGCGTCATTCACGTGGAGTGTGACCCCGAAGGTGAGCCGGCCCGCTACAACTTTGAGTATCTAAGCGAAATACTGCTGCCGATGGCTCGCTGGGAAATCGAGCAACAACGCGAGGATCGCGCCGAGCGCCGGCAACTCAAGCTACTCGCAGGCGGTAAGTCGGACAACCTGCGCGGCTTCTCTGGCCAGCAACTGGCTTGGCATCGGCTCAAGGATCTGCGCACGCTGGTCGCTATCCGGGGTGGTGTCACCGAGGGTGAGCGTATGCACTTGCTTTTCTGGTGTCTCAACTTCCTGCTGCTGTCCGGGGCGACCAACAGTCGCCTGATGTACCACGAAGCGGCTTCCTTGGCGAAGGAGATAGACCCGTCATGGACGTATCGCAGTCAGGAGTTGATGACGCTATATGCCAAGGC
>CAYUAO010000258.1:641-1528 GCA_964442775.1 uncultured Halothiobacillus sp. | reverse complement strand
AGGACACCGCCCTTTCACGGCGGTAACAGGGGTTCGAATCCCCTTGGGGACGCCAAACACATGCCCGCGGGCTAATCGTTTCCTGGTCAAACGGTCCCCGCTGGATTCTTGATAGAGCCAAACTCCGTTGGCCGATCAGTCGGGTCCCAAGGCCTGAGTTCCAATCTCCGCGGGACTCAGGCCTTTTCGTTTCTTCCTTGTTCGTTTTCGAGTATCCGCTGGTGGGTCGTTGTCCCACCGGCGGTCCGGCGTATTCGTCACTTCCTTCCGGCCAGCCAAACAGCGTTTGGGTTCTGCCCCAGTCTCGACTCGCGACCTAGATTTGGCTCTTGCTCAACTGCAGGTAAAACGGGTGGCTGGAGTCGATATCGGCAATCCTCGGCCTCGTTGAGAGGGAACAATGTGGCGGCCCATGATTCCCTGCGAGGAATCGAGTTGGAATTCGCTTCAGGGGTGTAATCGAGCGTATGGTGGAATAATCTAGATGGGCCCAATGGCTCTGGAGGGATGCGCGCCGTTGCCCAAAGGCCTTGTTGTCGGTCGATGACCATGTGATCTCGGTACAACTCAGCGTTCTACTGTGCGGTTGTCCCGATTCAAGTGTTGACAGGCAGGCGCTTGCCGGCCAATCCGATCAGCAAGACCAACAGCGCTGTGGTGGTGAAGATGGCCACCACACTCATTGCCATGCCAATGCCCGGAGAGCCTTGTTCGAATTGCCCGAAGATGAATGTGGAAACCGTAGAGGTTCCAGCCGGCGCGACCATGAGTGAAGCAACCAGCTCCCGGGATGCGATTGCGAACACGAGGAGCATCGCGACGGCCATGCTTGGAAGAAGAAGTGGCAATATTATTCGTCCGAACGTGCGGGACATTCCAGCCCCGCA
>CAYUAO010000258.1:0-631 GCA_964442775.1 uncultured Halothiobacillus sp. | reverse complement strand
GGCGTGCTCCAGGCTCGTCCCCATTTGTCGAAAGGCCGCATTAGCGTAGCGAACCGGGTAGGGCAACAGCAGGCACACATAGGCGAGCAACAGCATGAAACTGGTGCCGTAGACGTCAAATGGCCAGAAATCCCGATTCCACGCCAGAATGAGCCCGACCGCGACCACCACGGCAGGCATGGTGCTGGGCAGTATGGACAGCAAGTCCAGTAGGCGAGTGCCACGGCTTTGTGTCCTCACCACGAGATATCCAGTCAATGCGCCAAGTAACCCGGTTATCAGGGCGGCGGCGGTTGCGAGCCCCAGGCTGGTGCCAAGCGCCTCCAGCGCGCCTCCGCTGTTTTCGGCGAGGGCTTGAAAATGCCGTGTCGAGAAGTTGTCGAAGGCCAGCCCGCCTGAGATGGTCCCACTGAATGCGCCGACGAGGACGGCCAGTACCGGCAAGACAACGGACAGTCCGGCCACCGCACCGAAGAAAAGCAAAACTGGCCATCGCCACCGGCCCAGTTCCGCCCTGGTAGCTTCCGCTGGCTTTCCTGATACAGCTTCGTAGGACTTCCGGCTCACCAGCCAGTACTGCAGGTAGAACGCCGCCATGGCCATGACGACGAGTATCAGCGACAGTGCCGCG
>CAYUAO010000257.1:0-1534 GCA_964442775.1 uncultured Halothiobacillus sp. | reverse complement strand
GACCCTCCGGGGTGACATGCACCTCGGAGCGGCTGGCGCGCTCGAAGATCTGCACGCCGAGCGACTCCTCCAGCCGCTTGACCCCCACGCTCAGGGTGGGCTGGCTGACGAAACAGCGCGCGGCGGCCCGGCCGAAATGCCGCTCGCGCGCCACGGCGACCACGTAACGAAGCTCGGTCAAAGAGGCCATGAAATCGGGGTTCCTTTTGCGTGATCGGGAAGGCCGGGCCATACTCCGGATTGTCCGACGTGCCCGACCGGGCCGTCGGGCGGCAGAATAGCACCGTGAAGTGCAGTCGCTTGAAAAGCGGCGTCAAGGGATGAACAATTGCCCGACAGGCATTAACAGTCACTGATATTTAGGAGTCATGCCGTGAGCGACAACATCGTCTACGTATCCGATGCGGATTTCGAAGCCCAGGTCATCAACAGCGACACCCCGGTTCTGGTCGATTTCTGGGCCGAATGGTGCGGTCCCTGCAAGATGATCTCGCCGATCCTCGACGAGGTCGCCGACGACTACGCCGGCAAGCTCAAGATCGCCAAGGTCAACATCGACGAGAACCCGGAAACCCCGCGTCAGAACGGCATCCGCGGCATCCCGACCCTGATGCTGTTCAAGGACGGCAAGGTCGAGGGCACCAAGGTGGGTGCGGTTTCCAAGTCGCAGCTGACCGACTTCATCGACTCGGCCCTGTAAGCCCCGGGAGACGCGAACCACCACCACTTTCCGCCAGACCGTCCCGACCTGTTTGGCAAGTGGTGGGTTCTGTGCCAGAATCCCTCCCGTCAAGGGATCGCCGAACATCGTCCGTCCCGCCCGCAGCCCCGGTCACCACGACCCGGCGGTCGCGAGCCTCCCGGAGACGTTCGCCGATCCTCTCAGGCGACACACCCCTTCTGTCGTCCGGCCACACCTCGGTGGCCTTCCGATCTCAGCATTTGATTTCGCCCTTCGCTATCCCGTTGATTACCCATCTGTGGCCCGCCGCGGTCCCCACGACGAATCCATCCGAATGAATCTAACCGAACTCAAGAGCAAGCCCGTTCCGGAACTCATGGACCTGGCCCGGTCGATGGGGCTGGATAACATCGCCCGGACCCGCAAGCAGGACGTGATATTCGCCCTGCTCAAGGCCCACGCCAAGGCCGGCGAGTCGATACACGGCGACGGCGTGCTGGAAATCCTCTCGGATGGATTCGGCTTTCTGCGCAGCTCCGACGGCTCCTATCTCGCCGGGCCGGCCGACATCTACGTCTCGCCCTCGCAAATCCGGCGCTTCAACCTGCAGACCGGCGACTCCATCGCCGGCTCGATCCGCCCGCCCAAGGACAACGAGCGCTACTTCGCGCTTCTCAAGATCGAAACGATCAACTTCGAGAAGCCCGAGGCCTCCAAGACCAAGATCCTGTTCGAGAACCTCACTCCGCTGCACGCCGAAAAGCGCATGCGCATGGAGCGCGGCAACGGCTCAACCGAGGACCTCACCGCGCGGATCATCGACATCGTCTCGCCGGTCGGCAAAGGCCAGCG
>CAYUAO010000256.1:0-1561 GCA_964442775.1 uncultured Halothiobacillus sp. | reverse complement strand
CGGGCGGAAACCATCACCGTGGCCGTCGCCGCGAACTTCACCAAGGCGGTCGAGGAGATCGGCGCGGCCTGGGAGGAGGAGTCCGGCCACGACGTGCGCTTTTCCTTCGGCCCGTCGGGAAAGCTGCTCGCCCAGATCGAGAACGGTGCCCCCTTCGACGCCTACTTCTCGGCCGACACCAAGCGCCCGAAACAACTGCTCGAGGCAGGCAGCGCGCGGGATTTCTTCGTCTACGCGCGGGGACAGCTGGCGCTGTTCAGTCCCGACCTGCCGGTCGACGAACACGCCGAGGAAATCCTCGCCGAAGGCGAGTTCCGCCGCATGGCCTCGGCCAACCCCAAGGCCGCGCCCTACGGACTGGCCGCGCAGCAGGTGCTGGAAAAGCGCGATCTCTACGAGCGCTACCGCGCCGAGCGGAAGATCGCCACCGGCGAGAGCATCACGCAGACCTTCCAGTTCGTCGCCACCGGCAACGCCCAGCTGGGGTTCGTCGCCCTGTCGCAGCTGCGCGACCCGGAAAGCCCGGTCAAGGGCAAGGGCCATGTCTGGATGCCGCCGGCCGAGGACTACGACCCCATCGAGCAGGGTGCGGCGGCGCTGACCCGTAGCGAGCACCCGGAGGTGGTCGACGACTTCATGGCCTTCGTCCGCGGCGACGAGGGGACCGAGATCATCGAGAAGTACGGCTACGACACGCCCTGAGGCCCCGCTCCTTGAGGAAACCCCATGACGCTGTTCGGCATCCCGCTCGACACCCACCCGATCTGGCTGACCCTGCAGGTCGCCGCGGCGACCACCCTCGTGCTGATGGTCATCGGCGTGCCTCTCGCCTGGGGGCTTTCCCGCATGCGCTCGCGCTGGCGGGTGGTCTTCGAGGCGCTGGTCTCCCTGCCGCTGGTGCTGCCGCCGACCGTGCTCGGCTTCTACCTGATCATCGCCATGAACCCCAACGGCGCGCTGACCGAGTTCCTGGGCCTGTTCGGCTTCGACGGCCAGCTGACCTTCAACTTCGCCGGGCTGGTGATCGGCTCGGTGCTGTTCTCGCTGCCGTTCATGGTCCAGCCGATGATGTCGGCCTTCCAGGGGCTCCCCGAGGAAGTGCTGGACGCCGCCCGGCTGATGCGCGCGGGCCTGATCGACCGCTTCTTCAGCGTGATCCTGCCGCTGTCGCGCCAGGGGCTGCTGGTCGGCTCGGTGCTCACCTTCGCCCACACGGTGGGCGAGTTCGGCGTGGTGCTGATGGTCGGCGGCAACATCGAGGGCGAGACGCGCATGGTCTCGATCGCGATCTTCGACCACGTCGAGTCGTTCGAGTACGCCCAGGCGCACCTGCTCTCGGCGGTGATGGTGATCTTCTCCTTCGCCGTGCTGATGGGCGTCTACCTGATCAACCGCCGGTTCTCGGCACGACTGGGCTAGGGAAGGCCAGCACGAATGCCATACCGCTCTGCGTGCCTTGAGCCGGACAGATGCAAGGCGATCGTGCGCCGTGGAAGTGTCATTCTCTTTCCAAGCAGGACAACGCAGCAGGTGCCCGGCTCAAGGCGCGCCCTGCGGGGCC
>CAYUAO010000255.1:0-1566 GCA_964442775.1 uncultured Halothiobacillus sp. | reverse complement strand
GAATTCCCTCGAGCCGAACCACCGGACCATCAGGCATTCCATCGGGCTCCCACTGGACATCCACCGGTCACAAGGCCCGTGGCCTTCCGGTATCGAGCGTGACATGAGGGCGACGCGTGCGACGCGCCGCCATGCGAAACCGGGCACCCCCCTGTCACGCCCGCTGATGGCGAGTGCCGTGAAAGGGGAGTCTTCTCCTGGAGGCCCGCCAGCCGTCGTCCGGCGGGCCAACCCCGGGACTCAGGTGCCGGCCTTCACCTCGTTCCAGATCTCGAGGTAACGACCGCGGCGCGGGATCTCTTCCCAGAAGTGGATCGACTGCCGGAACTCATCGTCTTCGCGCATGACCGATGGCGTGCTCTCCGCGTCGAGGTGATCGAGCACACCCGGTACGGTGACCCCGAACCCGCTGGTCTCGGCGACCTGTGCCAGCACTTCGGGCTCAAGCATGTAATTGACGAATGCGTGGGCGAGTTCGCGGTTGTCGGTCCCTTCCACGATGAAATGCGAATCGAGCCAGGCCGTCGGCCGCTCGGGCGCGCACTGTTCGGCGTTCATGCCCTCGTCGCGGAGCTGCTGGGTAATGTAGCTCCAGGAGTTCGTGGCCACGACCTCGCCGCTGGCGAACAGTTCGACCACCTCGCCGCCGGTCGACCAGTAACGGCGAACCAGTTCCGACTGTTCGACGAGCCGGTTCTTCACCTGCTCGAGTTCTTCGTCGCTCAGCGTCCAGATGTTCTCGTAGCCCATGTAGGCGGCGACGTCGCCGATCGTGGAGACGTCGTCCCACATGGCGATCTTGCCTTCGTACTGCTCATCGAAGAGCACGTCGAAGCTGCAATCCTCGACGACGTCGGCGTTGATCGTGACCGGCTGGATATCCCAGAAGGTCGGCACGCCGTACTGCTCGCCGTCGCCACGGAGGAAGTCGACGCCGGCGAACTCGGGATAGATGCGTTCGAAGTTCGGGATGCGGTCGAGATCGAGCGGCTCGACGAAACCGGCCTCGATCGCGTTGCGGCCCAGCGAGCTGACGATGACGACCGTGTCGTACTGGGTGTCACCGGCAGCAAGCGCGGACATGTACTCGTCGTTGGAGCCGACATAGGTGCGGCGCACCTCGACGTCGTGTTCCTCCTCGAAGGGCTCGATCCAGGCATCGTCCGCCAGTCCTTCCCAGGTGAGGATGCGCAGGGTGTCCTGCGCCTGTGCCGCCGTCGATGCAGCCAGGGTCAGTGCCATCAGGCCGGCCGTCCAGGCGATCGTGCCGCCCTGCCGAGTGGTTTCGTGGGTCATATTGGATTCTCCGTGCCGGGTCGCGCGGCGCTGGCAGGTGACCGGCCGCTGAAGTTCAAAGCCAGTCTAAGAACCCCTCACTGGCGCCACAACGAAGAAGCTGTCGCGAGCCGTGCTATTATCCGCGACAATCCGCGACACCCCAGGTGGAAAATCCATGGCCAGCAGGGACCTGCCCGCGAACCTGCGTCTGCTTTGCGGTTACACTCGCTCGATCAGCGACGTCACCCGCCGCATGGGTATCAACCGTCAGCAGTTCCATCGCTATCT
>CAYUAO010000254.1:0-1618 GCA_964442775.1 uncultured Halothiobacillus sp. | reverse complement strand
CTTGAGGCGCAGGCGGAAGCACAGGCGCGCGCGCTTGACCTCTATCAGCAAATGATCCGCGACCGCGCTGATGCCTACACAGACCAGCAGCAAGAAGGGAATGCGATTCTCAATCAGTTGGCGAGCGAGATCGCGCTGCAAGAGACAATCCTTCGATTTGGCGAAGACAGCGCAGAAGTTGAGGCTCGTCGCGCCGTACAAGCCTTTGAGACTTTTCAGGCCCGTCTGGATGAACTCGGTATCACGGGCGACCTACGTGATCGAATCGAGGCGGCGTTCCAAGAGCAGGCTCGCCTCACCGCAGAAGTAGAGGCGTCCGAAAAAGCCGCGCGCGACGCGGCGAACGCCGTAGATCGTATTGCGGATCGCGCGCGCGCGGCGGCGCAGGCAGCGTTCGGCATTTTTCAGGCGCTTCGGGCCGCCGCGCTTGAAATTGGCCCCATGGAGGCGGGTGTTGCTGCCGCACAGAGGGTTGCGGCGGCTGGAGGCAGCGAGATTGATGCGCGCGTTGCGCAGGCAGGGGCCTCGACAGAGGCTCGGCTTACCGCTCTCGGGACTTCTGGGGCGGAGTTGCAAGGCGCTGTTGCGCAGGCCATGGCAAACGAGCGTCGTCGCTTGGAAGCTCAAGCCGCAGAGCGCGATGTGTTCGCGCAGTTCCGAGAGACCGGCGGTGACGGTGGCGGTGGTGGCGCAGACGCCTTCGTCAGCCAGATCGAGGGCCTGCGCGCGCTTCAGGAGCAAATCGCTCTCGCCGCCGAGCAGTCCCGCCTGTACGAGCAGGAGGTCCAGCTTCTCGACCAGGCGCTGCAATACGGCCTCATCTCCCAGACGCAGTACAACGAGATGCTGCGGCAGGCGCAAGAGGCGTATGGACAGGCTCTGGAAGGCGCGTACGATTACGTCGAGGCGATGGAGCAGGTCAGCCGCACGGCAGAGAGCGCCATGGAAGACGCTTTCATGTCCATGCTCGACGGCTCCAAGTCCGCAGCAGATGCCTTCCGCGACATGGCCCGGCAAATTCTGTCGGAGGTCATGCGGCTCATGGTCGTGCGCCCGATGATCCAGAGCCTTCTTGGCGCGCTGGGCGGTGGCACGGGAGTCGGCGGTATAGCAGGCAATATCCTCGGCTTCGGTGGCATGGTGAAAAATGCCAACGGCAACGCCTTCATGGCGGGCAACGTCGTGCCCTTCGCCAACGGCGGCGTGGTGGGCAGCCCTGTCACCTTCCCGATGTCGGGCGGGCGTACGGGGCTGATGGGCGAGGCCAGTCCCGAAGCCATCATGCCGCTCAAGCGCGGTCGTGACGGGAAACTCGGGGTTGCCGCAGAGGGTAGCGGTAGTGTAGTCATCCATCAGTCGTTCAACTTTGCGGCCAATGGCGATGAAAGTGTGAAACGTATCATTGCGCAAGAGGCCCCCAAGATCGCTTCGCTGACACAGCGGCAGATTATGGATCAACGCCGCCGGGGCGGCACGATGAAGAGCACGTTCGGCTGATGGCACTGTCTTACCCTCTCTCCCTCCCCACGAGCATCGGGATTGCGTCTATTGAATTGCGCGCGGTCAACGCCGTAGCAACGAGCCAATCGCCGTTCACCTACAAGCAGCAGATCATCTC
>CAYUAO010000253.1:0-1644 GCA_964442775.1 uncultured Halothiobacillus sp. | reverse complement strand
TCGCCTACCGCCCCGTCGTCGACAGCTTCCGCGGACGAAAGCGGCTCAAGCTGTTCGTCGAGACGGCGGTGCCACTGGGCTAACCGGTTCGCCCTGTCGTCAAAGGCGGCAAGGAGTCACTGAAATTGGATAGCCTTCGTCGACTTTTTATTGCCCCCGCCGTCTATGCCTCTCCGGCGATAAGGCATTCCCGTACACTTGCTCTTCGATTCGAGCTGATTTCATGTCGTCGCCGCCACGGCATTCTGCGAAACATGGAGGAGTGAACCTGATGGGGGAAATGCGTTACGACGGAACGTCCTGCCTGAACTTGCGAACGATCGAACACGCCTACCGTTTCTTTTCACCGGATTCGCGACGGCGAGGTGAACCGGTCGTTCTCAGTGAATTGCTTCAGGCCCTGTCGTTTCTCGAGACGTTCATCACCTCGCGCCGCCTGACGTTTGACGGCACAGTGCCTCCGGAACAGCGGGAACGTGCCGAAGAGGTCATCACGAGCTTCGTCTCCACGGTCGGTCTGGACAAGTTCCGGCCCGTCGCGGCCAAACCGGAAACCGACGATGCCTTTGTGCAAGATCTGAAGACGGCCGGGAACGCCTTGGGTATTCATCTGGGAAGCCTGACGCCGATTTCCGGTGCGGATCAACCCTTGCGGATCGAGGCAGCCCGGCGGATCCGGGAGCGACTTTCCTTGCTTGCCCGGGAAGAGCCAGGCCTTGTCGATCTTGCGTTGGAAGAGGCTCGATGCAATTACCAGGGCGCCAAACTGGTAGCGGCGTTGTACCTGGTTGGTGCGGCGAACAGGGCCTTCCAGGAAATGCGATTGCTGGATGACGATGCCCTTTCAGTGCACGCCGCGGCACTGATCAATCGCTTTCGGCTGGCCTACGTGAACCACCTCGCGGCGCGGGAAAAGGGTGTGTTCGTGCCCAACGGAAGTCTCGAGCCGGTATCCCGGCAGGGTGTCGAACTGTTCCAGCAACATCTCATCGATTCATGTGTACGCCGCAACCGTGACTGGGACGAACTGAAAGACGCACTGCATTGCCACCTGAGGGAAGAGGCCGACCACGATCCCGCACGAGGCTGCCTCGAACCATCCCTGGAGTTGCCACCGCTGGGGCTTTATGCCCTGATGCGTGTGCGCCGGTCTGATCGGAAGCACCCTCAGGATCCGGTGACGTGGCTTCAAGATACACAGGAGCATTTTCGGGACTACAACAAGCTTTTTCGCGCCATGTGGAAGACGAGCCAGGAAGGCATGCGCCGAGGCGGACGCTTGACCACTGGGGCGAGTGATCTCGACGATTACCACGCGGAGATCACGGACTTCTTCGAAAATCAGCAGGGGCGCCTGAGCGGTGGTCAGTCGGTGGCATGGCGTCGAACCGGCTTTCGTCGGTACCTCGGCTTTGCTTCTTCCATTGCCTTGAAAGGTGTCGGAGCCGACCTGGTCGATGTCGAGGGAACCGTTGGAGCCCTTTTCGATGAAGGATTCAGCGAGCTGGGCGATCAGGTCAGGGATTGGATCGAGGCACCTTTTGAAACCCATGTGACGCAATACAACCGGCTGGGAACCCACCTCGGCGGGTCATTGCCAACCGAAATCCAGTCCAGTCTGGCCGGTCGCGTCGAGACGATTTT
>CAYUAO010000252.1:0-1665 GCA_964442775.1 uncultured Halothiobacillus sp. | reverse complement strand
CCTACCGCCCCGTCGTCGACAGCTTCCGCGGACGAAAGCGGCTCAAGCTGTTTGTCGAGACCGCGCTGCCGGTTGGTACCTGACAATCTCCCCATTGGCCGTAGGAGCGGCTTTAGCCGCGATGGCCAGCCGGAGCCCGTTCCACAGGACAGTTCACCCGAAAGGGCGGGTGATGATGCGCCCGGCGTACCCGGCAATTGAGTCGGCATGTCGGCTAACCGTTGGACTGAAGTCCAACCGGTCGTGCTGGGGCTCGGGTTCTATGGGTAGAACGGAAAGACCAGAGGGATCAGCGTGAGAATGGCAGCGGAGTAAACCAGCGTCAGCGGCAGCCCGGTGCGCAAGTAGTCGCCCATCCGGTACCGTCCGGAGGAATACACCATCAGGTGGGTCTGGTAGCCGAAGGGCACCAGGAAACAGGCGCTCGCGCCGAAGGCGACGGCCATGACGAACGGCAGGGGATCGACACCGAACCCTTGCGCGGTGGCGTAGGCCACGGGAAAGGCCAGCGCCGCGGCGGCGTTGTTGGTCACCGTCTCGGTCAGGACCACGGTCAGCAGGTAGGCGCCGACGAAGGCGGCGAACACGCCGTGGCCGCTGAAGACCGCCTGCATGAACTGGGTGATCAGGGCCGCGCCGCCGGATTGTTCCAGCCCCTCGGCGAGGGTCAGTGCCGAGCCGATGATCACCACGATCTCGAAGGGGAAGCGTCGCCGCAGCTCCCCCACGGTCAGGATGCGGCTGGCGAGCAGGGTGCCGAGCAGCAGCAGTAGTCCCTCGAAGAGCGTCAGCCAGCCTGCCGTCGCCGCGGCGATCACGCCGAGGAAGCCGCCCAGCGTGAACAGGCTCTGCCCGGCGCCGAGTCGGGGACGCTGGAAACTGCCGCTCAAGAGGTGGAAGTTGCGGTCGATGTTGCGGTGCTGCCGGAAGTCGGACCCGGTGGCCAGCAGCAGGCAGTCGCCCACTCGCAGCGGTACTCGGCCGAGCTGCCCGCCGATTCGCTCGTCGCCCCGACGGATGCCGACCACGCCAGCGTTGAACATGCTGCGAAAGTCCACTTCCTGCAGGGTGCGGCCGGCGAGCTCCGACTCGTTGGAAATGATCACCTCGACCAGGTTCGTCGCCAGCAGGTCGTCGGCCCGGTGACCGAACAGGTGCAGACCCGGGAAGCGCTGCAGCGCCTGGACCTTGTCCACCTCGCCGGTGAAGATCAGCACGTCGTCGGCGGCGAGTACCTCGTCGGGACCGACGGGCGTGATCAGTCGGCCCTCGCGCTCGATCTCCAGCAGGTAGAGCCCCTCCAGTTGGCGCAGGCCGTTGGCCTCGATGCTCCTGCCGATCAGCGGCGAGTCGGGGCGCACCTCGGCGCTCAGGAAATAGGCCATCGCCTCGCCGCCGTTGTCGGGCTCGTTCTCGGGCAATCGCCGCGCCTGCCACCAGAGCACCGCCAGACCGAGTACGGCCACCGGCACGCCCACGAGGGTGAACTGGAACATGGTCAGCTCGGGCAGGCCGGCGTTCACGGCGAACGAGCTGACCACGAGGTTGGTCGACGTGCCAATCAGGGTCGTCACCCCGCCGAGGATCGAGGCGTAGGACAGCGGGATCAGCAGCCGAGATGGGGCAAAGCGTTTCTGACGGGAAATTGCGCCGAGGAACGCGCCC
>CAYUAO010000251.1:0-1668 GCA_964442775.1 uncultured Halothiobacillus sp. | reverse complement strand
GCGATTCCAGGGAACGTTACGGCAGCGTAAGCAAGGCGCTGCACTGGGTGATGGCGGTGCTGATCGGCTGGCAGATGCTCAAGTTCTTCGATCGCATCGATGACGGCGAGCACTGGGTGGGCGAAACCCTGGTCTCCTGGCACGTCTCGATCGGCACGCTGCTGCTGGTGCTGATCGTGTTGCGCCTCGTCTGGGTAATCGGGCAACGGGATCATCGTCCCGCGCAGGACCCCGCGACCGTCAAGCTGGTCAAGGCCGGTCATGGTCTGCTCTACCTGGGCATGCTGCTCATGCCGATCACCGGCATGTTCGTGATGCTCGGCGGCGGCCATGGCGTGACCGCTTTCGGGATCGAGCTCCTGGCCGAAGGTGACGAGATCGGCTGGGCGAAGACCATCGGCAGCCTGCATTCCCCGCTTGCCTGGGCACTGGCCGCGCTGATCGTCGGCCACATCGCCATTGCGCTGTATCACCACTTCATTCGCCGTGACGATGCCCTCAGGCGAATGCTGTAACCCGCACCGGTCCTGATCTCCGCACGGCCGCTCCACTGCATGGGGTGGCCTTTCTCCCTGGCCTTTCGGCCCGCTCGGCGGCTACCTTCACCCGTTCCTTCCCCGTCCCCAGAACCTTTGCAAGCTACTGTTTGTACAAGGGAATGCCGCCTTTTGGCTGCGGCAGTTGCCGTTGAAGGTGACTATAGTCCCCTGAGGTGGAATCGGTGGCTCCCGGCAGCCCGGCATGCATGGGTTGCCGGTGGCCACGTGGCGTTCCAGGGTCCGAGGAGGGAATCATGCGATTTGTCGATCGAGACGAGGCCGGGCGTCTGCTGGCCAGGGAAATGGAGCGATTTCGCGGACAGCCCGGGGTGGTTTACGCGCTTCCGCGCGGGGGCGTGCCCCTGGGCGTGGCGGTGGCGCGTCACCTGGACATGCCGCTGGACGTGTTGATCCCGCGCAAGATCGGCCATCCGATGCAGCCGGAATACGCGATCTGCGCGGTGCCCGAGCAGGGTGAGCGCGTCTGCAACCCGCGGGAGGCAGCGGCGGTCGATCCGGGCTGGCTCGCGGACGCCGAATCGCGCGAGCGTGTCGAGGCCTCCCGGCGGCGTGCGCTCTACGGGCGCGCCGACGCGCCATCGGTGACGGGCAAGCTGGCGATCATCGTGGACGACGGTATCGCCACCGGCCTGACCATGCGCGCGGCCATTCGTGACGCCGCGGCGCACGATCCCTCCCGGGTCGTGGTCGCCATCCCGGTCGTGCCGGCCTCGACGGCGGCCACGCTGAAAACGGAGGCCGACGAACTGGTGGCGCTGGACGTCACCGATGAGTACCTGGGTTCGGTCGGCGCCTATTATCAGCACTTTCCGCAGGTCAGCGACGAGGAGGTCATCGAAATGCTCGAACGGGCCACCGGCCGGGATGTGGGCAATGAACGCTGAGGCCGCGCGCGACGTCCGGATGCGGTTGGGAAGTGCGGTTCACGAGGGAATTCTCGGCCTGCCGCGCGACCCGAGGGGGCTGGTGGTGTTCGCCCACGGCAGCGGTAGCAGCCGCCACAGTTCGCGCAACCGGTTCGTCGCCGACCAGTTGCAGCAGGTCGGCCTTGCCACGCTGCTGTTCGACCTGCTGAGCGAAGCGGAGGATCGGGTCTACGAGAATCGGT
>CAYUAO010000250.1:0-1671 GCA_964442775.1 uncultured Halothiobacillus sp. | reverse complement strand
ACGATCCGCCCACCCTCGACATCGGCGATCGCCTGGTCGATCGGCACCACGCGCACCCGGATGTCCTCGTGCTCGTGGTCGAGACCGAAGCGCCCGTCGACCAGCCCGTCACCGTCGCGATCGATCCGCGAGGTATCCACGCGGGCCAGGAACAGGTAGATGCTCTCGGTGGTGCCGCCGGGGCTGACCCAGTAGCGGGTCAGCGGGTGGAGCTCCTCGATCGTCAGCCCGGCCTCCTCGTCCGATTCCCGGCGAGCCACGTCCTCGGCCGACTCGCCCGGCTCGATCATGCCGGCGACGATCTCGGCCAGCCACGGGCCGGTGGGCGCCTCCAGCGCCCCGGGGCGAAACTGCTCGATCAGCACCACCTCGCCGCGATCGGGGTCGTAGGGCAGCACCGCGACGGCGTGACCGCGCTCGAAGATCTCGCGCTCGATCGGCTCGGACCAGCTGCCGTCGAAATGCTCGAAGCGCAGCCGGTAGCGCTGCAGGGAGAAAAAACCCCGGTAGAGGGTCTCGTTGGCCATGAGATCGAAACGCATCGGTGGTGGCTCCTGCTACCATCCTCGGATTGAATTCGAGAACGTTCCGCCGACCATGTCGTGTCCAAGCCGGGGCGTTCGAATGTCCAGACTAGCCTACATCCCGGCGAGCGCGCTCGCCCGGTCCACGGATACCATGAACACCATTCTCACCCTGCTCGAGCCCCTGATCGGGCGCGAGATCCAGATCGGCGAGACGCGCGGCACGGTCATCGAGATCCACGATGACCCGCCCGCGCTGATCATGCGCGCCGAGGGCAGCCCCGACGCCTTCCAGGTGGACCACCTGGGACGACCGCGCTCGATGACCCAGCCCACCTGGACCCAGCCGATCACCGGCGAGTCCGGGCGCGGGCTGCATCCCGACCTGCAGCGCCAGTTGCCGCGCGAGACGGCCGTCGCGCTGGATGATTTCATTCGGTCGCAGGCATAGTCTCTGGCCGACCAGTCACCCTTGATCACTAACGGCTCGCCAAGCCAGAGTGACATCCGATTCGTGCAGAGTTTCCCTCGACATGGAGTCACGTCCGATGAGCAACCTTATCGCACTCCCGCGCCTGCGCCGCCCTGCCCTGGGCCTGGCGATGGCACTGATCGCGCCGCTGGCCTCCGCCGCGAGTACCCCGCCGACCGACACGCACTGGCGCCTGGCCAACATGGCCGGCGTCGAGAGCATCGATCCCACGATCACCGACCTGGTGGTGGACGCCGAGGGCAATCTCAGCGGGGTAGCCGGCTGCAACCGGTATCGCCGTCCCCTCGGCGATGACGGCTACGGCGAGATCACGGTGACCCGCAAGAGCTGTCCCGAGGACAGGATGGAACAGGAGGCGGCGTTTCTCCGCGCGCTCGAGCACACCCGGGAATGGGATACCGACGGCGAGCGGCTGCTGCTGCGCGACGGACAGGGCCGGACGCTGGCCATGATGCTCGAGCCGATCACCCGGACCTACCGCTTCGACTGCGAGGGCAAGTCCGTGGTCTTCGATGTCATCCGTCGCGGGGAGATCCGCCTGAACGTGGATGACCGCACCGTCCTGATGCAACGGGTGGAAAGCGCCTCGGGCTCGCGCTACCGCGACGAGGACGGCGAGATGACCTTCCGGGGCAAGGGAACCGAGGGGCGCTT
>CAYUAO010000249.1:0-1674 GCA_964442775.1 uncultured Halothiobacillus sp. | reverse complement strand
AGACAAACCGCGACCGCAACTCTCCGATCGCCTCGCAGTTCACCACCACCTCGTCTCCCGGTCGCAGGTACACCGGCGGTTCGTGCCCGGCGCCCACGCCCGACGGCGTGCCGGTGGCGATGATGTCGCCGGGCTGCAGCGTGACGTAGCGGGAGATGGTCGCGATGACCTCGGGGACGGAGAAGATCATCTGGCTGACGGTCGCGTCCTGTCGCAACTCGCCGTTGACCCGCGTCTGCAGTCGCCAGTCGCGAATCGAACCGGACGCCTCCTCGGTCAGGATCACCGGCCCCATCGGGGCGTAGCCGTCGATGCTCTTGCCCAGGAACCACTGCACGTGGCGGCCCTGCAGGTCCCGCGACGAGACATCGTTGATCAGCGTGTAGCCAAAGACGTGATCCCGGGCGTCGCGCTCGTCGATATAACGCCCGCCCCGGCCGATGACGACCGCCAGTTCGCCCTCGTAGTCGGTCGTCTCGGTGGGGTCGGCCGACAGGTCCACCTCGCCGCCGGGACGATTGATGGTGGTCGTCGCCTTGGAGAAGACGATCGGGTGACTCGGGATCGACCCGTAGCCCAACGCCTTGACCTCGTTGACGTGGTCCGCGTAGTTCTTGCCCACGCACAGGATATCGCGCGGCGGCTGAGGCAACGGCGCCTCCAGCCGCACCTCCGCGATGGCCCGGCGCGCCCCCTGCTCGATCAACCCCGGCAGACGCTCCCGCCAGGAATCCCAGTCGCGGATCAACTCGATCATCGACCGGGGAAATCCCGCCTCGGCGCCCGACAGATCCACCAGCGTGGCGCTGTCCAGCCACGCTCCCAGCCGGTTTGTCCCGTCCAGCGAATACGTCAACAGCTTCATCGTCTCTCCTCAAACCCGTGTCGACCGTCACCTTCTACCTTAGGGAAACTCTGCACGAATGCCATACCGCGGCTGCGGGGCTCGGGGGCGTCCCGGAATGCCCATGCCCGGCGTTGCGATGCCTTGACGTGCCCACCGGCACCCCGGCTACGTCGTGCCACGGTCGCGAGCGGCCCGCCAGGCCGCCTGGATAGATAAAGAAGATCTCGTCGTTCCGGCGCCGATTTCTGGCTCGTTCGGCACCCGGAGCAATACCCAGAGAAAATGTGCGGAAATAAGGGATTAACCTGACAAGAAACAGGGAATTGGTACACGCTCGAAAACATCCGGCCACGGGGTGAAAATGCATCCGCTGTGCCGAATAAACACCCCGGATCCATCGATTCGTCCCGAAAACAACAGCAGGGCAGCGCGCCAACCTTCCCCCAGCAAGTCCAATGCTCGCCTCGGCTCGCGCCGGATCACGCCTGACCGAATGGCCGGAAAGTACCTTTAATCAACGATTTAGGCAATTATGCGCCCGGCCGCGAAACATCATTCCCTAATATAAGCAAAACGCTTGATTAGAAAATAAAGGATTTTTTAATCAAGGCTTAATGATTTTGAATGGGCAAATCATCACATTCTGATAGTTTTGCTGTTGACACCGATGCGGGTGAGCCGGCCGGGACTCCACGAAAGTGGCCGCGGTTGGAAAACGCTGCACCCGACCAAGGTGCTCCGCATGCCGACAACGACGTCGGCGTCATGGATTGGAAAAACAAGACACAAGCAACGGATTTGACGAAAGGAGAGGAAAGAGGAATGAC
>CAYUAO010000248.1:0-1693 GCA_964442775.1 uncultured Halothiobacillus sp. | reverse complement strand
GTGCCGGTCCACTTGAGCTCGCCGGTGCCTCGGTCACGCCCCTCGTAGACGTCCTCGTCGCCCTCGCTGGGATTCCAGACGATGTCCATGTCGGTCAGGTTGACGAAGAAGTCGTTGGTCAGGGTGCCCGGCTCGTCGGTGAACACGCCGTGGCTGCTCTGGCCGTAGTTGGCACCGAGAACCCGCATGCCGCCGACCAGCGCCGTCATCTCCGGGGCCGAGAGGCCCAGCAACTGGGCGCGGTCGACCAGCATTTCCTCGTCGGTGACGGTGAACTTCGTCCGGCGGTAGTTGCGGAATCCGTCGGCCTCCGGCTCGAGCGGCTCGAAGGACTCCACGTCGGTCTGCTCGTCGGTCGCGTCGGTCCGCCCGGGGGCGAACGGCACCTCGACCGGGTAGCCGGCATCCCAGGAGGCCAACTCGATGGCCGCCGCCCCGCCGAGGACGATCAGGTCGGCCAGCGATACCCGCTTGCCGCCGTACTGGGCCTCGTTGAAGGCCTTCCGGATGCCCTCGAGGGTCTCGAGCACCCGGGCGAGCTGCTCGGGCTCGTTGACCGCCCAGTCCTTCTGCGGTGCCAGACGAATGCGCGCGCCGTTGGCCCCGCCGCGCTTGTCCGAGCCGCGGAAGGTGCAGGCCGACGACCAGGCGGTGTAGACCAGCTCGCGCACGCCCAGCCCGGCATCCAGGATGGCCGCCTTGAGGTCCTCGGCGTCCTGCTCGTCGATCAGCACGTGGTCGACCGGCGGTACCGGGTCCTGCCAGATCAGGTCTTCCTCCGGCACGTCCGGGCCGAGGTAGCAATCGCGCGGCCCCATGTCGCGGTGGGTCAGCTTGAACCAGGCCCGGGCGAAGGCGTCGGCGAACTCCTCCGGGTTCTTGTGGAAGTGCTCGGCGATCTTGCGGTAGTCGGGGTCCTCGCGCATCGCCATGTCGGCGGTGCTCATCATGATGCCGACCCGCTTGTTCGGGTCCTCGGCATCCGGGGCGTGATCCTTCTCGGCGAGGTTCTTCGGCGTCCACTGCCAGGCCCCGGCCGGGCTCTTGGTCAGCTCCCAGTCGTAGCCGAACAGCACGTCCAAGTAGGTCATGTCCCACTTGATCGGGGTCGGCGTCCAGGAGCCTTCCAGACCGCTGGTGATGGTGTCGCGACCCTTGCCCGACCCAAAGCTGCTCTTCCAGCCCAGGCCCATCTCCTCGACTGGCGCGGCCTCCGGCTCCGGACCGACGTGGGCGGCGTCACCGGCGCCGTGGACCTTGCCGAAGGTGTGGCCCCCGGCGGTCAGGGCGACGGTCTCGTAGTCGTTCATCGCCATGCGCTTGAACGTCTCGCGGATATCGCGGGCCGAGGCCAGCGGGTCGGGTTCGCCGTCCGGACCTTCCGGGTTGACGTAGATCAGGCCCATCTGCACGGCGGCCAGCGGGCTTTCCAGTTCGCGATTGCCGGAATAGCGGCTGTGCGGCTTGTCGCTGGTCGCGAGGAACTCGTCCTCCGCACCCCAGTAAATGTCCTCTTCGGGCGCCCAGATATCCTCGCGACCGCCGCCGAAGCCGAAGGTCTTCAGCCCCATGGATTCAAGCGCCATGTTGCCGGCGAGAATGTAGAGATCCGCCCAGGAGAGCTTGTTGCCGTACTTCTGCTTGATCGGCCAGAGCAGCCGGCGGGCCTTGTCGAGGTTGGCGTTGTCCGGCC
>CAYUAO010000247.1:0-1698 GCA_964442775.1 uncultured Halothiobacillus sp. | reverse complement strand
TGAAGAAATCGCGGACGTCGTCGATAAAGTCGTCAGTCCAGTAGTTCCAGGCGGACTGGAACATGTCCTGAACTGCATCAGCCGCCGTCTGGGCCCAGTCCGCGGCATCGTCTACGGCATCCTTGGTGCTTTCCCATACGTCGGCTACACCTTCCGTGACGTCATCCCACTGGTCGCCAAACCACTCGGCCGCCTCATCGATCTGGTCATCGATCGAGTTGAGGTTGTCGCGGTACCACTCGGTCACAGCCGGAGACTTCATAAGCTCCGTGGCCAAAGCACTGGCGACCGCGCCGGCCACCGCTGCGCCAGCTGCTGTAGCCACCAATGGGGCAGCAACAGCACCGACAGCCATGCCGACCGCAATAGCCGTCGCTGTTTTCGCCACAGCGACCGAATCACCCTCTGCGGCAGCGACACCCAGCTGCAAGACGCTCAAAGCCCCGCCCTTGGTTTTGGTGTACGCCTTGAAAGATTTCAGATGCTCATCCTTTATGCCGCCAAACTTTTTGGCAACATCTTGCAGGCCGCTCAGGTATGCATCGGTGCCGCTATTAATATACCCAACAATATCGGAAGAGCTAGGCCCCGAACCATCTTCATCAGGCTGAGAAAGGGTGATATTAATAGTCAGCTCCCCCTCCTCATTATAGTAATACGGCTTATCGCTTTGTTCAGACATATCATCCACCTCCTTGCAAACGATTCATAACCTATAACGAACGCCGCCTTGCGGCGTGAAATGCAAAATCACGCAGGAACGCCAAATGCTGCCCCAAAACAGCACCCAAAAAACCATAAAACAACAAATGAACCACCATCAAGGCCAATGGACTCTCATTAATGTTGGCCAAATATGTCCTTTGGCCATCGACAGTTAATTCTGATTCAAACCCATAAACTTTTAAATACACCAAAATACCGAACGCCAATTCCGCTGAAACGAGATAAAAAAAAGCCCTCCCGAGACGAAACCTCAATACGCGGCTCAAGGAGAGAAAGGCCACCCGGTCATGATCGAACAACAAGATAGCCGCCGCGACCACGTGCGAGAAAAGGAACCCAATCATAAAGACATATGGCATTTCCTCCCTCAGGGCAAACGCCAAGTTCGTATACCCTTGTGCCGCGGGAACATGCTGAAGCAGCCAATTCGCCGGCACGTTCAGCCACAGAGGCGGGTCATTCACATCCATGCGATACAGGACGTACCACAGCAGGATCTCCGCGAGCACGGCCAGGCCGACCAGCCCCCAACGCACTCGACGCCAGCGGCGGGCCTGGGCTTCGGTAGGGCCGGGCACGCTCTCCAACCAGTCGATGATCGATTGCTTCACGCCCATGTCGGATCCCCTGTAAAGCGGATGACCGACATGGGACACGTGGAGGCAGTAAGCAATGAGGCAGCGCGACCACACAGCGAACGCTCGCCGGGTAGCGGCACGCAGAAAGGGGAAACATTGAGCGCGAACGCGCTCCGGGGGTGTTTGTCGTCCATCCGTGACAACCTCGATGCTCAGTCCATTAGCATATCTTCATATTCGCCATACTATTCGGCTGTTTTCTCGAAAGTCAAGCCGCGATGCTCCAGTCGATTTCGGTAGGTGCCTTGTCCTGGATGAACCACACGTCAGTGGCCTCGACCTCGCGGCCGTCGGCCCATTCGAACCGGCCGACCTGGCGGTGCTGGTTGTCGTG
>CAYUAO010000246.1:0-1714 GCA_964442775.1 uncultured Halothiobacillus sp. | reverse complement strand
ACGAGCTGGAGATGCAGAAGCGCCGCGCCGAGGCCCAGGCCGTCGAGGACACCAAGGCCGACGTCGGCTGGGGCAGCCAGATCCGCTCCTACGTGCTCGACCAGAGCCGCATCAAGGACCTGCGCACCAGCCATGAGACCGGCAACACCCAGGCGGTGCTCGACGGCGACCTCGACCCGTTCATCGAGGCCAGCCTCAAGAGCGGCCTGTAAACGAACCAATACCGTAGGAGCGGCTTTAGCCGCGAAGCCCAACCGAAACCCCACTGTGGGAGCGGGCCTCGCCCGCGAAGGCCGCGCAAGCGGCCGTCCCCGTCCAAGCCGACCACAAGGCCGATACGGGGACTCGCGCCAGGAGCGCGATTCGCTTGCAAGGCAAGCTCCCACAGTGAAAGACAGCCGTAGCCGTAGGAGCGGCTTTAGCCGCGAAACGCATCGCAGCCCGATGGCATCGCGCCTGAAGACGCTCCTACGACAGACCTGACAGACACGCCGGCAACCCGGCCCATCCAACCATCAAGAGCCGACACCATGGCCGAGCAAAAGCCCGAAATCGACGAGAACCAACTGATTGCCGAGCGCCGCGAGAAGCTCAAGAAGCTGCGCGAGACCGGCAACCCGTTCCCCAACGACTTCGACCGCGAGGACATGGCAGGCGAACTGCAGGCCGAGTACGGCGAGCACGACAAGCCGTGGTTCGAGGAGAACACCGTCCGCGTCGCCGTCGCCGGCCGCGTCATGGCCAAGCGGGTGATGGGCAAGGCCAGCTTCCTCTCCATCCTCGACCAGTCCGGCCGCATCCAGTTATACGTCGCCCGCGACGACATCGGCGCGGACGCCTACCAGAACTTCAAGACCTGGGACATCGGCGACATCGTCGGCGCCGAGGGCGTGCTCTTCAAGACCAACAAGGGCGAGCTCTCCGTGCGCGTGGACAACCTGCGCATGCTCACCAAGAGCCTGCGCCCGCTGCCGGACAAGTTCCACGGCCTGTCCGACACCGAGGCCCGCTATCGCCAGCGCTACCTGGACCTGGTGATGAACGAGGGCGCCCGCGCGACCTTCCGCCTGCGCTCCCGCGTGATCCAGTTCATCCGCGACTACCTCAACACCCGCGGCTTCCTGGAAGTCGAGACCCCGATGATGCAGGCCATCCCCGGCGGCGCGGCGGCCAAGCCGTTCGTCACCCACCACAACGCGCTCGACATGCCGCTCTACCTGCGCATCGCGCCGGAGCTGTTCCTCAAGCGCCTGGTGGTCGGCGGCTTCGAGCGGGTCTACGAGATCAACCGCAACTTCCGCAACGAGGGGCTGTCCACGCGGCACAACCCCGAGTTCACCATGGTCGAGTTCTACGAGGCCTACGCCGACTACGAAGACCTGATGAACCTTACCGAGGACCTGCTGCGCGAGCTGGCCCGCGAGGTCCATGGCTCGACCACCATCGAGTACCAGGGCAGCCAGTTCGACTTCGGCAAGCCCTTCGACCGCCTGACCGTCCGCGAGGCGATCCTGCGCTACAACCCGGACCAAAAGCCCGAGGACATCGACAGCCTCGAGAACGCCACCAGGGTGGCCGAGAAGCTCGGTATCCCGGTCAAGCCCAGCTACGGGCTGGTCAGCCTGCGCGGGCTCTTTCCGCTCAGCCAGTCGCTCGACCATGCCGGGCCGATGGCGCGCTCGGCGCAAGACTGCGCGCTGCTGCTCGACGCGAT
>CAYUAO010000245.1:0-1736 GCA_964442775.1 uncultured Halothiobacillus sp. | reverse complement strand
GGGCCGGACTCCGTCCGGGCTCGAAGGCCCGCAGGGCCAGGACGCCGGGGTGTCTTTCTTTTGGTTCCTTTTCTTGGACAAGCAAGAAAAGGAACTCGCGCGCCCGAGCAAGGCGGCTTGGTCAACACCACCTCCATGAAACAGGCGTTCGAAAAACATCCAGATCCAACCAGGCAACCTCAGACCACCGAATCATCCGGCATCTCCCGCTCCAGTCGCCGCGACACATCCCCCGGCGACCCGGTCCGCCGCGCCAAGAGATCGTAGGCCACCGGCACGACGAACAACGTCAGCACGGTCGCCAGCGCCACGCCGGCGAAGATGACCGTCCCGATCACCAGCCGCGTCTCCGCCCCCGCGCCGGAGGAGACGATCAGCGGGATGGCGCCGGCCATGGTGGTGACCGCGGTCATCAGGATCGGGCGCAGGCGGGTGACAGCGGCCTCTTCCAGCGCCTCGGCGAAGGCGAGGCCCTGGTCGCGCAGTTGGTTGGCGAACTCGACGATCAGGATGCCGTTCTTCGCCGCCAGCCCCACCAGCATCACCAGGCCCACCTGGCTGTAGATGTTCAACGACAGCCCGGCGATATGCAGCCCCAGCAGCGCGCCGAGGATCGCCAGCGGCACGGTCAGCATGATCACGAACGGGTGGATCAGGCTCTCGAACTGCGCGGCGAGCACCAGGAACACCACCAGCGCCCCGAGCATGAGCATGAACACGGTCGCCCCGCCGGCCTCGCGGTAGTCCCGCGACTGGCCCTTGACGTCGGTCTGCGCCTCGGGCGGCAGGATCTCGTCGACGGTCGCCTCGAGGTAGTCGAGTGCCTCGCCCAGCGGGTAGCCGTCGGCCAGGTCCGCCTCGATGGTGATCGCGCGCACCCGGTTGAAGCGATTGAGCGTCGCCGGGCCGGCGAAATCGGTCAGGGTGACCAGGCTGCCCAACGGGATCAGCTCGTCGGTGGACGACGAGCGCACGTAGAGGTTGTCGATCGCCCGCGGGCTGCGCTGAGCCACCCTCTCGCCTTCGAGGATGACGTCGTATTCCTCGCCGTCATCGACGTAGCGGGTCACCGTGCGCCCGCCGAGCAGGGTCTCGAGCGTGCGGCCGATCTCGGTGACCGTCACGCCCAGGTCGGCAGCCCGGTCGTAGTCGATCTCGACCCGAAGCTGCGGCTGGGTTTCCTTGTAGTCCGACTCGAGCCCCGTCAGACGCGGGTTGTGCTCGCGGATGTGGTCGAAGAGCGTGTCGCGCCACTCGGCCAGCTCCTCGAACTCCCCGCCGCCGAGGACGAACTGCACCGGTTTCTGCACCCGCTGGCCGAAGCCCTGGCGCATCACCGGGAAGGCGCGCACCCCGGGCAGGTCGGCGACCAGGGTGCGCACCTCGTCCATGATCGCCTCGCCGGACCGGCGATTCGCCCAGTCGTCGAGGATCACGATGCCGAACCCGGAATTGAAGTTCTCGATATTCCCCCAGCCGCGTGGCGCGCGGATCAGCGTGCGCTCGATCTCGCCGCTGGCCATCAGCGGCTCGAGGCGCGCCTCGATCTCGTCCATGTAGTCGATCATGAAGTCGAAGCTCGCCCCTTCCGGCCCGTTGACCACGATGAAGAACGCGCCACGATCCTCGGAGGGGGTGTACTCGCGCGGCAACCCGTCGGCCAGCCAGGCCGTGCCTCCCACGGCGGCGAGAAACAGCGCCACCACCAGCCAGCGCAGCCGCAGTGCCCAGCGCAG
>CAYUAO010000244.1:0-1759 GCA_964442775.1 uncultured Halothiobacillus sp. | reverse complement strand
GAGTCAATCAGATCATGAACTTGCTAAAGCAGGTTCTGGACGAGGCCGCTGACCGTTTCGACTTTATCACGCCGTTTGTCCGCATCAAGCCGGTCAAGCAGGGGCGCAGCAAGGTCGATCCGTTCAGCCTCGACGAAGTGCGTTCGTTCCTCCACGAGGTCGATCCGCATTGGAGGCCGTACTTCACCGTGCGGTTCTTCACCGGTATGCGTACCTCCGAAATCGACGGTCTGAAATGGCGATATGTCTTCTTTGATCGCCGCGAGATCGTGGTCGAGGAAACGCTGGTGCATGGCCTGGAGGACACGCCCAAGACGGCGACCTCCTATCGGACCATCCAGATGAACCAACTGGTCTTCGATGCCTTGCAGGAGCAATGGGAGCGGACTGGTCACACCGACGGTTTCGTCTTTCAGAGCAAGCGGGGCGAGCCGGTGAGGTACCGGAACGTCAACAACCGGGTCTGGTATCCGACGTTGAAGAATGCCGGTCTGAAGAAGCGCAACCCCTACCAAACGCGGCACACGGCGGCGACGCTCTGGCTTGCCTCAGGCGAAAGCCCGGAGTGGATCGCACGGCAGATGGGACACAGCAACACCAAGATGCTGTTCACCGTCTATTCGCGCTACGTGCCCAACCTGACTCGGCAAGACGGGTCGGCGTTCGAGCGATTGTTAGCTCGTAACTTTGTGAATCCATGCCTTGCCGATGCAGGAGAGCAAGAAGAGGAGGGCGGTCATGAGTGAGCAGCGCATCATTGAACGGATGGCCGAAGCACTATTGGTTGTCTCCCAGGCCCGGGTGTCACACCGGGCCAGCGAGACTGGAATGCCTCGCACTTCCGGTGAAATGCAACGTTGGATTCGGGCTGTGCTCAGTGATCCGGACGAGCAATTTGCCGTCATCATCTTGCCTCATTTGATCGCACGGCTTGATGGCTGTGCCAACGCTTCGAACAAGGAGGTCCGTCATGGATAACACACAGATGGAACAGTGGGTCGGGCAGCCCGGCCGGACGGTCATTGCCCGCATCAACCGGTGGGATCAAAAGGTCGATTGCAACGGAAGTCGATTCTGGAACTGCAGTTTCGTCACCGCTCAAGGTCCCTGCCAAGGGAGGATTTGGCCAGACGACCAGTCCACCACGGTGCCCAATGAGCTTCGCACCGACACCTGGTATGTGGTGGTGTCGGCCCCAGGCCAGCGGCGAACGGAGTCCTACAACCGTTTAGCCATGATCCTGTCTCTGCCCGAGGCCCTGTCATCATTCGATACGCCGGGCTTTGCTGATGGCGGTCGGTACGAAGACTGGATTGGCTTTCTGGCGTGGTTTAAAGAGATCGCCAACCCCGCTCTTCAGTCGTTCGTCCTGCAGGTGTTCTTTGATAAAGGTGTGCGCGACTCGTTCTTCAGTTTGCCTGCGAGCCGTCGGCACCATCATTCGTGGCCAGGCGGGCTGGTTGAGCATTCCCTGGAGGTTGCGCAACTGGTCTCATCACACCGGTTGATCCACAACTCGTTCGAGCGATGGGTTTGCTCGGTAGCCGGGTTGCTCCACGACCTGGGCAAGGTGCGGACGCTGAATGCCAATGCATCTCAACGGCGGCACTCCGAGCTTTTAGATCATGAGAGCCTGACCCTCGAAATGCTCGCTCGGCCTCTGGCCTGGCTGGACCGAGTTGACCCCGATGCGGCTCAATTGCTCCGTTACGCCCTGATATGGGGTTCAGAGAGGGCATCACGACCTCTGGAGCCCGCG
>CAYUAO010000243.1:0-1787 GCA_964442775.1 uncultured Halothiobacillus sp. | reverse complement strand
TCCGGCCTCGCGGCGCTCGGCGCTTCCCGGGCTGCGGCGTGCCACTGGCACGCCGCTACGGGTCGCCCGAGCTCGGCGTTGCGCCGTCTTGAGGTGGCCACCGGCACGCCGGCGACGCCGCGCCTTGATCACGAACGGCTCGACAGGCCAGAGTGGCATGGCATTCGTGCAGTGTTTCCCTAGTCAGCCCCCGGCGGCGCTGTCGTGGACAACCCGACGCCGCGCCGGGGGCGTTGCCATTGAATTAGCCGCTGCCATCGTGGCCGATGGACGGTTTGGAACGCAACGTGGCCCGGGCGATCACCGTGTCTCGGACGATTACGCAAGTCCGCCCGGGCAAACGCCCCAATACAAGGTAGAAAACGGTCCCACATGCACGAGCAATACAACCCCGCGAAGATCGAGGACGAGGCCCAACGCTGCTGGAAAGAGACCCGGGCGTTCCACGTCCGCGAGGATCCCACCCGCGAGAAGTTCTACTGCCTGTCGATGTTCCCGTACCCGTCGGGCCGCCTGCACATGGGGCACGTGCGCAACTACACCATCGGGGACGTCATCAGCCGCTACCAGCGCATGCTCGGCAAGAACGTCCTCCAGCCGATGGGCTGGGACGCCTTCGGCCTGCCGGCGGAGAACGCCGCGCTTAAGAACAAGGCCGCCCCCGCGCGCTGGACCTTCGAGAACATCGACTACATGCGCGGCCAGCTCCAGCGCCTGGGGTTTGCCTATGACTGGGAGCGGGAGCTGGCCACCTGCGATCCGGACTACTACCGCTGGGAGCAGTGGCTGTTCACCCGCCTGGTCAAGAAGGGCCTGGCCTACAAGAAGACCGCGGTGGTCAACTGGGACCCGGTCGACCAGACGGTGCTCGCCAACGAGCAGGTCATCGAGGGGCGAGGCTGGCGCTCGGGCGCGCCGGTCGAGCGCCGCGAGATCCCGCAGTGGTTCATCCGCATCACCGACTACGCCGACCAGCTGCTCGAGGACCTCGACAAGCTCGAGCAGTGGCCCGAGCAGGTGCGCACGATGCAGGCCAACTGGATCGGCCGCTCGCGCGGGGTGCAGCTCGACTTTGCCGTCGAGGACGGCCAGCCGCTGACTGTGTTCACCACCCGCCCGGACACGCTGTACGGCGTGACCTACCTGGCCGTGGCCGCCGACCACCCGCTGGCGGTGGCCGCCGCCGAATCGGATGAAAAGGTCGCCGCCTTCCGCGAGGAATGCCGCCACACCAAGGTCGCCGAGGCCGACATGGCGACCATGGAGAAGAAAGGGTTGCCGCTGGGCGTCGCCGCGACGCATCCGCTCACCGGCGAGTCGGTGCCGGTGTGGGTGGCCAACTTCGTGCTGATGGAATACGGCACCGGCGCGGTGATGTCCGTGCCCGCCCACGACGAGCGCGACTGGGAATTCGCGCGCAAGCACGACCTGCCCGTCAGGCCGGTGATCGATGGTGCGAACCCCGAGCACGACTACGCGCAAGGGGCGATGACCGAGAAGGGCACGCTGATCGACTCGGGCGAGTTCACCGGGCTTTCCAGCGACGAGGCCTTCGACCGCATCGTCGCGAAGCTGGCCGCCGACGGGCGTGGCGAGGAGACCATCAACTACCGCCTGCGCGACTGGGGCGTCTCGCGCCAGCGCTACTGGGGCTGCCCGATCCCGATCGTCAACTGCGAGCACTGCGGCGCCGTGCCGGTGCCCGACGAGAACCTGCCGGTGGTGCTGCCCACCGACGTGGTCATGGATGGCCCGGGCTCGCCGATCAAGTCGGATCGCGAGTTCAT
>CAYUAO010000242.1:0-1815 GCA_964442775.1 uncultured Halothiobacillus sp. | reverse complement strand
ACCCCCTCTCGTCGGGCAGCCGCTGCCTGCAACGCGGGGCCGAACGGCTGGGACTGGACTGGAGTCCCAATCCCCGCGCCGCCCTGTCGCGCGCCCGCGGCGACCGGCCGGCATGCAACTACTGCGGCAACTGCAACCGCGGTTGCCCCATCCGCGACAAGGGCTCGGCGGATGTCACGTTCCTGCAGGCCGCACGCCAGACCGGCCGGCTCGAGGTGCGCAAACTGACCCGGGCCACACGCCTGCACGTGGATCCGGACTCGAAACGCATCGACCGAATCACCCTGCGGGGCTCGGACAGGAAGAAGGAGACCCTGCCGGTCGACGGTCCGGTCATCCTCGCCGCCGGCGCGATCGAGACCCCGCGGCTGCTGCTCGCCTCGGCCCAGCAGGCGGCCCCGGACGGCGTCGCGAACGGCTCGGGGCACGTCGGCAGGCACTTCATGGAAACCCTGCACGTGAGCGTGACCGGCCTGGCGTCACTGTCCCTGCCCTCCTACCAGGCGCTGCCCTCGGATTCGATCTGCTGGGATTACAATCGCCCCGACGCCATCCCGGGCGTGCCCGGCGGCTGCCGCTTTTCCAGCGCCACCAACGAGTCGGGACTCAACGGCCCGGTCGCCTACGCCACGCGGGTAGTCCCCGGCTTCGGCACGGACTTCAAGCGCGAACTGGCCCGCTCGTTCGGCCAGGCGGTCACCATCGGGGCCATCGGCGAACACCTGCCCAACGGCGATTCCTTCGTCGCGCTCGACGAGGCCCGCGACGAGGCCGGCGAACCCCTCGCGCGCATCCACTCGCGGTTGAACGACACGGACCTCGACCGGCTCGGCTTCATGACCGACACCTGCCACCAGATTCTCGCCGCCGCCGGAGTCGACGAGATCGTCGAGCAGTACAGCTCGTTCGACTTCTTCTCCGCGACCCATGTCTTCGGCACCTGCCGGATGGGCGACTCGAAAGAGACCTCGGTGGTCGACGCCGATCTCCGCTCGCACGACCACCCCAACCTGTACATCGCCGACGCAAGCGTCTTCCCCAGCTCCGGCGGAGGCGAGAGCCCGTCGCTGACCATCAGTGCACTCGCGCTGCGGCTGGCGAGGAGGCTCGATAAAATCTCCACGAAAGCCAGGCCGCTCTCCGTGCCTTGAACCGGGCAGACCCCGGCCCTTTCACAACCTGTGACGCCCCGTTTCCTGTGGCACCCCGGAAGAGGACCTACACTCCTCGCTACATGGACATCAAGGAGGGCGGAAGTCATGTGGACAGCCTTCAGACTCAGACCCACCGCGTTGGCCCTGGTTTCGCTGCCTGCGCTGGCGCTCCTGGCCACCCCTCATATGGCTTCGGCGGGAATAGACAACTCAACACCGCAAGACCCCATCACCTCCACTCCCGTCACAGCCGAGGACACCGACACCCGGGCATTCGCCGGCGTTCGCTGGACATTCGGCAAGTCGGTGATGCCCGAGCTGCTCGCCGGGGTTCAGTCCACCGAAACCGACTCGGACGGAGACGCCAAGGGCATGCAGGCGTCGATCAGCTACGACCTGGCGACCATGGGGCTGGGCAAGCTGCGCTTCGAGGCGTTGACGGGCAACGAAAGCACCCAGGCCACCTTCGGCGTCGGCTACAGCTTCGTGTCCCAGTCCCCGTTCGTGGGTATGGGCGCCCGCGGCAACCACCTGTTTGGCGGCGTGGACCTGCTGCTGGGGCCGGCCACACCCGAGTTCTTCATCGGCATCGACACCATGGACTCGCTCGATGCCCCGTCACCGACCTGCGACAGCGGGACGTACGATGAAGAGTCCGACT
>CAYUAO010000241.1:0-1877 GCA_964442775.1 uncultured Halothiobacillus sp. | reverse complement strand
TGACCCTCATTCGTCTTGGCAAGGACGAGCGCCTGGTCCAGGTCGAGCCGGTCGCGGCCATGGAAGACGAGGGCGACGAGGATGTCGAGGACCAGGACGCGGAGGAGTGATCCCCGCCGTGGTGAAGGATCGTTGCCACACCGCTCAGCCCCCGCCTGTCCGGGGGCTTTTGATCGAATGAAAAGGCCGGGCGGATCATCGCCCGGTCGCCTGTTTTCCGTTTCTGTTCAGGAGTAGTCATGGCTCGCGTTTACAACTTCAGCGCCGGTCCGGCGATGTTGCCCACCGAGGTCCTCACCCGCGCACGGGACGAGATGGTCGATTACCAGGGAACCGGCATGTCGGTCATGGAAATGAGCCATCGCGGCAAGCATTTCGTCGGCATCGCCGAGCAGGCGGAAGCGAACCTGCGCAAGCTGATGAACATCCCGGAAAACTACAAGGTGCTGTTCCTGCAGGGTGGCGCCTCCACTCAGTTCGGCGCGATCCCGCTGAACCTGGGCAACGGCTCGGGCAAGGCCGATTACCTGAACACCGGTCACTGGTCGGTCAAGGCGATCAAGGAAGCCAAGCGCTTCGTGGACGTCAACGTGGTTGCCGACACCAAGCCGGAGAACTTCACCACGCTGCCGGCCGAGGGCGAGATCAAGTTCTCCCCGGATGCCGACTTCGTCCACTACACCCCCAACGAGACCATCGCCGGCGTCGAGTTCCCCTACATCCCCGACACCGGCGACGTACCGCTGGTCGCGGACATGTCCTCGACCATCCTGTCGCGCCCGATCGACGTCTCCAAGTTCGGCGTCATCTACGCCGGCGCGCAGAAGAACATCGGCCCGGCCGGCCTGACCATCGTCATCGTCCGCGACGACCTGCTGGGCAAGTCGCGCGAGAACACCCCGGCGATGCTCGACTGGGCTACCCAGGCCGAGGCCGACTCGATGTACAACACCCCGCCGACCTACGCCTGGTACATGGCCGGTCTGGTCTTCGAGCACCTGCTCGCCAAGGGCGGTCTCGAGGAGATGGGCAGGATCAACCAGCGCAAGGCCGAGAAGCTCTACGCGGCCATCGACGGCAACGACTTCTACCGCAACCCGGTCGAGCCGGCCTACCGCTCGTGGATGAACGTGCCGTTCATGCTCGCCGACGACTCGCTCGACAAGACCTTCCTCGAAGAGGCCGGTCGCCAGGGCCTGGTCACGCTCAACGGCCACCGTTCGGTCGGCGGGATGCGCGCGAGCATCTACAACGCCATGCCCGAAGCCGGCGTCGATGCGCTGATCCATTTCATGAACGACTTCGCCAAGCGCCACGGCTGAGCCCCGCTCGCCTTGCTGCCAGCAACTGTTTTCAAGGAATCCGTCATGTACAAGATTCACACCCTCAACGCCATCTCCAACAAGGGCCTCGAGCGCCTGCCGACCGACAAGTACGACATCGGTGCCGAGCTCGATGACGCCGACGCCATCCTGGTCCGCTCGGCCAAGATGCACGACATGGACCTGCCGGAATCGCTGCTGGCCATCGGTCGCGCCGGCGCCGGCGTGAACAACGTGCCGGTCGACAAGATGACCGACAAGGGCGTAGTGGTCTTCAACGCCCCGGGCGCGAACGCCAACGCGGTCAAGGAGCTGGTCATCGCCGGCATGCTGATGTCGATCCGCAACATCGGCCCGGCCTGGGACTTCGCCCGCAACCTCGAGGGGTCCGACGAGGAAATCCACAAGGCGACCGAGGCCGGCAAGAAGAACTTCAAGGGCTTCGAGCTGCCGGGCCGCACGCTCGGCATCATCGGCCTGGGGGCGATCGGCGTGCGCGTGGCCAACTCGGCCAAGGCGCTGGGCATGCGCGTGATCGGTTTCGACCCGGGCATC
>CAYUAO010000240.1:0-1886 GCA_964442775.1 uncultured Halothiobacillus sp. | reverse complement strand
CCGTCGGCCTCGTTGTCGCTCAACGCGAAGGTGGGGCAGTGCGGCACGCAGATGCCGCACATGACGCAGTCGAGCGCATCCGAGCGGATGGCCTCGTCGAGGTGGCGTGTCGGGCGATCGCTCGGAGAAGTGGCAGTCATGGGCAAAGAGTGCAGCGGCGCGCGGGAGGGGTCAAGGTGGACCGGAAAAGGCGCCGTTGGCCTCGTGACGGTGCGGGAGCGTGATCGGGGATCGGGTCTGCGGCGGTCGGCCAAGAAAAGTGCGAGACCGGGTTGACGGCCCCGGAAGGATTAGTATATATTGATACTGTGAATTGCTTATCCTCCTTTGGTGGTTCTTGTTGTTGCCGGCTCCTGCCGGCATTTTTTTTGTCCGCGCTACGCGCGTCGACGACCTGACTGCCATCCGGCGCGGAAAGTGCTTCGCTTTACGCCGTGATGCGTTTTATACTCCGCGGCTCTCCACGTTCGGGACCGGTTGAGAAATCGGTCTTGCGGGGTGCGATGCCTTCGGGTAGACTTCGCGCCCTCTTGAAATCAATGTATCGCTTCTGGTTTGGGAGCTGTCGATCCATGAAAACCTATTCCGCCAAGCCGGCCGAGGTCAAACGCGACTGGTACGTCATCGATGCATCCGGCAAGACGCTGGGTCGCCTGGCTACCGAGGTCGCTCGTCGCCTGCGTGGCAAGCACAAGGCCGAGTACACCCCGCACGTCGATACCGGTGACTACATCGTTATCGTCAACGCGAAGGACATCAAGGTCACTGGCAACAAGGCCAAGGACAAGATGTATCACTTCCACACCGGGTTCATCGGCAACATGAAGCATTTCACCTTCGAGAAGCTGATGGAGCGTTCCCCGGAGCGCGTCATCGAGCTGGCCGTCAAGGGGATGCTGCCGAAGAACGCTCTCGGTCGCCAGATGTACACCAAGCTCAAGGTCTACGCCAACGCCGAGCACAACCATCAGGCGCAACAGCCGCAGCCGCTCGAGATCTAAGAGAGACTACCCATGGCAATGACACAGAATTACGGCACCGGTCGTCGCAAGAGATCCTCCGCACGGGTATTCCTGCGTCCGGGCACCGGCAACATCACCGTCAACGGCAAGCGCGTCGAGGACTTCTTCGGCCGCGAGACCGCGCAGATGGTCGTTCGCCAGCCGCTGGAACTGCTGGAAGTGAGCGACAAGTTCGACGTCGTCGCGACCGTCGCCGGTGGTGGCCCGAGCGGCCAGGCCGGTGCGGTACGTCACGGTCTGACCCGCGCGCTGATGGACTACGACGAGTCGCATCGTCCGAAGCTGCGCGAAGCCGGCTTCGTGACCCGCGACGCCCGTCAGGTCGAGCGCAAGAAGGTCGGCCTGCGCAAGGCGCGTCGTTCGGTTCAGTTCTCCAAGCGCTGATCCGAAGTCTTCCGGCCCCGGTCGGATGCCCCGAAAGCCCCGCCATCGAGCGGGGCTTTTGCTTTGCCCGCCATTTTCCTGCCGGGGGATGGTCGCCGCAGTCCTGCGCCATGACGGTCTGCCCGACGGCATCATCCGGGCGGCGTGCGCCTGCCGCCCCGGGTGGCTTGCGTGAACCTGTGCCTGCGGCGCGGACCGACCGTGGTGCTCTCCCCGCGACGCCCGGGCGGGTCGCCCGTGGCCGAAGTGATCCACGACCGGCCTTCCTGTTCAGTGTCCGGCGGTCATGAGCCGGGAGCGGTCATTCCTCGAGTCTGATCCGGCGAAGGCTGTAGTCGCCGCCGTGGTTCGTCAGGACGACTCCCTCGAACGGGTCGCGTAGACCATTGTCCTTGACCCGAATCAGGCGGCGGTCATCCACGTGCACCTGCATCCGCCCGCCCTCGTCGCGGGTCCAGGTAATGCGGTGGAACCGGCCGT
>CAYUAO010000239.1:0-1915 GCA_964442775.1 uncultured Halothiobacillus sp. | reverse complement strand
TGTTACCGCCGATGTAAAACTGACCCCCTAACGCCGAAGTAATTTTGACCCCCTGGGTGAAGATGGCGGCTTTTGAGCCGCCGCCATGATGACCCAGGAGAATGCAGTGGAAATCAGAGTACTCGCCCGTCAGGGCATGGGGATCAAGGAGATTGCTCGAGAACTCGGCGTCTCTCGCAACACGGTCCGCAAGTATCTGCGTAACAGCTTGCCGGCGGCCTATGGCCCTCGAGAACCGAGGCCGGCCAAGCTCGATCCCTTCAAGGGCCACCTGCAGGAACGGATCGAGGCGGCAAAGCCTCGTTGGATTCCGGCGACGGTGCTCTTGCGGGAGATTCAGGAGAGGGGCTACGACGGCGGCATCAGCCAGCTAAAAGCGTACCTGGCACCGTTCAAGCAGCCAAAGGCCGAGCCGCTGGTCCGGTTCGAAACCAAGCCCGGGCAGCAGATGCAGGTGGACTTCACCACGATTCGGCGAGGTCGCCGACCATTGAAGGCGTTCGTGGCGACCCTGGGCTACAGCCGTGCCGCGTTCGTGCGGTTCTCGGCCCGGGAGGACAGTCCGGCATGGCTCGACGGACTGCGTGAGTCGTTTGATGCCTTTGGCGGGGTACCCCGGGACGTTCTCTTCGATAACGCTGGCGCCATCATCCAGGCCCGAGATGCCTACGGGGAGGGCAAGCACCGCTGGCACCCGGCACTGGCCTCGTTGGCCGACGATTACGGCTTCGTCCCCCGGGTCTGCCGCCCCTACCGGGCGAAGACCAAGGGCAAGGTCGAGCGGTTCAACCGCTACCTGAAGGAAAGCTTCGTCACGCCATTGGCGGCGACCCTGACGACGGCGGGTCTGGACCTGGACGTCGAGACCGCCAATGCCCACGTCGGGCCATGGCTCGAGTCGGTGGCGAACCGACGGGTGCACGGGACGACCGGCAAGATCCCGGCCCACCTGCTGGTCGAAGACCGGGAAGGGATGCTTCCCTTGCCGCGGCTGGTCGAAACGGCATCGGTCATCACCTCGTCCCACGGACCACCGCCGATCGAGAGCCTGCAACACCCACTGTCGACCTACGACGAGCTGCTGGGGGTCCGGGCATGAACCTGCAGCAGGATCGTATCGCCGAGCTTTGCCGGCAGCTCAAGCTCGACGGCCTGCAAGCGGCGTGGCCGGACGTCGCTCAGCGGGCCGCGCAACAGGAGGGCACCCTGGCCGACTTTCTTGAGCAGGTGCTCGCGGCCGAGGCTAGCGTCCGAGCCGAGCGCACTCGCCAGACCTTGCTGAGGATGGCCTGCCTGCCGGCCATCAAGACACTGGAGCAGTACGACTTCGCCTTTGCCAGCGGGGCACCGAAGGCTCAATTGCAAGAGCTCGGCAACCTGGCCTTCATCGAGCGGGCGGAGAACATCGTCCTGATCGGCCCCAGCGGGGTGGGCAAGAGCCACCTGGCCATCGGCTTGGCCTACCGAGCCGCCATGGCCGGGATCAAGACGCGGTTCATCACCGCCGCCGACCTGATGCTGCAGTTGGCGACCGCCCATCGCCAGGACCGGCTGAAGGCCTACTTCAATCGGGTGGTGGCCGGACCCCGGCTGCTGGTGATCGACGAGATCGGCTACCTCCCATTTGGAAGAGAGGAGGCGAATCTGTTCTTCAACGTCGTCGCCAAGCGATACGAACGGGGCAGCATCATCCTGACCAGCAACCTGCCGTTCACCCAATGGGCCGGTGCCTTTGCCGACGACCAGACCCTGACGGCCGCCTTGCTCGATCGCCTGCTGCACCATGCGCACATCGTGCAGATCCAGGGCGAGAGCTACCGGCTGCGGAACAAGCGAAAGGCCGGGACCGTGACCGGTCCGACCATCGAAAACCAGGCTCAGGGGGTCAATTTTACTTCGGCGATTTGACCGCCAA
>CAYUAO010000238.1:0-1928 GCA_964442775.1 uncultured Halothiobacillus sp. | reverse complement strand
GGACTTGCCGTGGTCGATGTGCGCGATGATCGAGAAGTTGCGAATCCGGGAGAGTCGCTCGGACGCCATAGAATATTAACTTTCGGTTCGTGGGAATGTCCCGGGGCCGACGGAAAGACGGTTCCGGGAGAAGGCGCACAGTATATAGGTCCGGGCCGGAAGCTGCACGGAGAAGAGATGGCGCGCCGCCGCGGCTCAGCCAGGGTCGTGCGGGTTGCCCGAGAAGGCGGGCATGAAGAACCGCTGCTGACCGTCACGCTCGACCAGGAACAGTACCAGGTCATCACTTCGTGGCCCCCGGTTGTGCGCAATGCGCGCGATTTCGCGGTAGGCGTCCGCCACGGTCTCCACCGGCTGGCGGTCGATCGAGATGACCCGGTCCCCCGGCACCAGGCCGGCCAGGGTGGCCGGTCCCTCCGGGTCGAGCTCCCCGATCTTAACGCCTCCGCCATCGATCGGACGCAGGATCATTCCCAGCGACTCGATCACGACCAGGTTGGGCTCCTGTGACGACTCGGGACTGGCGGTCTCGGACCGTTGTTGTTCCGACTCGGGAAGGGAGGCCAGGGTCACTTCCACCGCGTGCATCTCCCCGTCGGACAGGACCTCGAGAGTGACGTCGGAGCCGGGCGGTAGCGATCCGAGTGCCTCGGTGAGATCGGCACCGTCGGCGATGGGAATCTCGTTGACGGCGAGAATGATGTCGTTCTCGGCGATGACCGAATCGGCCGCCGGGGAGCCGTCGATGACCCCCACGACCTCGGCGCCGCGCGCCCGGTCGAGCCCGACCCGGTCGGCCAGCTCGCGGTTGACCGCCCGCACTTCCACCCCGAGAAAGCCGCGCCGCACCTCGCCGGTCTGCTTGATCTGCCGGATCACGTCGACCACGTAATTGATCGGGATGGCGAACGAGATGCCGTTGAAGGCGCCCGACTCGGTGAATATCTGCGCGTTGATGCCGACGACCTGCCCCCGGGTGTTGAACAACGGACCGCCGGAGTTGCCGGGGTTGATGGCGACATCGCTCTGGATGAAAGGCACGTAGGGCTGGTTGGAACGCCCCGGCAAGTGTCGTCCTAGCCCGCTGATGACACCCGCGGTCACGGTCTGGTCGAAACCGTAGGGCGAACCGATCGCCAGCGCCCATTGCCCTGGACGCACCTTGTCGGAATCGCCCAGCGAGACCGGCGGCAACTCGTCGGCGTCGACCTTGAGCAACGCGATATCGCCGATGTCGTCGATACCGACCACGTCGGCGACCAGCTCACGCCCGTCGGATAGACGCACGAACACCTTGCTCGCCCCCTCGATGACGTGGGCGTTGGTCACGATGTAACCGTCTTCACTGAGGATGAACCCCGAGCCGTCGTTCTCCTTCGGCAGCTGCTGACGGGGTGCCTCGTCGCCTCGTTCGCCGAACAGGCCGCGGAACCATTCATCCCGGCTGCCGTCACCCTCGTCATGGCCCGAGAGGGACGGCAAGCTGCTCACGCCGGTAACGTTGACCACCGAGGCGGCATTGGCCTCCACCAAGCGCGTGAAATCGGGCAGCCCCGTCACCTGCTCGGCAGGCCGCTGTTCCTCGGGGTCGGTGCACCCGGCCGCCAACAGCGTCGACAGGAGGGCGAACACGGCGATTGCCCGGGAGAGGCGCCCGAGGCGCGAATGACTCATTCGAACGGAAAACATCGAGAACACAACCGGGGAATAGGGGAAAGACGACGGCAGGCGAGCCAGGGGACCGATCCGGATCGTGTCGAGCCGCGGTGCGCGCCCAGGGAAACCCTGCACCAAAACCACATCAGCCTGCATGCCCTGATCACGAACGGCTCACCTGGCCAGAGAAGCCATTGAATCGTGCGGAGTTTCCCTAGGGAAGGTCTGCACGAATGCCATGCCACTCTGGCTTGGCGAGTCGTTCGTGATCA
>CAYUAO010000237.1:0-1950 GCA_964442775.1 uncultured Halothiobacillus sp. | reverse complement strand
GGCACCCGGATCTTCCTGGTCGCCGGGGTCACCGACATGCGAAAGGGCTTCGACGGGCTGGCCGCCATGGTCCAGCACGCCATCGAGGCCGATCCGTTCTCCGGCCAGGTGTTTGCCTTTCGGGGCCGCCGAGGCGACCGGGTCAAGGTGCTCTGGTGGGACGGCCAGGGCCTGTGTCTGTACTACAAGCGATTGGAGAAAGGCCGCTTCGTCTGGCCCTTGGCCGAGGGCGGTTCGGTTTCGTTGACGGCCGCCCAACTGGCCATGCTGATCGAGGGCATCGACTGGCGAATGCCGGTGCGGACCGACCGACCCCGGATCGCCTCCTGACGCCATTTGAAGGGCATTTTTTCCTCCCGGTTTCGGGGTGTTTGTGGGATAATACCTCCCATGAATTCCACGGATCTGCCCAACGATGTCGAGGCCCTCAAGGCCGAACTGCTCGAGCGGTTGGCGCAGATCCAGAGCCAGCAGACGACGCTGCAGCAGAAAGACACCGAGATCCGTTCGCTTAACGAGCAGATCGAGGAACGGGACGCTCGTCTCGAGCGAATGAAGCTCGAACTCGAGCGGCTCAAGCGCATCCAGTTCGGCCGCTCCTCCGAGAAGATCGACGCCCGTATCGCCCAGCTCGAGCTGGCCATCGGCTCGCTCGAGGCCGAGGAAGCGAAGGCCATCGACTCGGACAAGAAGACGGGGACGGTGAAACGCCGCTCTCCGGTCCGGGAGCCCGTCCCGGACCACCTGCCCCGGGACATCATCACCCATGAGAATGCGTGTTCCTGCCCCGACTGCGGCGGGCGGCTGGATTATCTCGGTGAAGACGTCACCGAGATCCTCGATTACGTCCCGGCCTCGTTCACCGTCAAGCGCCATGTCCGCCCCAAGCATCGCTGCCGGGGCTGCCAGTCGATCGTCCAGGCCCCGGCCATCGACCGCCCCGTTGCCCGCAGCCGGGCCGGGGCCGGCCTGCTGGCCCAGGTGCTGACCGCCAAGTACGCCGATCACCTGCCGCTTTATCGCCAGACCGAGATCTACGCCCGGGAGGGCGTGCCCCTGTCCCGCTCGACCCTGGCCGACTGGGTCGGTGCCTCGGCCAAGCTGCTTCGCCCCCTGGGCGATGCCCTGTTCCATTACGTGATGGCCGGCACCACCGTCCATGGCGATGACACCACGGTGCCGGTGCTCGCCCCGGGGCGGGGCAAGACCAGAACCGGTCGACTCTGGGCCTATGCCCGGGACGAGCGACCGGCCGGGGCAAAAACCCCGCCGGCGGTCGCCTTCCGCTTCTCCCCGGATCGCAAGGGCAAGCACCCCAACCAGCACCTGGCCGGTTTCTCCGGCACGCTGCACGCCGACGGCTTTGCCGGCTTCAACAACCTCTACCGGACCGGCCGGATCCACGAGGCCGCCTGCTGGGCCCACGTCCGGCGCAAGTTCCACGACATCTGGCAGACGAACCACAGCCCGACGGCCAAGGAGGCACTCGACCGGATCGGCGCCCTCTACGCCATTGAGGAAACCATCCGGGGCGAGCGGCCCGACGTTCGTCGGGCCGAACGCCAGGCCCGGGCCGGGCCATTGCTCGACGAGATGAAACACTGGCTCGACGAATTGCTGACCCAGGTCTCGGCCAAGTCCAAGCTGGGCGAGGCGATCGCCTATGCCCGCAATCGCTGGGATGCCCTGCTGCGCTACCGGGATCATGGTGAGGTCGAGATCGACAACAACGCCGCCGAACGGGCCATCCGCAGCGTGGCGCTTGGTCGCAAGAACTACCTCTTTGCCGGCTCGGATGCCGGCGGGGAGAGTGCGGCCATGGTCTACAGCCTGATCGGCACGGCGAAGCTCAACGGGCTCGATCCGTTCCGCTACCTGCATGCCGTGATCGAGCGGATCAACGACCACCCGGTCAACGCCGTCGATCAACTCCTGCCGTGGAACATCGAC
>CAYUAO010000236.1:0-1989 GCA_964442775.1 uncultured Halothiobacillus sp. | reverse complement strand
CTCGACGCCCTTGGCCGCGTCGATGACCATCAGCGCCGAGTCCACCGCCGTCAGAACCCGGTAGGTGTCCTCGGAGAAGTCCTCGTGGCCCGGGGTGTCGAGCAGGTTGACGATCCGCTCGCGGTAGGGGAACTGCATCACCGAGCTGGTCACCGAGATGCCGCGCTCCTTCTCCATCGCCATCCAGTCGGAGGTGGCGTGGCGACCGGACTTCTTGCCCTTGACCGTGCCGGCGAGCTGGATCGCGCCGCCGAACAGCAGCAGCTTCTCGGTCATGGTGGTCTTGCCCGCGTCCGGGTGCGAGATAATCGCGAAGGTCCGGCGGCTGAAGTAGTCGTTTTCGGGCTGGGTACTCATTCGGTCTCGGCTCGATTGTGGGGTTCGCTCTGTGGGCGGACCGGGGTTGTTGCGCGGTTTTGTCTGTCGCCGTGGCGTCAAGTCAGGGCCAGACGCATCACGCGGGCGTCCTCGCGCCCCTGCGGGGCCGGATAATACGCCTTGCGCAGGCCGATGTCGGCAAAGCCGGCCGACTCGTACAGCGCGATGGCGGCGTGGTTGCCGGCGCGCACCTCGAGGATCAGGCAGCCCGCCCCGGCCGCACGCGCCGAGTCGAGCAGGCGCTCGAGCAGGAAGCGGCCCACGCCACGATGCTGTACGGCCGGATCGACGCAGAGATTGAGCAGGTGCCACTCGTCGAGCACGGCCATGGCCACGGAGTAGCCCAGCAGACTGCCGCGTTCGAAGGCCCCGTCGAGGCGATATCCCGCGCGCAGGCAGTCCTCGAACACCGCCTCACTCCACGGATAGGAATGGGCCGCCTCCTCGATCGCCAGTATCTCCGGCAGGTCCTCGCCTGCCAACGCGGCCCAGTCCCAGGACGGCGTCATGGCAGCCGGAGCGCTCACGACCGCGCTCGCCGCCCGGCTGCGATCAGCGCCCGCCACAGTCGGCGCTTTGCCTGGCCGTCACCGGCCAGCGCCGACAGCTCCCATTTCTCCCCGCCCAGCTGCAGGCAGTCTTCGGCCGCGCCCATCTCGCAGGCCAGGCCGCCCACCCGGGCGATCGCCTCGGCGAGGGGCCGGTGGATCGAGTCGGCTCCGACCATCACGACTGCCTCGGGCCGGCCCGGAACGGTTTCGCCCAACGGCGGCGACACATCCCCGGCGGAACTGGCGGGGTAGACGCCGGGCATTGCCTCGCCATGATCGGCCATGGTGTTCGGTTCGGGGCCGGCCTCGGCGAACGCCGCGGCGTGGTCGACATCGGGCGCAGGCGCCTCGTCGACCGCCAGCGCATCGGGCTCGGGGCCCGTGGCCGAGACGAAACCGGTCGGTCGCACGCGACCGGTGGGCCGATAGCCCTCGATGCCCAGCCAGCCCAGCGCCGTCTCGCGATCGACCCTCACACCCATGGTCTCGCGCCCCCGGTCAGACGTCACCCATCTGCGGGTGGGCGCGCTTGGGCGGATGCTCGAGCCGCTCGATGGCGTTGAGGTAGGCCTTGGCCGAGGCGATCACGATGTCGGTGTCGGCGCCCTGCCCGGTGACGATACGCCCGGCACGTTCGAGGCGCACGTTGACCTCGCCCTGGGCGTCGGTGCCGCTGGTGATGTTGTTGACCGAGTAGAGCTGCAGGTTGGCCCCCGAGGCGACGATCTTCTCGATCGCGGCCAGCGCGGCATCGACCGGCCCGGCGCCGGTGGCCGTGGCGGTCATCTCCTCGCCGCGGATCGAGGCGGTGACGGTCGCCTCCGGGGTCTCGCCGGTTTCGGAGCAGACGTGCAGCGCGACCAGGCGAAAGGCCTCTTCCTGCTCATCAAAGACCTCGGAGACCAGCGCCTGGATGTCCTCGTCGAAGATCTCGCGCTTCTTGTCGGCGAGCTCCTTGAAGCGGCGGAAGGCGTCGTTGAGGGCCTCCTCGCTCTCGAGCTCGACACCCAGATCCTTCAGGCGGCTCTTGAAGGCGTTGCGCCCGGAGAGCTTGCCCAGC
>CAYUAO010000235.1:0-2064 GCA_964442775.1 uncultured Halothiobacillus sp. | reverse complement strand
ACTGCTGGCGGCACAAGACGCCGCTGATCTTCCGCGCCACGCACCAGTGGTTCGTTTCCATGACCCAGCAGCACCTGCGCCGTGATGCGATCAAGGCGCTTGAAACGGTCGAGTTCACGCCCGACTGGGGCCGGGCGCGCATCGAGGGCATGGTGGAGAACCGCCCGGACTGGTGCATCTCGCGCCAGCGCTTCTGGGGCGTGCCGATCGCGCTGTTCGCCCACAAGCAGACCGGCCACGCCCACCCGGATTCCGCCGAGCTGATGCGGAAGGTGGCCGAGCAGGTCGAGCAGCACGGCGTGGACTGGTGGTTCGACCTGGACGCCGCCGAGCTGATCGGCGAGGACGCGGCCGAGTACGAGAAGGTCGTCGACACGCTCGACGTGTGGTTCGACTCGGGCGTGACCCACTGGGCCGTGCTCGACCGCCGCGAGGAGCTGACCTGGCCGGCGGACCTGTACCTCGAGGGCTCCGACCAGCATCGCGGCTGGTTCCAGTCCTCGCTTCTGACCGCCACGGCACTGCGCGAGCAGGCCCCGTATCGCGGCGTGCTCACCCACGGCTTCACGGTGGACGCCAACGGCCGGAAGATGTCGAAGTCGCTGGGTAACGTCATCGCGCCGCAGGAGGTGATCGACCAGATGGGCGCCGACCCGCTGCGCCTGTGGGTGGCCTCCACCGACTTCTCCGGCGAGATGACCGTCTCCAAGGAGATCCTCAAGCGCACGGCCGATGCCTACCGGCGCATCCGCAACACCGCGCGCTTCCTGCTGGCGAACATCGACGGCTTCGACCCGGCCAAGGATGCCGTGGCCGACGAGGACCTGCTGGCGCTGGATGCCTGGCTGGTCGACCGCGCCGCGCGCCTCAATCGCGAGGTACGCGACGGCTTCGACGCCTACCAGTTCCACCAGACGATCGCGCGCATCCACCACTTCTGCTCGATCGAGCTGGGCGCGTTCTACCTCGACATCGTCAAGGACCGCATCTACACCGGCCAGACCGATGCCCCCATGCGCCGCTCGGCGCAGACCGCCATGTGGCGCACCGTCGAAGCGCTGGTGCGCTGGATCGCCCCGGTGCTGTCGTTCACCGCCGAGGAGCTCTGGGAGCATCTGCCGGCGGTCGCCGGACGCGAGGAGAGCGTGTTCATGGCTACCCACGTCGAGGGGCTGGAGCCGTTGCTCCACGACGGCCGCGACGGGGTGGGCCAGCGCGGCTTCTGGGACGACGTGATCGCCATCCGCGACGCGGTCAACCGCCACGCCGAGGTCGCGCGCAACGAAAAGCGCATCAAGGCCAACCTCTCGGCCAGCGTCGAGCTTTGGGCCGACGAGACCGTTGCCGGGCGCCTGGCGGCGCTGGGCGACGAGCTGCGTTTCCTGCTGATCGTCTCCGAGGCGACCGTGCGCCCGCTCGCCGACAAGCCCACGGACGTCGAGGCCGAGAGCATTGAGGGCGTGGGCGAGATCGCCGTGCGTATCGCGCCGATGGAGGCCGAGAAGTGCGAGCGCTGCTGGCACTTCCGCCCGGACGTCGGCACGCACGCCACGCATCCCACGCTCTGCGGGCGCTGCATCGAGAATATCGAGGGCGACGGGGAAACCCGGCGTTTCGTCTGAGGACGTGATGGCCACCTTCCCGCTCGCCGCTCAGGCGCCGAACGCTCCCGTAGGAGCGGCTTTAGCCGCGATGTCTATCAGGTGCCACGTCGGCGTATCGCGCCTGAAGGCGCTCCTACGGCTGTCGTATGCCTTTGAGCGAGCTTGCCCCGCAAGCGAAATGCGCCGCCGGGCACGTGTCCCGGCCTCGGCCGGCTGCCACGCTCGAACGGGGACGGCGGCTGGCGCCGCCTTCGCGGGCGAGGCCCGCTCGCACGGTGTGGCGTTTTGCCATCCCGTAGGAGCGGCTTTAGCCGCGATGCCCGTTAGGTGCCACGTCGGCGTATCGCGCCTGAAGGCCCTCCTACGGCTGTCGTATGCCTTTGAGCGAGCTTGCCCCGCAAGCGAAACGCGCCGCCCGGCGCGTGTCCCGGCCTCGGCTCGTTGCCATGCTCGAACGGGG
>CAYUAO010000234.1:0-2091 GCA_964442775.1 uncultured Halothiobacillus sp. | reverse complement strand
ATCTTGACAAGGATCAAATTGAGCCGGGCAAGGCGCGGACCTTAACTTACATCGGAGCACCTCGAGCAGGTGGTCGAGCTGCGTGAGCATGGGGCGCAGGGCGCGAGGCGCCTGCGCGAGAACGTAGTTGACCAGTGACAGGTACTGCTGGAACAGCGAGGCCTCGCCGAGGCGGTTCGCCGCCACCGGGGCCGTGGAGAACAGCAGGGCCAGCACCGCGGCACTGGTCTTGGAGAACATCTTGATCGCCATCGAGAGCAGCTCGAAGGCGGTATCGGTACCGAGCTCCCGTGCCACCTGGGGGGTGCTCTCGATGTAGGCAAGGACCAGCTCCTCGCCCCGGCCGAGCGACTGCAGGCTGATGGCGCCTTCGACATAGGCCTCGAGCGCCCGCGGTGAAAAGACGCGCGTGGCGTCCACCCAGTTGATCTCGAGGATCTCCCGGGCGGTTTCGCCGAGCTCGTTCAGGCGTACCTGGTCTTCTAGCCGTGCACTGCTCATGGTGTCGGTCGCATCGTCGCGTGTGGCAGGGAAACACAAGGGCCGGTGGAGGCCGGCCCTTGGGCGGGATCAGTCCGGCCAGACCCGGCGCGGGTGCAGCGGCTGCTTGCCCTGGCCCGGTGTCTTGTTCTTTTCTTCGGCCTTGCGTTCGGTCGATGCCTTGCTCGCGGTACTTGACCGGGTGGATGGCTTCTTGGCCGCCGGCCTTGAGGTGCTCGACTTCCGGGTCGCGGTTTTCGTCGCCGGGGCGCTTCGGCGCGCCGGGGCCTTGCGGGCGGTGGAACTGGAGGCCGAGGACGCCGGCTTGCTCTCGGTGCTGCTCGCCGCCGGCTTGGATTCCGCCTTGGCCGCCTCGGCCGGCTTGTCCGACTTGGTTTCCGACTCGGACTTCACGCTGGCGCTCAGCTTGTCTTCCAACTTGCTCATGATGGCGTTACCTCGTCAATGATGTTCTCGATTTCGTCCACCGCCGCACGACCGCGGCCGCCGAGCTGGTAGACGCTCACTCCCTCCACGACCGCCGTGCGATAGGCGGCCCGACGACGTACCGCCGCCGGGAGTACGGGCAAGCCAAGGCCCGTGATCGCGTTCTGCATGGCACGGGTCATGGCGCTGCGCGGTTCGGTCTGGTTGAGCAACAGAGCCGCCGAAAGGGATTGGTTGCCGTTCTCGCGTGCCTTGTTCACCGCCTTGACAGTGTCGGCGCTGGCCCACAGGTCGAGCGGCGAGGGAAGAACGGGGATCAGGACCTGGTGACTGTGGAGCAGCAGCTCGATGGTCACGTTCATGTCGAGCGACGGCGGGCAGTCGACGATGACGTAGTCGCAGGATTCCCGGGCCGCGGCCAGGTTGGCGTGCGCGTCGTCATGGTCGTCGAACAGGCGGGGCAGGCCGGACTTGGCCTCGCCCCAGCCGGACCAGTGGCGCAGCGCGCCCTGGGGGTCGGCGTCGATCAGCGCCACTTCGGCACGGCGGGCGAGCCCGGAGGCCAGGTTGATCGACAGCGTGGTCTTGCCACAGCCGCCCTTGAGATTGGCCAGTGCGATGACGTGTGCGGCCATGGTGTCGCCCTCCTTGATGAGGTCAGCCGGCCCGGGTCTTGTCGGCCAGTTCGGTCGCCTGCCGGGCGAAGCGCACCTCGAGGTCGCCGAGCGTCTCCTCGAGCGGCGAGACGTTCACCGAGACCTTGGTGCGGTCGAACTGCAGGCTGGGGTGATAGCCCATCTCCTCGGACACTTCGGCGAGCCGGTCGAGGAAATCACGCGTCTGCGAATAGTCCTCGAACTCGAACTTGCGGATGAGCATCGGGGGACGTTTCTGGGTTTCCCAGCCGTCCACCTGGATGTCGGTCGTGTCAGCCATGTGCGTTCTCCCTGAGAACTCGTGTTGCCTTGGGAAGGTCTGCGCGAATGCCATGCCACTCTGGCTTGGCGAGTCGTTCGTGGTCAAGGCGCGATGTCGCCGGCGTGCCGGTGGCACGCCGCAGCCCGGGAAGCGCCGAGCGCCGCGAGGCCGGAACGACTCGCCAAGCCCCGCAGGGCGCGCCTTGAGCCGGACATCTGCTGCGTCGCGAGGTCCATCCCTGGACCT
>CAYUAO010000233.1:0-2098 GCA_964442775.1 uncultured Halothiobacillus sp. | reverse complement strand
CGGAAGTAGAGCACCGCGTTGACCCGCACGGTGACGTTGTCCTGCGAGATGACGTCCTGGCTGGGCACGTCGAGCGTGATGATCCGCAGGTCGACCTTGACCATCTGCTGGATCACGGGGACGACGATGATCAGCCCCGGCCCCTTCACGCGCTGGAACCGCCCCAGGAAGAACACCACGCCGCGCTCGTACTCGCGCAGCACCCGGAGCGACATCGCGATGAGCGCGACCAGGATGACCAGTGGCACCACCAGAAAACCGAAATTACCGAACATCGTCCTTCTCCTCCCGGGCCTTCTCGGCCCTGCGTCATCGTGTCATGTCCGTTCCACCGGCTCGACGGTCAGCAACAATCCGTCGATGGCCACCACCTTCACCGTCTGGCCTTCCCGGACGGGTGAGCGGGTCCGCGCGTTCCACAACTCGCTGTGTACCCAGACCCGGCCGGTCCGATCGAAGTCCTCGCGGGCGACCCCCTGCATGCCGATCATTTCCTCGTAGCCGGTCGCCGGGCGTCTGCGGCGCACGTCGAGAAACCGGCCCAGCACCCAGATGGAAAAGCCGGCGATGGTGACCGCCACGCCGATGATCAGGGGCAGTGCAACGTTCAGTTCAGGGTCGTCCCAGAGCATGATGGATCCTGCGGTGAAGGCGGCCAGGCCGCCGATGCCGAGCGCGCCGAAACTGGGCACGAACGCCTCGGCGATCATGAAGACGATGCCCAGCAGGATCAGCGCCAGGCCCGCGTAGTTCAAGGGCATGACCTGCAGGGCGAAGAAGGCCAGGATCAGCGCGATCGCGCCAATCGTCCCCGGCACGATCGCACCGGGGTTGGCCAGTTCGAAGATGATGCCGTAGATCCCGATCAGCAGCAGGATGTAGGCGATATTGGGGTTGGTGATCACCGCCAGCAGCTTGGCGCGCCAGTCGGGATCCTCGCGGACCACCTCGATGCCCTGCGTCGACAGGGTGCGGCTCGTGCCGGCGACGACCACCTCGTGTCCGTCCAGCTGGGCCAGCAGGTCGCTGACGTCATCGGCGACGAAATCGATCACGTTGCGCTCGAGCGCCTCGCTCGCGGTGATGTTGAACCCCTCGCGCACCGCGTCCTCGGCCCAGTCGGCGTTGCGGTCGTGACGCTCGGCCAAGCCGCGGATATAGGAAACCGCATCCTCCAGCACCTTGCGGCCCATGGCGTCCTCGCCGCGGCGCGGCTCTCCGTCCTTGGCATCGGCCGGCTCCCCGTTCTCGCCGCCGTTCTCCGCCGCGTCCTTCTCGTCCTTCGACTTGTCGCCCTCCTCGTCCGGCGGTGTCATGCCGGGCAGACCGCCGCCGCCCATCTGCACGGGCGTGGCCGAGCCGATGTTGGTCGAGGGGGTCATGGCCGCGATGGGCGAGCCGTAGAGGATGTAGGTGCCGGCGCTCGCGGCCCGCCCGCCGGCCGGATGGACGTAGCTCGCCACCGGCACCTCGGCCCGCAGGATGGCCTGGATCATCGAGCGCATGCTGGAATCGAGTCCGCCCGGGGTGTCGAGCGCCAGCACCACCAGTTCGGCGCGGCGCTCTTCGGCCGCCTCGATGCCGCGGATGACGTAGTCGGCGGTCGCCGGGGTGATCGCGTCCTGCACCGTCAGCACCACCGCCTGCCGCCGCTCGTCCTGCGCCGCGGCCACCGCCAGCCAGACCAGGCCGACCGCGATCAGCACAAGCCAGATCGAGCGCCGCCAGGCGGCGGTGGACGCATGGATCCGAGATGCCGCGTGCATGCCTGTTTCACCCTCCCCGGGAGCGGACTCGCTCACTGTCGCGGCCCGACACGAACAGCATAGGACATCGATCGGACGACGACAGCCGGCCAGGGGAAACTCTGCACGAATGCCATACCGCTTCTGCGCACCTTGATCACGAACGACTCGCCAAGCCTTCAGTGGCATGGCATTCGTGCAGAGTTTCCCTCCAGGGAGCGTCAGCGCCATGCCTCGTCGACGCCCACGATCTATGGCCTGCTCCCCGATCGCAAGCCTCCGTTGGGGTGGTGGATAATCAGGTTGCGTCAATCTATTCGGCCTCGTCGTGGAGCGCTTCTGTGCTCCGGGCC
>CAYUAO010000232.1:0-2099 GCA_964442775.1 uncultured Halothiobacillus sp. | reverse complement strand
GTTGCAAATGAACATCACCAGGGTGCCCTTCTCTCCCCGCACGTCCTCCAGGCGCCAGATGCGCCCCTCGACGTCCGGCAGGGCGAAATCCACCGCGGGCTTGCCAAAGTCACAGACAGGGGTTTCGGTACGAGCCATTGAGCAGACCTCCTCGGGAATGTTCCTGGATTTGGACAACGGACCAAACAAGTCAGCGAAAGAGTGTCGCACGACACGCCGCCCCGGGAGCAAGCGCGTCGGCGCCGCCCGCCGTAACTCGCCGCCCCGACGACAACTGTGATATTTTCCCAGCCATTCACGAGCCCGAGACCCATTGCCACGGGCGCCGCTGCGAGTCGAGCTCGCAGCACGGACGAGCCGGCGACAGACCGGCAGCGAAGACCAACCGCCAGGGAACAGGAGAAGCCCACCCATGCACGCATCGACGCGCCCCGCCCGCCCCGCCACCTACCGACAGACCATCTCCGGCCGCCTGCCGTCCCTGCTGGTGGCGGCACTCGTCCTTCTGGTCACCGCCCTCCCCACCCGGGCGGAGGACACGCTGAAGATGGCCATCGCCCCGTTCCTGCCGGAATCGGAGTTGGAGGAGGCCTACGCGCCGGTGGCCGAGTACCTGAGCGACCGGACGGGGGAGGACGTGGAGATCGAGCTGTTCGCGAACTACCTCTCCTTCTGGGAGGCGACGCGCGGGGGCTCGGAGTTCGACATCGCGCTCGACGCCGCCCCCGTCACCGATTTCCGCGTCCAGCGGCAGGACTGGCGGGTGATCGCCCGTTTCGAGGGCGAGGTGACCCAGTCGCTGGTCACCCGCGACGACGACCTTGTCGTTTCGCCGGAAGAACTGATCAACAAGCGCGTCGCCGTCCAGCCCTCGCCGTCCGTGGGTGCGCTGGTGCTCTATCAGCTGTTCCCCAACCCGGTCCAGCAGCCCACCCTCGCCTTCGAGCGCACCAACCGCGATGTCGCGCAGGCCGTACTCGACGGCAAGGCCCGGGCCGGCGTGATCCCCACCCCGCTGGTCGGCGGCTACCCGGGGCTTTACCCGGTCGTGACAACCGACCCGCTGCCGTTTCTGGCCTTCTCGGTCAGCCCGGAGCTCGACGCGCGCACCCGGGACGCCCTGCAGCAGGCACTGCTGTCGTTCGCCGAGACCAAGGAAGGCCGGCACATCCTCGACGACCAGGAACTGACCGACATCGTTCGAGCGAACAACCGGCAGTACGAGGGCCACGCCGATCTCCTGAGCGGCACCTACGGCTACTGAATCTCGCGATGAACTGTGCCATTATCCCGGCCGTTTTGTCCGATCGTTTTCACCCACTGCCAACGCACCCCGAGGCCCGCACGCCATGAGTGCCACCAACGCGAAGCGCCACCTGTTCACCTCCGAGTCCGTATCCAAGGGACACCCGGACAAGATCGCCGACCAGATCAGCGATGCGATCCTCGACGCGATCCTGGAACAGGACCCGGCGGCGCGCGTGGCCTGCGAGGCGCTGGTGAAGACCGGCTTCGTCGTGCTCGCCGGCGAGGTGACCACCTCGGCGTGGGTGGACGTCGACGAACTGGTCCGCGAGGTGATCGTCGATATCGGCTACACCAGCTCGGAGCTCGGCTTCGACGGGCACACCTGCGGCGTGCTCAACGCCATCGGCAAGCAGTCCTCCGACATCGCGCAGGGCGTCGATCGCGAGGACGCCGCCAGCCAGGGCGCCGGCGACCAGGGCCTGATGTTCGGTTACGCCACCAACGAGACCGACGTGCTCATGCCCGCACCGATCACCTACGCCCACCGGCTGGTGCAGCGCCAGGCGCAGGTGCGCGAGGCCGGCACCCTCCCGTGGCTGCGCCCGGACGCGAAATCGCAGGTCACCTTCCGCTACGAGGGCGGTACGCCGGTGGGTATCGACGCGGTGGTGCTCTCCACCCAGCACAACCCGGACATCGCGCAGTCGGACCTGCACGAGGCGGTGATGGAGGAGATCATCAGGCCGGTACTGCCGGCCGAGTGGCTCGACCGGCACACCAAGTACCACATCAACCCCACCGGGCAGTTCATCATCGGCGGCCCGGTGGGTGACTGCGGCCTGACCGGGCGC
>CAYUAO010000231.1:0-2146 GCA_964442775.1 uncultured Halothiobacillus sp. | reverse complement strand
CTTGGAGGTCCCGCTTCAGACGTCATCGATTCGTGCAGAGTTTCCCTAGGGACCGACCCGTCAATCGATCGCCTTTCCCGTTCCGGAGCCTCCCGTCATGCCACAGCGACGTCCGATCCGATCCCTCCGGCCACTCGCCCTGGGAACGGCCCTGTTCATCACCCTGCTGACCGGTTGCGATCAGAGCCCGCCGGACCACGCCTTTCTGCCGTGGGACGTCGAGGTCGACGATCGCGAGCAGGTCTCGGTCTTCGGCGTGACGCTGGGTGAATCGACACTGCTGGACTTCAAGCGGCTCTACGACCAGAAGGCCGATCTGGCGATATTCTCCACGCCGGGCGAGCCGCTGACGCTGGAGGCCTACTTCGGCCACATGAGCGTGGGGCCGCTCACCGCGCAGGTAGTGCTGGTGGGCGAAGTGGACAAGGAAACGCTGAAACGCTGGGCGGACGAATCGCGCATCGCCGACCCCACGCCCAGCGGGGCGCGCAAGCTTTCGATGTCCGACGAGGCGCTGATCGAGGCGCAAGACAAGCCGATCCGTTCGATCAGCTACGCGCCGAGCGCCGACTACGACGAGGAACTGATCATCCGCCGATTCGGCGAGCCGGCGGAAAAGCGCACCATCCCGCGCGGCGAGCGCGACGAGGAAGAGCCGCCGGCAAAGCTGTGGCTCTACCCGGAGAAGGGTGTCGCCATCACCGTCGAGCCCGACGACAAGGAGATGTTCCAGTACATCAACCCGGACCATTTCGACCAACTGGTCGAGCGCACGCTGGGCGGCGAACCCGAAGGGAATCCGGAGGAGCACTGACACCGCGACGGGCATCGCCCGCCAACGGATGGATCACTCCGTGCTGTAGTCGCCGTGCTCGCGGGTGGCGAGGAAGCGCACCTCGGGCCAGCGCTCCTGGGTCATCTGCAGGTTGACCCGGGTCGGCGCGATGTAGACCAGGTCGCCGGCGTGATCGAGCGCGAGGTTCTGCTGGTTCTTGTTCTTGAACTCCTCGAAGCGCTTGGGATCGTCGCACTCGACCCAGCGGGCGGTGTTGACGTTGACCGCCTCGAAGCGGCAGTCGACGTTGTACTCGTCCTTCAGGCGCTGGGCGACCACGTCGAACTGCAGCACGCCCACCGCACCCAGGATCAGGTCGTTGTTGGTCATCGGCCGATAGAGCTGGGTCGCCCCTTCCTCGCACAGCTGTGAAAGCCCCTTCAACAGCTGCTTGGACTTGAGCGGGTCCTTCAACTGCGCGCGGCGGAACAGTTCCGGGGCGAAGTTGGGGATGCCGGTGAAGGCGAGCTTCTCGCCCTCGGTGAAGGTATCGCCGATCCGCACCGTGCCGTGGTTGTGGATGCCGATGATGTCGCCGGCCTGGGCAGTCTCGAGACGCACCCGGTCCGAGGACATGAAGGTCAGCGCGTCGGGGATCTTCACGTCACGCCCCAGACGCACGTGGTGGGACTTCATGCCGCGGCGGAACTCGCCCGAGCAGATGCGCAAAAAGGCGATCCGGTCGCGGTGCTGCGGGTCCATGTTCGCCTGGATCTTGAAGACGAAGCCGGTGAACTTGTTCTCCGAGGGCTCGACCGTGCGCCCGGTCGCCTCGCGCGGCTGCGGTGGCGGGGCGTACTCGACGAAGTCGTCCAGCAAGGATTGCACGCCGAAGTTGTTCATCGCCGAGCCGAAGTACACCGGCGTCTGCTTGCCGGCGAGATACGCCTCCAGGTCGAACTCGTCGGCCGCCCCGGCCACCAGCTCGATCTCCTCGCGCAGTTCGTCGGCCTGGCTGCCGATGCGTTCGTCGAGCGCGGGGTTGTCGAGCCCCTTGATCGCCTCGACCGCCTGGTCGCGGGTGCCGTCGGCGGCGCCGTAGAGATAGGTGGTGTCCTGGGCGATATGATAGATGCCGCGAAAGCGCTTGCCGCTGCCGATCGGCCAGGTCACCGGCGCGCAGCGGATGTTGAGCACCGTCTCGACCTCGTCGAGCAGCTCGAGCGGGTCGCGCCCCTCGCGGTCGAGCTTGTTGACGAAGGTCATGATCGGCGTGGTGCGCAGGCGGCAGACCTCCATCAGCTTGATGGTGCGCGCCTCGACGCCCTTGGCGACATCGATCACCATCAGCGCCGAGTCGACCGCGGTCAG
>CAYUAO010000230.1:0-2158 GCA_964442775.1 uncultured Halothiobacillus sp. | reverse complement strand
CGGACAACCACCTGCACGATCACGAAATTCAACGGATCGACAACTGGCTAAAAGACGTGGAGGGGCTCGAGGTCGCCGACAAGTGGCCGGTGAACGTCCTGAGCGAACGCGTCGCGGAGATCCTTGACGATGGCGTGATCACGGAGGACGAACGCGCTGATCTAGTTGAGACGTTGCAAAAGATCAACGGCGGCGGTCTGGATGAAGGGCTCGCCGGCGGCATGCCCTCCACCCTGGCCGTCACTGAATGCGAGCGGGTCGATTTCCATGGCCGCTCATTCTGCCTGACCGGAAAATTTCTATTCGGCCCGCGCAGACGATGCCAAGAGGAGATTGAGCGCGCCGGAGGGAAGATCACCAACGGCATCACCACGCGGCTGAACTACTTGGTTATTGGCGGCGCCGAAAGCCGCGATTGGGCCCACAGTAGTTTCGGACGGAAGATCGAAAAGGCCCAAGCATATGCTCAACAAGGGACGGGCCTGCAGATCGTTACGGAAAAAACATGGCTACAGAGCCTCGAAAGGTGATTCGGTGCTCCATAACGTTCCTCCAACCCTGTTAACGTTAGCCCACCATGCAAGATCGATTGGCTGTGGCCCAAGGCAGCCAGGGAAGCTTAGAGCTCCACACCAGCAGAGAGCCATCAGCGCCCAAGCATGATGGCAATCAATCGGTTGACCTCGGCACCGAAATCAAAATGGAGTGAGGAAAAAATGCTTGACGCCATAAAAAAAATCTTCTCCAAAAAAAACCACTTCCATACAGAAGAAAAACTCGGGAGCGTCGATCAGGGTGCGGAAGAGGACCCACGCCCCCTCCAAAACGAGGATCTAGGCGGCAATCATCTTGGAAAAGCCGCGGTCGCAAGAGACAGGGCCAAAGAAAGCATTCAGAGGAAAAATTATGATCACGCGTGGGAACAACTCCACGTTCAACAATCCGAGTTTCTGCAACACGCAGCAAAGCATCATTTCACAAAACGCCAGACTCTAGCCTTAGTGGCATCCGTACATCGCGAGATGGCAAGAGTGTTGAGACTCGAAGGAAAGCACGACCAAGCACTGACTCACATGCTTTACGTCGCGGCCACCAGCATGGAAATATCGAATCCTTTGCGGACAAAACTGGTAGCTCATTTCAAACGTTGCAGGTTCCAAGACGACTACACCGACGACCAAGCGGAGCTAGCTGCCCGGCTGCTGCGAAAAGCTCCCGACATCAGAGCGGCACAAACTCAGGTTTCGCGCTGGAGGAACGGCTCCGCACCAATACTGAGCATCAATGACTTAGAAACCGAAGAGATGGACAGGCGGTGGATCAGCGCCATGGGCGCTGATTTCGAGATCAGAGCCAATCACGACCATGAAGCCACCTTAGAACTTTTGGAAAAGATTTCTCGCTCGGATTCGCTGGAGGAGCGAGAGTTTTGGGCTGAGAAGCTTGTGATGTCGCTGATCTCTGATTGGGATGGGGTACTGGATGCCACTGGCACCCCGATACCTTTTAACCGGCAAAATGCCGCTGCCGTATTGGCCGACGAGCCCGCCCTAGCAGAAGCCATAACGAAAAATACTTAAGCACGTCTGAGCGGTCGAACTGAAAGCGGGACTGAGTTAGGCCGAGGAGCTACGCCACACTTTCCCGTGCGCCACTAGAGTTCGTCTGGTGACACTTAGGCGAGTCCGAAGGATACCGCAATAGCGCTCAAACACTCGCCTGCCTAACGCAAAAGCTCGCGTCTTCTATCCACTTCTGAGCCTCCTTCCAAGGCAAGCGCCTTCTCCGCGTTTTCATCAGATCAAGGGCAGCTAGAGCATCGTCATTCCGCAGAAGGCCGAACTCCACCATTTCAACGAGAATCCACAATGTGCCGCGCACCTCGGCCTCTTCGCTCGCGGCAAGCGCCCGAAGGCTGGCATCCCCAGTCAACAGCGGGCAACTCTCCTGCTTAGCCAGTGCCAGCGCGAGTCGGTCGTTGAACCCCGGCTCAAGGCCGTATTGATCACCCAAGCCTTCAGCGTAGGCCACAAATTCTCCGTCGACCGTCAGCGTCGCAAGGCCCATTTCCAGCAACTGTGGGCTTCCGTCCCTAATCTCTTCCTCGTAGAGCACGTCAGGCATCGCAAACTCATAGGGAAGACGGAAAAGCGTGCCC
>CAYUAO010000229.1:0-2182 GCA_964442775.1 uncultured Halothiobacillus sp. | reverse complement strand
CGCGGTGGAGCTGGTGGAGACCCTGATCAGTCAAAACACCTTGAATGGCCTTGATCCGGGAATTTCTCGGGGATCGAATGGCTGGGATGGCGGCCTTTGAAGCCTGCAACTGCTTGAATCCTATGAATCGGAACAATCCGAGTCGTCGCTGTTAGATGCGCTAGACGAAATCCTCGCAGCCAAGTCGCCACGGTCTCAGGGGGCGCTCTCGCTCTGAAGATCATGGCTTCTCTCGCCCTCCACCTTGTCTCTTGATGAGACTCAGAGATATCGCTCCTGTTCTCAGTCGGTCGATGATCCGCTCGAAAGGTATACGGAATGACAAAGATCCTCTTTCATGCCGACCCACACGGAAAGTTCGCGCCGCTTCACGAGGCGACCGAGCGGCACAGCCCGGATGCCATTGTCTTGCTTGGAGACCAGACGCTGGATCGCCCGCTGGATGACGAGTTGGCTGACTTCCCCGGTCCGATCGCGTGGATCCACGGGAATCACGACATGGATTCCGAGGCGATGTATGACTTTCTATTCTCCAGCCGTCATGTCTGTCTGCACGGTCGCGTGGAGGATGTCGCGGGCGTGCGGATCGGCGGGCTGGGCGGTGTGTTCCAAGGCAAGGTCTGGATGCCGGACGATCCACCAAACTTTCTCACCGCGAAGGAGCGATTGAAGACTCTGGGCAAGGGCAATCGGTGGCGGGGTGGCCTGCCGCTGAAATCCCGGTACGCCATTTTCCCGGAAGACTATGACCGACTGGCGCTACAGCGGGCCGATGTGCTCGTCACGCACGAAGGGCCGGACACTCACCGACACGGTTTTCGTGTCCTTGGATCTCTCGCTCGCAAGATGGGCGTGCAGGTGATGCTGCATGGTCATCATCACGAGGAATACGAGGCGCAGCTTCCCGGTGGAATCCAGGTCTACGGGCTTGGTTTGGCGGGAAGCCGCGTGATCGAGTTTCCGGTCGACTCATGATCTGTCGTTGTCCCGGCAAAGCGAGTGCTGCCACCCGGTGGCTGACTTGCAGGAGCGGTGTGTGATGAGTTCCGAAGAACCTGGGATCGCTATCGAGTCCGCTTCCGTGACTCACCCGGGGCTGCATCGGCCTCGGAACGAGGACAGCATCGCTTCACGGCCTGATTTGGGGTTGTGGGTGCTTGCCGATGGCATCGGCGGCGCGGCAGGAGGCGAGGTTGCCAGCCGAATTGTCGTCGAGACGGTTTGCGGGGAGGTCGTTCGTGGCGCTTCCCTGCGTGAGGCGATCGTTCGGGCCAATAACGAAGTATTGGCGGCGGCAAGTACCGCGCAGGGCATTCGGGGAATGGGCTCTACCGTGGTGGTCCTTCATCTTTCTGGGGGCCGGTACGACATTGCCTGGGTCGGTGATAGCCGAGCTTATCGTTGGAACGGTTCGGGACTTGTCCGGCTAACTCGTGACCACTCACTTTTGCAGGAACTGATCGATGCCGGAACACTGAGCGCCGACAAGGCGTCTCGGTATCCCCACTTGAACAAGCTCAACAAATCGGTCGGGCAGGGGCGTCTCTCCTCGCGGGACGTAGAAGTGACAGGCGGTGTGATCTCTCCGGGAGAAAGGGTTCTGCTGTGTAGTGACGGGCTTTACGGCTACACGTCGGAATCGGCCATGGCCGATGCGCTGAACATGGTAGGCCCGCTTGGGGAGATCGTCGATCACTTGCTTGAGCTCGCTCTTGCCGGTGGCGGTTTGGACAATATCTCGATCCAGTTGGTGGGCGTTGACAACGATTCGAGTGAATCGTCCGGCGCCTAACCGCTGATGTCTCGGATGGTCATCCGAGGTGTGGTTTTCACAGCGTTCGGTGAGCCTTGAGAGGGCGGGTGAGCCACCGGCCTCCCGGTCAACCGCGTTGCGCCAGAGACGGCTCGCCGTGACTACGGACGGTTCGACAAGGCCAATTGGAGAACAAGGGAACAAATTTGTTTCCTTGTTCTCCGGATTGATTGCGATCGCGAGCCGAACCGCTGTGTTGGTGTTGGGCCTGCAAAAGTCGCCATTTCGCGAACGACTGCCCCGAGTTCGTCAGGTCCCCGCGATCAGTCGAAGTTGCCGAACCTTGCTATTGGCCCAGTCAATGCTTTCGGCAAAGGAGTGGTTCCGATCGGTGTCGATCGCCGCCCAAGACATCCCGTCACAGGGGGA
>CAYUAO010000228.1:0-2187 GCA_964442775.1 uncultured Halothiobacillus sp. | reverse complement strand
CCGGCGACTGATTTGAAAAGCTAGCAAACCAGTCGGGTTGAACATACAAGGTCGGGGCGACGCGGCGCGGGATCGGGCCGCTGGCGGTCTCGGCAAGGCGCAGGTAGCCGCGCGCGTCGTGCATGTAGTCCTCGTAGAGGACGGGATCGGAGGGGATCGGCTGGATCTGGTCGATGCCGCGGCCGGTCATCACGTCGCCGGTTAGCATCAGGGTGACCCTCGCTACGTCTAGCGGGGTGGCTTTCTCTGCGCTCATGCTGTCTGGACCTCGCGGTCATGATCGTGCAGACCTTCCCCGGCGGGCAGTCGGGTGTCGACGGGGCCATGTATTCCCGACTGTCTGTGTCAGCTCGCGTTTTCCGAGCGTAGTCCACCCGCGGGGCGATGGGGGCGGCAAGACGATTGGACAGCATCTACCATCGTGTGTCGGGCCCACGTCGCGTGGGCCATGATCGCCGCATCGTTTCCCGGGAGGGATGACATGACCAAGCACGTCTTCGTCATCGGCCTGGACGACTTTCATCTCCGGCAGCTCGAGGGGATCCGCCATGCCGAGGCGTATTCCTTCCACGGCCTGTTGCCCTACGACATGGTGGTCCATCCCGACAGCTACCCCATCGACGCGATGATCGAGCGGGGGATGCACGAGATCGAGGCGTCCGGAGTGCGGCCCGATGCCGTCATCGGCCACTGGGACTTCCCGACCACGGCGCTTCGCGTGGTCTTCCGGGACGCGCTGGGGCTGCCCGGCCCCAGCCTGGAGAGCATCCTGATCGCCGAGCACAAGTACTGGTCGCGACTGCGCCAGGCCCGCGCGATCCCGGAGAACATCCCCGAGTTCCAGTCCCTGGACCCCTTCGATCCGGACGCCGCCGACCGGGTGGAGCTCGGCTTTCCGTTCTGGATCAAGCCGAACATCGGCTTTTCCTCGCAGATGGTCTACCGCGTCGACGGGCCGGAAGAGCTGGAGCGCGCCCTGGCCGGCCTGCGCGCCGGGATCGGGTTGTTCGGCGAGCCCTTCGAACGCTTCACCTGCCGGGCGAGCCTGCCGTCCGACATTCCCACCGACATCGATGCCTGGCACTGCACGCTGGAAAAGCCGGTCGACGGCTGGCAATGCACCGTGGAGGGTTTCGTCCGACACGGTGAGACCACGGTCTACGGCGTGATCGACTCCATCCGCGAAGGAGGCGTCGGCTCGTCGTTCGCCCGGTACGAGTTTCCCTCGCAGCTGCCCGAGTCCGTGCGGGAGCGGATGGTGGAGATCACCCGGCGCGCGGTCCCGTCCATGGACCTCGACGACACGCCGTTCAACATCGAGTACTTCTGGGACCAGGAGGCCGACCGCATCTGGCTGCTGGAGGTCAACACGCGCATCTCCAAGTCGCATTCGCCGCTGTTCATGGACGTGGCCGGCGCATCGCACCACGAGGTCGCCATCGACCTGGCGCTCGGGCGCCGGCCCTCGTTCCCGCGCTGGGAAGGCCCGCACCGGGTGGCGATCAAGTTCATGCTGCGGCATTTCCATGATGCCGTCGTCACCCGCGCGCCGACCGACGACGAGATCCGCGAGCTCGAGCAGGCGTTTCCGGGCTGTCGCATCCAGGTCGAGGTCGAGGAGGGCATGCGCCTGTCCCAGATGCGCGGCCAGGAGGTCTACAGCTACGAGGTGGCCGTGATCTTCCTCGGCGGGGCAAGCCATGACGACGTGATGGACCGATACCAGCAGATGCTCGAGCGCCTGCCCCTGGCGTTCCGAGACCTGCCCGATGAACCAGACCAGCAAGGAGGGGCAACGTGAGGATCATCGACCCGCTGCCGCAGCCCGTTCGCGAGATCGAACACCTCTGGATCCCCTTGAGCGACGGCACGCGGCTGGCCGCCCGGATCTGGATGCCCCAGGACGCCGAAACCGACCCCGTGCCGGCCATCCTCGAGTACATCCCCTACCGGCGGCGCGACAACACCCGCGTGCGTGACGACGTGATGCATCCCTATTTCGCGGCTCACGGCTATGCCTGCGTGCGCGTCGACCTGCGGGGCAGCGGCGATTCGGAAGGCGTGCTCGAGGACGAGTACCTGCAGCAGGAACTCGACGACGGGGTGGAGGTAATCCGCTGGATCGCCGAGCAGCGCTGGTGCTCGGGGCGCGTCGGCATGATCGGCATCTCCTGGGGCGGATTCAAC
>CAYUAO010000227.1:0-2193 GCA_964442775.1 uncultured Halothiobacillus sp. | reverse complement strand
GGCGATCGGCTGCGTGACTGGCTGGGCATCGACCGCGAGACCTTCTATCACCACCCGGCCATCGCCATCGTGCCGATGGGCTTCTGCTTTCCCGGCACCGGCCGGGGCGGGGACCTGCCGCCGCGACCCGAGTGCGCCCCGACCTGGCGCCGGCCGTTGCTTTCGGCCATGCCGGCGGTGGAAACCACGGTCGTGATCGGCCGCTACGCGCTGGGCTGGCACCTGGGGCTCAAGGGCGGTCAGCGGCTGACCGACGTCGTCGCCGACTGGCGCCGGCTTGCCCCGACACACTTCCCGCTGCCGCATCCCAGCCCGCGCAACAACCGCTGGCTACGCAACAACCCCTGGTTCGAGCAGGAGGTCATCCCGGTGCTGCGCGAGCGGGTCGCGCGGCTGCTCGATCCCGAATGACAAGCCCGGGTGATCAACCCTCTTCGCGGAACTTGAGACCCACCTGCGTGATCGTCGGGCCGTCCATCTCGCGCACGGTCAGGCTGACGCGATCGAGGTCGACCGAATCGCCCACCACCGGCGGGTTGCGCAACAGCGACTTGATCGCCTCGTCGAGCGTCGCCTCCTGCAACGCCTCGGGCGGCTGGATGCCGTAGACCTGCGCCAGGTCGACCACCCGCGCCGCGCCGCGCAGCGAGAAGGCGCCGAAGAAGGTCTGCTCGGCGAGTTCGGCCTTCTTGCGCCGCTCGCCGGTGAAAAAGCGGTTGAGATCGTTGATCATGTCCTCGGGGATGATGGTCAGCACGATGTCGCCCGACTGGAAACGAAAGCCGCCCTCCACCTTGCGCAGGGCGAGGTTGCGCACCACGCCGGCGATCGTCACCGACTCGCCGAACGGCATGCGCTCGGGACCCGCCCCGTCGGCGTCGGTGTGCTCGCCGACCACGAACTGCACCATTTCCAGACGCGGCTCGATCGGCAGATTCAGGTCCGTCCGCTGACGCGGCTCGGCCAGCGGCGGCACCTCGACCTTGAGCAGGCGGGCGGCCAGCGGCACGGTACTGCCCTGGATCAACAGCGAGGTGATCACCACCACGTAGGCGATCTCGAAGAAGCGGTCGGCGTCGGCAATGCCGTAGATCATCGGGAACAGCGCCAGCACGATCGGCACCGCGCCGCGCAGGCCCACCCAGGCGATGAAGGTGGTCTCGCGCCAGTTGAAGTGAAACGGCCACAGCCCGATCCAGATGGCGATCGGCCGGGCGACCAGCAGCAGCGCGAAGGCGAGGATCAGCGCCGGGACGACCTGGTCGAGCACCGCCGACGGGGTGACCAGCAGACCGAGGATCAGGAACATGCCCGCCTGCGCGAGCCAGGCCAGCCCGTCCATGATGCGCAGCACGTGGAAGGTGCCGCGGTTGCGTGCCGTGCCGATCACCAGGCCGGTGAGATAGACGCCGAGGAAACCGCTGCCGCCGAGCTCGTTGATCAGCGCGAACGACAGCAAGCCCCCCGAGGCGATCAGCAGCGCGTAGAGCCCCTCGGCCAGTTCGATGCGGCGCAACACCTCGCGCAGCACGAAGCCGAAGGCCACGCCCAACACCGCGCCGATGCCGAACTGCTGGACCAGGAATACCAGGATCCAGGGATCGAGCAGCGACTGGCCGGCCGAGATCACCTCGAGCAGGGTGATGGTGAGGAAGATCGCCATCGGGTCGTTGATGCCCGACTCGATCTCGAGCGTCGAGCCGACGCGTTCGTTCAGGCGCGTGCCGCTGCCCTTCAACAGCGAGAACACGGCCGCCGCGTCGGTCGAGCCGATGATCGCCCCCATCAACAGGCCGTAGTACCAGTCGAAGCCCATCAGCCAGGTGGCCAGCGCCCCCATGGCGCCGGCGGTGATCATCACTCCCAGGGTGGCGAGCGACAGGGCGGGCTTGAGCGCGACCCGGAAGGTGCGGATGTGCGTGCGCAGGCCGCCGTCGAGCAGGATGATCGCCAGCGCGAGGTTGCCGATCAGGAACGCGGTTTCGAAGTCGTCGAACTCCACGCCACCGATGCCGTCCTGGCCGGCGAGCATGCCCACGGCGAGGAAGATCAGCAGCAACGGGAAACCGAAGCGCGACGAGGCCATGCCGGCGAGGATGCTGGTGAACAGCAGCAGGGCGCCGATCAGGATAAACGAGTTGGTCGCGTCCATGGCCTCGCATCCGGCGTGGGTGGCTTAAGGAAGGTCTGCAC
>CAYUAO010000226.1:0-2204 GCA_964442775.1 uncultured Halothiobacillus sp. | reverse complement strand
GAAATGCCCGTATTTCGCAGGAAAACAATTGCCCACGTTGTTCGGTCGTCGCTGGTGCGCCGCCGCGGTAACGTCGTTCGATTCGCACGGTATGCCGTGATCTCGCCGGCAGCGTTGATGCTTTTCGGCAATGGCGCGATAGCACAGGATCAGACCTTGTGGACCGGCGAGGGGTCGGGCAGTGACTGGGCCGTGGAAAACAACTGGAGTGACGGTATTCCGGACGAAACGGTCGAAGCCGTGATCCGTGAGGAGAGCGACGAGAGTGTGCCGGAGGTGCGCATCGAGACGGGTAAGGTTTCCGCCGGAGGGCTTGATATCGGGCCGTTCGAGGATGCGGGCACGCAGCATTTGCTGGTGACCGGCGATGCGACCCTGACCACTGAAGGCAGAACCAGCCTGGGTGTGTTCGGGGACGCGACGGCCTCAGCAACCGTTTCCGGCGAGGAGGCGGCGTGGATCCACGAGAGTCTGAACTTCAATGTCGGCAGAAGCGCAGGAATCGGCTCCCTACGGGTCGACGACGGCGGCCGCCTGTCACAGGCTTCCGGCACCATGTACGTTGGCAATGGGCCCGACGCCGAGGGGCGAGTCGTGGTGACCGGTTCGTTGTCGCAACTCGAGGGTGCGACTGTCGCGGTCGGACAGAGAGGCGAGGGCTCGCTCGAGATCCTCGACGGTGCCGAGGCTTTTCACGATGTCGCCTACGTCGGTCGGAAGAGCGATGCGGTTGGACGGGTTCGGGTCGAGGCCGGGCAGTGGTTCGTGGATGGTTCCCTGGTCGTGGGTGACGAAGGAACCGGGGAAGTCAGCATCCTGGATGGCGGGGAAGTGGAAAGCGCCCGTGTCATTGTCGGATCCGCTGCGGACAGTGAAGGTCAGGTAACGGTGGCTGGTGGGGGTACATCGAGCCCGAGCCTGGATGTCGACGGCCCACTGACGATCGGTGGCGAGGGCGTCGGTGGATTTGCCGTCGAGGATGGCGGTGAAGTGACGGTCGATGGTGCCACGTGGATTGGCCGGGACGCCGGTGGTGACGGGGAATTGGCGATAAACGGGGGGCGTTTCACGGCAGACGACGAGTTCCATGTCGGCGATGCCGGTGACGGGCTCGTCAGCCTGGCGGAGTCGGGCTCGATGGAGGCCAACGAATTTGTCCATGTCGGAAGTCAGGCTGGATCGACCGGTCGGCTCGAGGTTGGCGACAGTTCGGATCTGGTCGTGACCGGTCAGGGTATCGAGTCGGTCGTCGGCGTCGGTGTGGCAGGTGACGGGGAGATGGACATCCTGGATGGCAGTACCGTGGAATCCGGAGTCGGTAGCGTGGGTGCTGTCGAGAGTGGTGCGGGAAAGGTCCGTGTCGCGCGTGACTCGGCGTGGAATGTCGATCACGCTCTTTTTATCGGCGACGACGGAGACGGAGAACTGGTCGCCGAGGATGGGGCGACAATCCGGGTTTCCGAAACCGATGGCGAGATGGTCCTCGGTCATCGGGAGCTTGGCGCCGGTCGTCTTGATGCCCGAGGCTCGGAAACGGAAATCCGTGTGCCCAATCTGGGTGTGGGCGAGTTCGGCGAGGGGGAGTTGTGGCTCGACAGCGGTGCTACCGTCAACGTTTCGAATGAAGTCGCCATTGGCCTTCGGCCAGACTCCGAGGGGCGTGTGACCCTCACCGGATCGGACACCGCCATGGATGTCGACGGCGACCTGGTGGTGGGCCTCTACGGCAAGGCCCTCCTCGAGGTTGGCGAGGGGAGTGAAGCCGTGACGACGGGGGAGGTCACCATCGGGAGTGATGGATCGGCGGTCGTCAACGGGGTACTCCAGAGCGACGGGAGGGTGAGGACTTCCGGCACAGGCGGCGGTTTGCTGATGGGCGACGGCCTTGTTCGAGGCGGTGCGGTGATCGCCGATGGGGGGACCCTTGCGCCCGGTAATTCGATCGGCAGCCTTTCGATCGAGACCGGCGATCTTCTTTTCGAGGATGGGTCGACCTTCCAGGTCGAAGTCGATGACGCCGGTAATGCCCCGGGCGTGAACAACGATCATGTGGCGGTCACAGGGGGCGATATCGTCATTGATGAGGGCGCGACCGTTCATGTGACCCCCGAGAACGGGTCGGATGACGGCAGTACCTACGCCCCGGAGACGACGTACACCATCCTGGAGACCGATCAGGCGGTCGATGGCCAGTTCGGCGAAGT
>CAYUAO010000225.1:0-2227 GCA_964442775.1 uncultured Halothiobacillus sp. | reverse complement strand
CTTCGGCGGATTTCCAACTGATTGTCTAGTCTCGTGATTGTCAGGAAACGGGCAATCTCGATGGGAGGTGGCGTTATGCGTATCGCGAAAGATGACATTCCCGTGCGGGTCGATACCCCGGGGGCGACGGCGAGGCAGCAGGGCGATTTCGGCGATGTCTCGGGGTACGAGACGATGGGGGCGGAGTATTTCTCCTTCGGTGCCGGCACGGATATTACCGAGCTGCTGCGCGGGCTGGAGGGTGACCTCTGCCAGAGCCCGCACTGGGGCTACGTGGTCAAGGGCGCGATCACGGCGCTGTACGCGGACGGCAGTGAGGAGACGTCGTCGACCGGCGATCTTTTCTACTGGCCGCCGGGCCACAGCGTCCGGGCCGAGGATGATACGGACATCGTGATGTTCAGCCCCGCGCATGAGCATGGTGCGGTGATCGATCATATCCGACGGCAGGTGGAGGGCTGATTTTCAGGGGATGGCAGGGGTACATTTGCCACGTCCGTTTCTGCCTGCGAGTTGACTCGGTCCCAGCCGTCACGACGTGAGAGCGGGTCCTGCGCAAACCGGCGGCCTGCTTGAATTCGGTGAGGGTGGGGTGCCAGTCTCTGACGTTGCGGTTTGCCGGCGTGCGGCGCGATCGTCGCGGGCGACACTTTCCGATGCGGGTCTGGTGGGGGTGGCATGCAATTTCCTTCGAGCATGAAGTTCGCGCTGTTCGGTGCCGGGCTGATCGCCATCGCCTACGGGCTCGCGCGTTTCGCCTTCGGCCTGTTCGTGCCGCCGATCCGCGCCGAGCTGGGGCTGTCGGCGGAGGTGGTCGGCATCATCGGTGCGCTGCCACTGATCAGCTTCATCCTCGCCTCCTTCGCCGCGCCGGTTCTCGCCAAGCGGATGGGCGCGCGCTACACGGCGATGCTGTCGGGCACGCTCGCGGCCAGTGGGCTGCTGGTGATCAGCCAGTCACAAGATGCGACGTCGCTGGGCGTGGGGGTATTTGCCTGCGGTGTTGCCACCGGCCTGATGATGCCGGCGCTGTCGGGCGCGATGCAGGCGGTGGTCGATCGCTCGATGCACGGGCGCGTGAGCTCGATCATGAACGCGGGGACCAGCGTGGGCGTGGTCGTCGCGGTGCCCGCGGTGCTGTTCCTGGCCGACGCGTGGCGGATCGCCTACGGATCCTTTGCCGTCTTGGCGGTGATCGGGCTGGTGGTTACCTGGTTCGTCATCCCGTCGGTCTCGCGGGTCACGCCCGCGGAGGTCGCGACGCCTCCGCCGATCAGCTCCCTGCAATGGTGGCGTCTCGGACGGCTCTCGGTGTTCGCCTTCCTGATGGGCTTCGTTTCCGCCGCCTACTGGATCTTCGCGCCCGACCTGGTGGTCAACCTGGGTGACCTGCCCGACGGGGCCACCGGCTGGCTGTGGCTGGCGGTCGGCATCGCCGGGCTCGGCGGCGCGGTGGTGGCCGATCTGGCCGATCGCAACAATCCGCCCATTACCCAGGCGCTGATGCTGATGATGCTCTCGACGAGCCTGGCATTGCTCGCCGCCAGCCCCGGCAATCTCTTCCTCGCGGCGTTTTCGGCGCTGGTCTTCGGCCTGGCCTACATGAGCCTGACCGGGCTCTACCTGATGACCGGCATTCGACTGTTGCCGGGTCGCCTGTCGATGGGGCCGGTGTTGCCATTCGTGGCGGTGTCGCTCGGGCAGGCGGTTGGCTCGCCCGTGGTGGGTGTGCTGGTCGATGCGTTCGGCTACGCCGAGGCGTTCGCCATGTTCGCCGCGATCGGCGTGGTTGTCGCCCTCCTCTCGCCGCTGTACCCGCGCACCATCGGTGAGGCGCTTGACGAGGACGACTGCGAAGCGGGCCTCCAGGCCGCCTACGACAAGCAAATCCCCGAAGCGCAAGGCAGGGTGCCCGACCCGGACGCGGTGGAGAGGCCTTCGTAGCGGCAGCGGTCCCGTAATGCGTCCGGTTGCCCGGCCGGGGACTTTCACACCTGGCGCGGGAGGGGGCGGCAGCGGCTGGGCGCGGACTTCGCGGATATGGTTTTCCCTGGGTTGGTTGCCGGCTTTTTAAGGAAACTCTGCACGAATCGATGGCATCTCTGGCTGGCGGGTTTGTTCGCTTTTCTGGCGCCGGACCGAAGACGGGCTCGTTGCCCGTCGAGGGACGGCAACGCCGAGTGCGGGCAAACCCGCGAGCCCCGTCTGGGTGAACCGGGACCGGAGC
>CAYUAO010000224.1:0-2254 GCA_964442775.1 uncultured Halothiobacillus sp. | reverse complement strand
CCCGTCCGGGCGGGCCTCCAAGGGCCCATCTGCGGCGTTGCAGCCCTTGTAAAGGACAACGGCCCTTCACTGCGGACTGCGCCTTGCACCTGGGCCCTTGGAGGTCCCGCAGAGACGTCATCGAATCGTTCAGACCTTCCCTCGGGAAGGTCTGAACGAATCCCCAATGCCTTTGCGGATCGTCCGTGACCGGGTGGATGCGGAAAAGGTTTGCGGGACGATAGCACGCGGGAGGGGATGATGCCCCGTCCGCGGCGGCGCGGACGGCGTAACAGCTACGCCGCGCGCGTCTCCTGTTCCACCCGGTCGAGCAGGGTCACGATCCGGTCGGAGAGCTGGTCAATCGTCGCCAGTTCCCGATGCGCCCGCTCGGTGTCCCCCTTGCGGTCGAGGTCGACGATCTCCTGGACCTTCTGGTGCAGCTGGCGATGGGGTTCCTCGATGGCCTGCATCGAGGGCAGGTGACCGTATTTCCGCTTGCCGGTGCCGAAGTACCACTTGCCCAGCTGGCACTGGTGGTCCGAGGCGATGTTGTCCGGGTCGAGCGCCTCGCGGTTACCGTCGAGGTAGGAGCGCAGGCGGGTCTTCCATGCCTGGTGGGCGGCGCGGGCCGAGGCGAAGTCGAAGGTGGAGCTCGCGTCGGTGTTGAACTGGGCGAGCAGTTGCTGCAGTTCGCCGGCCATGTCGGAGAGTGCGCTGCCCAGCTGGGCCACCTGGTGGCTGTTCTCGCTGGTTTCCTCGGTTTCGCCGGAGATCGAGGTGATGTTGCGGTTCATCTCCTCGGCCACGGCGCTCTGCTCCTCGGTAGCCGTGGCGATCTGGGTGCTCATCTGGCTGATCTCGTCGACCGCGGCGGTGATCGAGTCCAGTGCCTGGTCGGTGGCGGTGGCCTGGTCCTCGACCTCCTGCATCCGGCCACGCGCCTTTTCCACGTTGTCCACCGACGAGCCGATGCCGCCGCGCAGGTTCTCGATCATGTCGCGGATCTCGCCGGTGGAGGCCTGCGTCTTGGAGGCGAGCGAGCGCACCTCCTCGGCGACGACGGCGAAGCCGCGACCGTGCTCGCCGGCCCGGGCCGCCTCGATGGCGGCGTTCAGCGCGAGCAGGTTGGTCTGGTCGGCGATGCCCCCGATCACCTGGATGATGCTGTCGATGCGGTCCCCGTGGCCGCGCAACGCCTCGATGGAGTCCGCCGTGGACTGGAACTGCTGCGACAGCTGCTCGATCGCCTCGTGGGTGCGCCGCACCTGTTCCTTGCCGCCATGGGCCTCGCGGTCGGCGCGCTCGACCGTCTCGGCGGTGTTCGAGGCGCTGTGCGCGACCTCGTCGACGGTCTGCGCCATCTCGTTCATGGCGGTGGCCACCTGCTCGACCTCCCGGGTCTGCTGCTGCATCCGTTGCGAGGTCTGCTCGCCGGTCGCGGAAAGCTGATCGGCCGAGGCGGTCAACGACAGCGCCGACTCGGTGAACTGGCCGAACACCGTCGCCAGCCGCGCCTGCAGGAGCTTGATCGACTGGTTGAGCTCGCCGATCTCGTTCTGCCCGCTGACATGGATGGGCTGGCGCAGCCGGCCGCCGGCGATGCGGCGCAGGAGGGTGCGCGAATGGTCGAGCGGACGGAAGACGCGGCTCCAGAGCAGCACGCCGATGCCCGCGGTCAGGAGAATCCCGCTGATCTCCAGCGCCAGGCCGGCGCTCGTGGACAGCCAGGCCGGCTGGATGATCTCGAGCACCTGCACCGTCCCGACCAGCGCCAGGCCGACGAGGACGATTCCCTTGAGGTTCAGGTCCGCGAGCCGCCGGCGCTTGGGCAGGGAGTCGGCCTTCTGCTCGTTCAGGCGGCGGTAGAGCGCCTCCGCCTCCCGCACGGCCGCCTCGCTGGGCTTGGTGCGGATCGACTGGTAGCCGACGATCTCGTCGCCGGCGTAGACGGGAGTCACGTAGGCGTCGACCCAGTAGTGGTCGCCGTTCTTGCAGCGGTTCTTCACCAGTTGGTGCCATACCTTGCCCGACTTGATGGTCTGCCAGAGATCCTTGAAGGCGGCCGGAGGCATGTCCGGGTGGCGTATGACGTTGTGCGGCCGACCGATCAGTTCGTCCCAGGCAAAGCCGCTGATCTTGATGAAGTCCTGGTTGACGTAGGTGATCTGGCCCTTGAGGTCCGTGGTCGAAATCAGCTGCATGTCCGCGGGGTAGTCGACGGCCTTCTGCGTGACCGGAAGATTGACCTTCATGGTGAGTCTCGTGCTCCGTC
>CAYUAO010000223.1:0-2258 GCA_964442775.1 uncultured Halothiobacillus sp. | reverse complement strand
ATCCGTGAGTTCGGCTTCATCGCAAACCTTGTCGAATTGCTCTTGGATCACACGTATCTGACAAGCGATGATGGACTTGGCCTGCTCCTCGGTCAGCCCGAATCCTGGGGCGGCGTCCAGGCACGTCGTGATGCGACTCAACCGATCCTTGCCACAGATGAGCATCGCCTGGGATGCCTCCTGGCCAGTTCGCGCTTGTGGGCAGATGTCGTACGCGCTGGTCAGCGAGAGAGAGGCTCCATCCCAGAACGCGGAGTGGTTGCGGGCGTGATCGTCGGTGTTGCCGCACAGGACGTTGAACACCATGCGACCGAAAAGCTCGTTGAGCGTCTTTCCGGACTCGAAAAAGCGCTGACGAACAATCTCCGCCAAGCTTTCGTAGCTGGCGTATGCGGCGAACATCTCGTCCAGTTCAAACAGGGTCAGCGCGGAAACCATCGCCTTGCGTTGCCACCCGTTCGCGCTCCTTACACGGTCGAAGCGCTCGATCAGAAGCACCTCCCGACCCGAGGCCCGGGTGAGTGAAACGGGCGCCACATCCAAACCCACCTCCGAGGCCAGTCGCATCGCGACATACTCCGCCTTCAGCACGCTGAACCGATCAGACGGAGTGGAGAATTTGGCGATGAAGGCACGCCCATTCTGTTCAAACAGCGCCTTTGGCCTTGCGCCGCCCACCGCTGCTCCGCAGATAAGCTTCGCGTCTTCTTGCGGATCAAGCGCAACACCCGTCTCCATCTTTTCAACCGACGACACCAATTCCGTCAGAGCAGCCGGGCCAGCGCCACGAGCATGGTATTCGCTCGATGAGCGCTGAAAATCGAGCGCGCCAATCCGATCTGAGCCAGACTCGAGAAGGCAGGTGACCTCATCGAGATCGGCGCCATCGATCGAGGTCTCATCGCGCCCCAGCCTGGCTTGTGCCAAAACTCGACGCCCCCAGCCGTCGGGGGACGCGTCTCGTATACAGCCCGGAATCGTCAGCCCGGGGAACAGCGGTGCCGTCCCTCGCCGCAACGGCAGCTCCGGTTCGTAGAGCGAAATGGCATCGCGCCGCTGCAAGTAACCTTCCTCGTACCCGAAACCGAACCCGCCGTCTCGTTCCGAAATGTACCCGGCGAGTACCGGGGTCGTTCTTCCCGGCCGCCAGACCCAGACGTATGCTTGTTGCTCTCGGTCCTCACAAGCCATGTTGACTCCCGATAAGGTTTGGTCAGTTGGGTAGGACAAAAGGGTCGCCTCGACCGTTACAGCCGTTTCATCTATCGACGTTGGCTCGCCGGGCTTCGGTCCCTGCTCACGGAGGTAGAGGGGGCATGCGAGATGGCCCTGCGACGTGATAACGATCATCTCATTCATGCAAGCGGGGTAACCGACATGTCCGCGTGTGAACTCATCGCCGGAAACCTTGGCGCTCCCTACGGAAACCGGATGCCCGGCCACCTGATTGCTCAAGCTTTTCGATCGGGACGGTTGCTCGAACCCAATCGCCCCGAGTGGGGAGCTCTATTCCATGAAACCCCTCTTGATCTGATCGTCCGTGCCGCGAACGAATGCAATGCCGATTTCAACACAGTCGCCGATTTGTACGGTGCCCACCTGGCCGATGGAGGTATTCGGCGAGCTGACCTCGAACACCTCATCGTGCGCTGGACGGGCAACGCGTCGGCCTCGTTGGTGGAGGACATCAACGATGAGCCGAGAGGTGAATGGCGACCACTACTTCTCCGGACAACACACCTCATTGGCAAACTCGAGTCCATGCACCCCGGCGAATCGATCGCCCCGCTTCTGGGCGGCGGCGCGGGACTGATCAAGATCCTGAATCATCGACAGACGGACAACATCGACATCTTTCTCGACACGCCGAAGTGGCTACGCGCGGTGTCCGCGTTGTGCTGGCAGGACGAGTATCAAGCCATCGGGATCACCGAAGAATCAAGCCGAGTAACAATCCGATTCCCGGAAGGCGAAATTCGCTTTATCGTGGCACCGCGCCTTATCCATAGTTCGCATCAACCCGCCAAGCGTCGTACTGCCTTGCCACTCGAGCGGCCCGAGGAAACCATTGCGAAAAAGCTCTTCTACCGAGGGGCGTGGCTTTCCCCGGTCGACCTGTTTGATTGGCGGGCCTTCGAGACGAAGGTCGAGTCCAACCAAACCGATCACGCATTGGCCATGTTGCTTGCCGGTCGCCTGGGCGATATCGAAAAGGCCATCTCGCGAATGGGAAGGTCCCCCTGTGACGGGATGTCCTG
>CAYUAO010000222.1:1454-2276 GCA_964442775.1 uncultured Halothiobacillus sp. | reverse complement strand
ATAACCACTGTCAAAATCGTCCGGCATGTAATCCCTGGCCATCGAACCCGAATCGTCGTGCAACAGGACGATGTTCGGCGGCAGCGGCTCGCTCACGATGAGTGGGCTTTGGCTGACATCGACGGCGGCGGCACTGGTGCCGGTCAGAAGGGACAACAACACCCCGGAAAGGAAAGCGAGCAAGCCGCGACGAGAAACAGGAAATGGCCAGGACAGGATCTTCATGAGATCACCTCTCACATTCGATAGGTCGCTTGCAGGACGACCTGCGCGCGCTCGGCATTGATTTCGGTGTCATCGATCTCCAGGTCGGGGTCGACGGCACGGGCCGTGATGCGGAAACATTGGCCGGCATCATTGAAATAGGTTCCCTTGCCGCCCCCGGACTCGTTCTGGTCCGTGGTCCCGACAAAGTCCCCTCCGCCGGTGCCGGTGGAGCAACTGCCCATGTCCTGCACCACGAACTGCGGCCGGATCGCGGAGTCCCTGGCGGAGAAGGTGATGTCGCCCACCCCGTCGGCCACGTCGAACCAGGCGGCTGCGGGGACATCGTCTGCCGGATTCATGGCGCAGGACCGGCTGGTGCAGTCCAGTTCGTCGTAGGTATTGATCCTGGTCTCGAAGGTCGCGAACTCCGAGGTCAACCGTGCTGCCGCGACATCCATCGCCGCCTCGGCCGCCTGGAACGCGGTTTCGCGGTCGAAGTAGTTGCCCGACATCTTCTCCTGCAACGTCGTGCCACGAATCCCCGCCAGGCCGATGAGCGTGACGGCGACCAGCAACACGAGCGCAATGACCAGAGCCACGCCACGTTGGCTGGAG
>CAYUAO010000222.1:0-1444 GCA_964442775.1 uncultured Halothiobacillus sp. | reverse complement strand
TCATTGGTTGCGCGATCATTCCGTCAGCCGTCCAGTCGGTTTCGAATGGCTATCGTGGTCGAGAAATTTCGTTGCAGCCGCTCTCGGTCGGCGCCGGCGCCAAAGTCCGGGTCGTCCGGGTTCAATCCACGGCTGCGTACGGTCAACGTGATCCTTGCGGCATCGACCTCGTCCCAATCACTCACGGACGCCGCCTCGACAAAGTCGTCTGCATCGGTTTCGTGGTACTCAATCTTCATTCCTTCCACTCCCCTCACCATCTCGGCAGGCTCGGAAGCGGCGTCTTGGCCACGGCCATAACGGTAGAGCGAGCGCCCACCAGCTCCGTTGACTCCCACGTACCAAATGTAGTTCGTTGATATCGCCAAGTAGGAACTCGGGCTGAATGTGCTGCAGTTCCCACCCGACTCGGATTGGGGCACCGGGTGATTCAGGCACTTGGTCCGATTGCCCGGACTCTCTTTTCCGGTGTTGTGGTTCACGACACGATTGGATGAGTTGTAGTTGGTTACCTGAAAAACCGTGGCCTTATCGACATCACACAACATCAGGATGTCGCCCGGACTGATCCGTGTCGTTGGGTTTTCTAGTGGCACATTTGCTTCGTTTCTGACCCCCGTTCTAGGCTCTAGAGCCAACCCCGAATCCTCCGCGCTCGCCAAGCGAATGAGCGACTCACCTCCTACCGGGCGGCCTTCTTCTCCCGCCCCGGGCAAATCAACATCTTCATAATCTTCGTCGCTCTCAATGTCTGCCACCTCATCCCAGCCCAGGATGGGCGAGTTATCGTCAAGCATCGGGTCATCGGCCGAATTTAAAACGCTGTCCACGCTGGCAGCACCACAAGGATTGGACCCGGCTTCACGCACATCACGAGCAAGAAACTCAAAGGCCGTTCGGGAGGCATCCTGCACCTGTGACAAGGCCTCGTTGGTCCGATACGCATCCTTGTTGGCGATGAACACGCTGCCCACACCGGCCACCACAAGCAGCCCCAGCACGAGAGCAATCATCAACTCGACAAGGGTGAAACCCTCCTCGCGCGTCCCGCCACTTGCGGACAGGTCACGATTGAAGTCGTGGGGAATGATCTTGTCATGAATCATAATTTGGCCTGCGTCACGAGGGTTTCCGCGTCTTCACCGCCGGTCGCACGACTGTCGTCGAACTCGATGGTGATCCGGTAATTGCCGCCGCCCAACTCGGTGATCGTGCCGGTAGTGCCCGGACCGACCAATTCGGCCAGTTCGAAGCACCAATTCTCCAGGTTCTCACCCGCCAGGTCGGCCGCACCACCATTCACCCCGGCACAATCGCCATCGTCCGGAACCTCGATCTCGGCACCGTCATAACTACCCGCCTCCACACCGTCAGGATCGATGCGCATGCCGTCGAGAATCGAATAGCTCGCGATCGTGCCCATGCTTCTCGCCATGGCGCTGTT
>CAYUAO010000221.1:0-2277 GCA_964442775.1 uncultured Halothiobacillus sp. | reverse complement strand
TGAAGAAATCGCGGACGTCGTCGATAAAGTCGTCAGTCCAGTAGTTCCAGGCGGAATCGAATATGCCTGATGGGCCTCCCATTTCTACGAGAAAGTCGGTAAACCACTCGCGGCTATCGGTAATCTCGTGGTCAGCCAAATCAGCAGATGTCTCTTTTACATCTTTGCAAAAAAGCTTCCAGGAGCTCCACGTATCGAGATCCGAGAACACATCGGACGCAACTTGCCTTTCGTCTTCCATGCCAAGCATATCGGTCCAATCAAGACCTTCCTCTTTCGGCCCCGGCCAGAAATAATCCGCAAATGCCGCAAAAGTATTGGTGAAAATACCATCAAACGCCAATTCAGGCGGGTAACCGTGATCCGTTACGGCATCGCGATAATTTTGCTCAATCTGCTCAGAGTCGGGAAGTTGGTAATCGTTGGCATCAATCTCTTCGACATACCCTTGAAAATACTGCCTCGCCACGCTTTGGAAATTTTCTGAGTAGGCTTCCGCTCCAGCAACATTCGACCAGTGATTCTTCACAAGCATGTACTTTGCCGTCTCAAACGGGGTCGAAAAATCCCCGGTGGTGACCACGTAAGCGTCATCTGCGTACTTGTCACCAATGCTTCCAAGATATTCCCAACCGGCCGCGTAATCCCCCTGATCCGCATAGGACTTGGCGACCGCATATTGTTCTTCCGTAATCCGAAGAGTCATAATAATTTCCTTCCTTGATTAATACCCTTGCTCACCAGTCTCTGAGAAATCGTCCAAGGCAGCCTTCAGGCCTTGGTCTATCTCACGCCACCTTTCCAAATGATTTATCCCGTAGTAATACTCAAGCACGATGCCCGGGCCGTAGTTGGACCTCACCTTGCAACTCGGGAAAAACCCTTCACGCCTCTCTTTGTCGCACCTGATATTCAACTCCAGGGATTCGCTGACAGGAAAGTACTGATCAAACAAACTTGAAAAATGAATCAAGCCATTCTCTTCAGGTGCTCTCACAACATCTCCTGAAACACTCCTTTCCATATACTTACTCTTGAACTTTTGAAACCAGTCTTCGCCCCCAACTGGCTTCTTGACGCTCACCTCCACCCTGTCGCCGTGCCCTTTGACTTTCCATTTGGCATAATCCTCAGAATAATAAGGCCTTAGATCCGGCAAAAGAAGGCTAAGAGAAAATGCATCAACGCTCACACGATTATCTTTTACGTCCGGCCAATGTTTCCGTTTCTCAATAGCCTCGCCGTACATATAACGCAGTGGTATATCAAACTTCTTACCACTCAGCAGGACACGAACAATTTTTTTGTCGGGATCAGCATGATACTCATCCCTCGAGTTCACATCTCCCCCTACCCAAAGCAAGATTGCGACGACAGGGAGAAAGGCTGCAACCAGCAGCGCATGCACTGAACGGAATTTCTTCATGCCGAGCCTTTCTCATTACCGGAAAAATTGGCAAGCAGGCCGTGGTCGAAAAAGCCTTCCTCATCATCGTAATACGGCTTATCGCTTTGATCAGACATATCATTCACCTCCTTGCAAATGAGTCAAAAGTTATAGGCGACGCACTCTCAATAAACCAAAACAAAGGTCACGAACCACCACCAAGTGCTGCCCTAAAATAACACCGAGCAGACCATGGATTGGCACCCAAACAATCATCAGAGCACCTGGAATTTCGTCAATATTGGCCATGTATGTCTTGTCACCAGACAAACTAACCCCTGAAGAAAAACCGTAAAGCTGAATATAAACCAAGAGCACCATGGCGAACTCGCCAAAAACAAGGGCAAAAACAAATTTCCCAAAGGACATCTTCAACAAGCCGCTAGCGGCATAAAGAACCACTCGATTATTGTTAAATATCAAAAAAAAGAGCGCCACTATAACTGAAAAAAAGAAACCAACTGTGAACATATATGGCATTTGATCCCTCAACGCGAATGCCAAGTTGGTATGACCTTGTGCCGCGGGGACATGCTCAAGCAACCACTCGGCCGGCACCTTCAACCAGCAAGGCGGGTCGTTCGCATCCATGCGATACAGGACATACCACATTAGAATCACGGCCAGAACGGCTACACCCAACAACCCCCAGCGGACATGGCGCCAGCGACGAGCCTGGGCTTCGGTAGGGCCGGGCACGCTCTCCAGCCAGTCGATGATCGATTGCTTCACGCCCATGTCGGATCCCCTGTAGAGCGGATGACCGACATGGGACACGTGGAGACAATGCGCAATGGGGTAGCGCGACCACACAACCAGCGCTCGCCGGG
>CAYUAO010000220.1:0-2305 GCA_964442775.1 uncultured Halothiobacillus sp. | reverse complement strand
CGTTGACCGCGCGCATGCGCTGCTCGAAGTCCAGCGGCCGGCGCGTGCCGGTCATGGAGACGGCCTGGAAGACGTCGCTGCGGATGCCGCGGTCCAGGCTGTAGCGGTGCTGGCGCTCGGTGATGAACTCGAACACGCCCATGACGTGATCCCCCGCCTCGGGCACCTTGTCGGCCAGCCCCTCGGCGGCCGCCTCCAGCAGTTCGACCAGGTCCAGGTCCAGTTCCTGCTCGACGACGATACGCAGCACGCCCAGCGCGGCGCGGCGCAGGGCGAAGGGGTCCTTGGCGCCGGTGGGCGCCTGGCCGATGGCGAAGATGCCCATCAGGGTGTCCAGGCGGTCGGCCAGCGCCACGGCCTGTGCCACCGCATTGCGGGGTAGCTCGTCGCCGGCGCGGCGCGGGCGGTAGTGATCGTCCAGCGCCACCGCGACGTCCTCGGGCATGCCCTCGTGCCTGGCGAGATAATAGCCGATGGTGCCCTGCAGCCCGGCGAACTCGCCCACCATCTGCGTCTGCAGGTCGCACTTGCTCAATCGCGCGGCGCGGCGGGCGAGCTGGGTGTCGGCATGGATGCGCTCGGCGATGAACTCGGCCAGCCGCTCGATGCGCAGCACCTTGTCGAACACGCTGCCCAGGCGCTTCTGGAAGACCAGCTGCTTGAGCGATTCCAGGTGCGACTCCAGCGGCGTCTTGAGATCGCCTTCCCAGAAGAACATCGCATCCGAGAAGCGCGGGCGGATGACGCGCTCGTTGCCGTGGCGCACCGCGTCGATGTCGCGGCTGTCGATGTTCGCCACGGTGACGAACCACGGCATCAGCGCGCCATTAGCGTCCAGGACGGGGAAGTACTTCTGGTCGTCCTGCATGGTGTACATCAGCGCCTCGTGCGGCACCTCGAGGAAGCGCTCCTCGAACCGCCCCGCCACGGCCACCGGCCATTCGACCAGGGCGGTGACCTCGTCGAGCAGGTCGGCGTCGATGCGGGCGGTGCCGCCGGCCTGTTCGGCCGCCTCTTTAACCTGCGCCTCGATGCGCTCGCGGCGCTCGGCGAAGTCGGCCAGCACGAAACCGTGTTTCTGCAGGGTGGCGGCGTAGTCGGCCGGGGCGCTGACGGTCAACGCCTCCGGGTGGTGGAAGCGGTGACCAAAGGTCCGGTTGCCGGCGGCGTGACCGAACAGGGTCATGTCGACCACGTCCGTGCCATGCAGGGCGAGCACCCAGTGCACCGGGCGGATGAACTCGGCCTTGGAGGAGCCCCAGCGCATGCGCTTCGGCGTGGGCAGGCGGTCGAGCGCCCGCTCGACGATCCCCGGCAGCAGTTCGGCGGCGGCCTTGCCCGGCTCGGTGTGCCGGTGGACCAGCCATTCGCCCTTGTCGGTCTTCATGGTCTCGAGCTGGTCGGGCTCCACGCCGCAGCCGGTGGCGAAGCCGGTCAGGGCCTTGGTCGGGTTGCCGTCGCTGTCGTAGGCGGCCTTGACCGCCGGGCCGCGGCGCTCGACCGCCTTGGGCGCGGTCTCGGTCACCAGGTCGGCAACGCGCACGGCCAGGCGGCGGGGGGCGGCGTAGGCGCTGATGCCGCCGTGGGCGAGGTCGGCCTGTTCGAGCCCGTCCCGCATTTCCTCGGCCAGCGCGTCGCGCAGGGTGGTCAGCGCCTTGGGCGGGAGTTCCTCGGTGCCCAGTTCGAAAAGAAAGTCCGCCGTGTCAGTCATGGTCAGTCCGTATCAATTGGCAGTGCGTTGGTGGGGCGGGATTCGGGTCAGGCGCTCGCCGCGTCGCCGTCGGCACGGCCCATGGGGAAGCCCAGCGCCTCGCGGGCGGCGAAGTAGCGCTCGGCCACCGCGCGGGCCATGGTGCGCACGCGCAGGATGTAGCGCTGGCGCTCGGTCACCGAGATGGCGCGGCGGGCGTCGAGCAGGTTGAAGGCGTGCGAGGCCTTGAGCACCTGCTCGTAGGCCGGCAGCGGCAGGTCGGCCTCCACCAGGCGCAGGCATTCGCCTTCCGCGTGGTCGAAGTGGCGGAAGAGGAAGTCCGTGTCCGCGTGCTCGAAGTTGTAGGTTGACTGCTCCACCTCGTTCTGGTGGTAGACATCGCCGTAGGTGATCACACCGGCATCCGAGCGCGACCAGACCAGGTCGTAGACGTTCTCCACGCCCTGCAGATACATCGCCAAGCGCTCCAGCCCGTAGGTGATCTCGCCCGAGACCGGATCGCAGTTGAGCCCGCCGACCTGCTGGAAGTAGGTGAACTGCGTCACCTCCATGCCGTTGAGCCAGACCTCCCAGCCCAGGCCCCAGGCGCCCAGC
>CAYUAO010000219.1:0-2305 GCA_964442775.1 uncultured Halothiobacillus sp. | reverse complement strand
ATCCTCGCGGTGGCCCGGCAAGGCAAGCGGCTGCGCGAACGAATCGGCCGCATCCGCTTCATCCCCGGCGACATCCTGCTGTTGCAGGGCAGCGAGGACGGCTTGCAGTCGACCCTAAACACGCTCGGCTGCCTGCCGTTGGCCTCCCGCGGCCTGAGGATCACCCGTCCACGACGCGTCCTGACGGCCAGCGCCATCTTCGTCGCCACCCTGGTGCTGGTCGCCCTGCAGATCGTGCCGGCGGCGATGGGCCTGGTCGGTGGCGCTTTGGCCATGGTGTTCGCCCGCCTGATCCCGCTGGGGGAAATCTACGACAGCATCGACATGCGCATCATCGTCCTGCTGGCCGCCCTGCTGCCCGTCGGCCAGGCGCTGGAGACCAGCGGGGGGTCGACCCTGATCGCCGAGGGATTGCAGGGGCTGGCGGGAGCGGCGACACCGGCGGTCATGCTGGCGATACTGATCACCACCGTCATGCTGCTCTCCAACGTCGTGAACAACGCCGCGGCGGCGGTGCTGGCCGCGCCCGTGGCGATCCAGCTGGCCGAGGGCATGGACGCCTCGCCCGACCCCTTCCTGATGGCCGTGGCCATCGGCGCCTCAGCCGCCTTCCTCACTCCCATCGGGCACCAGTCGAACACCCTGGTGATGGAGCCCGGGGGCTACCGTTTCGGCGACTACTGGCGCATGGGTCTGCCCCTGTCGCTGCTCGTCGTGGCCGCGGCCGTACCGACCATCCTGTGGGTCTGGCCGTTGTGACCGTCGACCGCCTCGATGGCACTTGCCATCCCGTCGCGCTTCTCTTATGATACGCGGCCTTTGAATTGACCCGCCCGCGTGCCGGCCGCCTGCAAGGCCTGACTCACTTCGGTACGCGCGCAAACAGACGAGTCGCTCAGGAGACAATCATGGCCCGAGTTTGCCAAGTGACCGGGAAGCGCCCGGCGGTCGGTAACAACGTATCGCACGCGAACAACAAGACCCGGCGTCGGTTCCTGCCCAACCTGCACAAGAAGCGGTTCTGGGTGGAAAGCGAGCAGCGCTTCGTCAGCCTGCGCGTATCCAGCCACGGCCTGCGCACCATCGACAAGGTCGGCATCGAGACGGTCATCGCCGAGATGCGTGCTCGCGGCGAGAAGGTCTGAAACACCGCTCACCACCCTATTTCGACAGGTAAAACGACATGCGTGACAAGATCCGACTGGTATCCAGCGCCGGCACCGGCCACTTCTACACCACCGACAAGAACAAGCGGAACATGCCGGAGAAGATGGAAATCAAGAAGTACGACCCGGTAGTCCGCAAGCACGTCATGTACAAGGAAGCCAAGATCAAGTAAGGCTCCCGGTCGTCCCGCGACGGCCGGCCTGTCTCCTGATCGCCCCCCTGACGGACCCCGCGAGTACGGCTCGCGGGGTTTCTTCATGTCATGCCCGAACTCCCCGAAGTCGAAACCACCCGCCGCGGCATCGAACCGTTCGTCGCCGGCCGGCGCATTGAGGGCGTCACCGTGCACGACCCGCGACTGCGCTGGCCGGTGCGCGACGACCTGGCCGAATTCCTCGCCGGGCGCCCCGTGCTGGCCGTCGAACGCCGGGCGAAGTACCTGCTGCTGATACTCGACCGGGATGACCGGGTACTGGTCCACCTGGGGATGTCGGGCAGCCTGCGGCTAGAGGACCCGGCCAGCCCGCGGCGCAAGCACGACCACGTCGAATGGCGACTGGACAACGGCCACGCCCTGCGGCTGCACGATCCGCGTCGATTCGGCGCCGTGCTCACCGACCGCGTCGAGGCACCGCACGAGCGGCTGGCCACGCTGGGGCCGGAACCCCTGGGCGAGACCTTCGACGGCGACTACCTCGCCTCCCGGCTCGCCGGGCGGCGCGTGGCCGTCAAGCAGGCGATCATGAACGCCTCGATCGTGGTGGGCGTGGGCAACATCTACGCCTCCGAGGCGCTGTTCCTCGCCGGCATTCACCCGGCGCGGCCGGCGGGAAGCCTTGGCCGCGACGAGTGCAACGCCCTCGCCGCCGCCATCCGCCACGTGCTCGCCGCGGCCATCGAGCAGGGCGGCACCACCCTGCGCGACTTCCTCGCCCCCTCGGGCGACCCCGGCTACTTCCGCCAGACCCTCAACGTCTACGAACGGACCGACCAGCCCTGCCGGCGCTGCGGCACGCCGGTCGAGCGGATCACCCTCGGCCAGCGATCGAGCTGGTTCTGTCCGGGGTGTCAGCCGGAAGACGGATAGCTGGAAGCTGGAAGCTGGAAGCTGGAAGCTGGAAGCTGGAAGCTGGAAGCT
>CAYUAO010000218.1:0-2355 GCA_964442775.1 uncultured Halothiobacillus sp. | reverse complement strand
TCGCATCACCGGACCCGGCAACATGGCCATGGGACTGATCACCGGTACGCCGGAGTTCCGTCACCCTGAGCCGAGCGCTGCGCATCCGCGGATGGGTTCGGTCATGCCGACGCCGACGCCTGCCCCGCAGGCACCGGCCCCGACAGCCGCGCCCGCCCCGGTCCAGCCGGCGCCGACTCAGAACGCCCCGGCGCAGCCGGTGGAAGCCGCCCAGGCGCAACCGGAGATCCCGGCTGCCGCACCGGCCGACGCCATGCTGCAATGCGCCCCGGAACCGCAGGTTTCAGAGCGTGTGACCGGTGAAGGCGGCGAGCGCTGCCGGGTCACCGGTGACGACTGGTCGCGCAACGGATCGGTGACCGGGACCGAAGGCCAGTGGGCCCAGTCCCGCAACCCGTCCCTGCGTGGACAGGCTCGCGGTGCCGTGCGCAACGCCTGGGTCAACCGTGAAGTGCCGCGTCCGGATGTTCCGGCATCCAAGATCACCGGCAGCAGCGGTAACGACATGAACGGCTCGACCATCACCTACTCCGGTGGTGCCAGGGGTTAAGTGGCAGGAATGAGCGGAGTGATGACACAGCAATCGTTTCGACGCAGCAGGCTGGGCGCCCCCCGCCTGGGTCAGCGCCGGGCCCCCTTCGGGCTCGGGGCGCCCAAGGGGCCCCGCGGCGTGCTGGGTACGCCCCAGGTGGCGCACCCGGCCTGCCCGACGCTGCCGGAACGCAACTGCCGTCACCCGCTCACCGACCAGGAAGCAAACCGGCAACTGGCGTACTGCGAGGACTCCGTCAAGGAGCGGTTCGATCGCATCGTTCCGTTCCTCAAGGATGTCGCCGCCCTGCCTCGTGACGGGCAGCTGGGCGAGCGCATCCAGGACCTGGCCCACGACCGGCTCGGCCACGGCTTCGACCAAGCCCTTCTAGCCGACAGCTGGATCGAGGGTCCGGACCTGCGGGGCCTGTTCGCAAGTGCCACCTTCGAGGCGCTCAACGCCGCCACGAAGCAGTTCGGGCAAAAACTGGAAAAGCAAAAGAACGACGCGCTGTCCACGAGCAGTTTCTTCCTCGACTGCGGCTTTCACGCAGTCGATATCAGTCCCTGCTCGGACGGACGGCTCAAGGGCCTGATGCCGTTCATCTTTCGGCTCCCGCCCTGGTCGTTCACCTATCGCAAGGCGTATGCCGGCGCACTGTTCGACGTCGAGGAAGACCTTCGGCTCTGGAGCGAGGTCGAACTCCGCCGGTTTCGCGAGGGCGTACCGAACCGGGCTGACGAGGGTAGCCGCTATCTCAAGATCGCGGTCTACCACGGCAGCTCCTCGGACCCCCATCATGAAGGCTGCGCCGCGCATGGCAGCGACGAGCGCAAGGCGGCCGAGGCCGCGCTGGAACGGCTCTACGCCTTCCGCCAGGCAGTGGAGAACACCTACTGCTGCGGTGCGAGCACCGACATCCTGCTCGTCGGCGTCGACACGGACACCGACGCGATCCGCGTCCATGTCCCGGACGCCAACGGCGATGTCAGCGTGCACCGATACATCGACAACGCCTACCTGTACCAGGAGACATTGAACCTGGAGCGTGATGCGGCCCACCTGGCCATCTACAACGCCATCCGCTCGGTCAACGAAACCGACGACTGGGGGCGCACGACCGGGGGCGAACCGCACGACGGCATGCGGCGGTTCGTGGCCAACCTGCTGATCAACAACCTGTCACAGATCGATTACGTGACAGAGCGTTACCAGGGGCGCTACCCGGCCGAGATCATCGGCCATGCCGAGCGCTATATCAGCGTCGGCGATGGCTTGGAAGAGGTGCAGATGCGCAATCTGGCGTATTTCGCGCATCTGCACACGGTGGAAGAGAACACGAACGACCTGGACGTCGGGATCAAGATTTTCCGCAAGCTCAACGTGAGCCACGGACTGCCGATCCCGATCGCCATCCACTTCCGTTACGACGGTCGTGTTCCGGGTGGGCGCGAACGGGCCGTGGCCCGTGCACAACGGGTCTGCAACGCGATCCGCGAGCGCCACTCGGAGCTGGATGAACAGGACATGCTGTATTTCCAGCTGACCGTACAGGACCGCCCGTCGGGCAGCGAAATTGAAGAGGTTTCTCAGGCATGAAGATCATGCGGGTCGAAAAGACCTTGGTCTCGACCAACCGGATCGGCGAGCTGGGCCACCGCCCGCTCCTGGTCGTGACCGACAAGCCGGGCGGCACGCCGCAGGTGGCCGTTGACGCGATCGGCTGCATCCCGGGTGACTGGGTGATCTGCGTCGGTTCCTCGGCGGCTCGGGAAGCGGCGGGTAGCAAGTCCTACCCGTCCGACCTGACCATCGTCGGGATC
>CAYUAO010000217.1:0-2357 GCA_964442775.1 uncultured Halothiobacillus sp. | reverse complement strand
CTATTCAGCGAACAAAATGCCCTGACAGGTTGACGGCCAACAGAGTATCTACATCCAATGCGCCCGTGGGTCGGGCTTCAGCCCGACAATCTCTCAACCCCGTCTCACTCCCCGTCGAACCCCGCCAGCGTCAGCTTGCCGATCACGTGCCCAGCCTCCAGCCGGCGGTGCGCCTCGCGCAGGTTGTCGGCGTCGATGGAGCCGAGGGTCTCGGTACGGGTGCTGACCAGTTTCCCCTCGTCGACCATCGCCGCGACGGCATCGAGGATTTCCCCCTGGCGGTGCTTGTCGGCGGTGTCGAACCGCGGCCGGGTGAACATGTATTCCCAGAAGAAGCTCACGCTCTTGTCGCGCAACGCGGCGAACGGCTGCGGCGACTTGTTGCCGACGATGCTCGCCAGCCGTCCCTGCGGTGCGACCAGCTCGGCCATCGCCGCGAAGTGGCGGTCGAGATCGTTGAAGCAGGCGATCGCCGGAATCTCGCCAATGCCCTGCTCCTCCAGTTGCGCCGGCAGGTCGCCGAAATGGTCGACCACCACGTCGGCGCCCAGATCGAGGCACCACCGGCGCGACTCGGGCCGCGAGGCGGTAGCGATCACCTTGAGCCCGGCCGCGCGGGCCAGCTGGATCGCCATCGATCCGACCCCGCCGGCGCCGTTGATCAGCAGTATCGGGGTGCCGGCGTCCTCGCCGTTCGGGTCGAGGCCGAGCCGGTCGAACAGGGTCTCCCAGGCAGTCAGTGACGTCAGCGGCAGGGCCGCGGCGGCCGATGGATCCACACCTCGCGGGGCGTGACCGACGATCGCCTCGTCGACCAGCTGGAACTCGGCGTTGCTGCCGGGCCGACCGATGTCCCCGGCGTAGAAGACCACGTCGCCGGGGCGGAAACGGGTGACCGCGCTGCCCACGGCGTCCACCACCCCGAGCGCGTCGAATCCCAGCACCCGCGGGGCCGGCCCGGCACGGTTGTCCGGGTGGGCGGGATCGGCGTGGCGCGGGGCGCGCACCTTGGTGTCGACGGGATTGACGGACACGGCCTCGACGGCGACACGCAGGTGGTGCGGGCCAGGCTCGGGCACCGGCAGGTCGAAGGCGCGGAAGGCCTCCGCGTGATCGACAGGCAGGTGTTTCTCGAATCCAATCGCCTTCATGACTCCTCCTCTCGATCTGATGAATCCGGCATCTCGAACACCGCCACCGGCGCGGCGAGCTCGACCACCCGCCAGCCGCGGGCGGCGGCCAGCCATCGGAAGGTCTCGGCGCGAAACAGGATCGCGTGGGTCGGGTCACGCCAATAGTGCCAGTCGGCGAAGGGCCGGTCGGCCGGGACGAAGCCGGTCTGGATCACCAGCCGCCCGCCGGGCCGCAGCAGGCGTTCGAGCCACGCGAACGTCGCCATGGGCCGGTGCAGGTGCTCGACCGTCTCGGTACAGCTGACCAGATCGTAGTACCCGTCACGCAGGACCGCCTCGTCGGGGTGGAACAGGGGGTCCCAGCAGGCCATGGACAGGCCCTGTTCGCGGACCTGCGCGGCGATCGCCGAATCCGGCCCGCAGCCGAAGTCCAGCAGGCGCGCACCCGGCGTCAGGCCCTCGCGAACCCGCTCGAAGGCCGGGGCCAGGAAGCGGCGGTAGCCGGGATCGTCGGCGTCATTCTCGTGCAACCGGTAGTAGGCGTGCTCGGCATCTCGTGCCGGCCAGGCGGCCGGGTCACGGACCACCAGCCGGCAGGTCGGGCAGTCGAGAAAGGCCAGCGGCCGACGACGGCGCTTCGGCCCGGTAGAGACCATGGCGAAGGGCGCAAGCCGCGACTCGCACAGCGGGCACGCCTCTTTCATGTCAGGCGGCGAAGGTCGTGCTCAGCAGGTAGGCGGTGTAGGCGACGAACGCGGCGAGCAGCACGCCCCCCTCGATGCGGCTGATCCGCCCCGGGCCGCGAAAGCCGTAGGCGAAGAAGAACAGCGCCAGGGTGAGCGCCCCCATCACCGCCATGTCGCGGGTGAAGACCTCGGGGTCGGCGACCATCGGATGGATCACGCCGGCCAGGCCGACCACGCCGAGGGTGTTGAACAGGTTCGAGCCGATCACGTTTCCCAGCGCGAGATCGTGCTCGTTCTTGCGGATCGCGGCGATCGAGGAGGCCAGCTCCGGCAGGGAAGTGCCGATGGCCACCACCGTCAGGCCGATCACCAGGTCCGAGACGCCGAAGACCTGCGCGATGTCGACCGCGCCCCACACCAGAAACCGCGAGCTGACCACGAGCAGGAGCAACCCCACCACCAGCCAGATCACCGCCTTCTTCAGCGGCATCGGATGGGCCACCAGCTCCTGCTCGACCTCGCCCCCGAGAGGGTCGAT
>CAYUAO010000216.1:1430-2364 GCA_964442775.1 uncultured Halothiobacillus sp. | reverse complement strand
GTTCTTGTTGAGGATGCCCGGCTCGGCCAGTGTGGTGGAGATGCGCCCGTGACCTTCCCACCAGGCAAGATTCTCGACATCGTCGTGCGCCTGCTTGGCCAGCTCCGGGTCGGCGGCGAACTTCTCGCGCAGCTTGGGGCTGGACTCGAGCAGCGCGTCGTATTCCTCGAGCTTGGTCTTGCGCTCAATCTCGGGGCGGTTGCGCTCGACCACGTCGGTAGGCAGGCCGACCTTCTTGGCCAGTGCCGCCGCGCGGGCGGCGTCGTCCGGGTTGGTGTCGAGCGCCGAGCCGAGCGACACGCGCGCCCGGCCGGTCTGCTCCTTGCGCAGTTGGGCCGCGATGCCGTCGTACTCGTTGCCGCCCTCGGCCTCGGGCGTGTCAGCCGTGCCCTCGGCCTCGGGCGTGTCAGCCGTGCCCTCGCCACCTTCGGAGGTGGGCGCGACCATGCCGCGCACGATGTCGTCATATTCGCTCATAGGCCCATCTTGCGTTTGTAGACTGCGACCACTGCCTCGTCGGTGACGGCCATGTTGTTGCGCTCGAGGGAGGCCTCGATGGCTGCTCGTTCGGTGTCAGGCACGTCCGGCCGGAAGTCTTCGGCCTCCTCGGTGCCAACGACCTCGTAATAGGTCTTGTCCGGGTCGTGCAGAAAACCCCCGCCGATCACTTCGCCGGTGACCATCAGGCGGTCAATGATCTTCTGGCGCTCCTCGAACGGGAGCTCCTTGTCCTGCTCGCGCTGAACGCGCTGGATCTCCTGGCGGGCGACGTACTGGAAGCCGGCCCGGGTCTCGGCGTCGAAACCGGCGCGCTTGGTGGCGTCGCCGAGCTGCTGGGTGAGCGTGCCGGCATCGCTGAACGGGCTGTCGGTGCCCTCCTGCTTGGCCTCGATCGCCCTGGCGCGCTCCTTGGCGAAGTGCTTGAAATCCGATT
>CAYUAO010000216.1:0-1420 GCA_964442775.1 uncultured Halothiobacillus sp. | reverse complement strand
GTCGCCCTTGCCGATTTTCTTGGCGAAATCCATCACCTTGCTGATCCGCTCGGGCGGCAGCTCGTCGCGCAGCCGGGCCGGCAGGGCGGAGTAGTTACCGCCGTTGTCGACCACGCCGCGCATGGCCTCGGCCACCAGCGAATCCTCGCGTTGCTTGATGGCTTCGGTCTGGCGGTCGTACTGGTATTCCAGTTCCTCGCGGGCGAGCTTGAGACGCTGCGGGTTGCCGGCCAGGCGCGGGTCGTCGCGCAGGTCGCGTTCCATCTCGGCGAGCGTCGGGCGGCGCGGGCGGCCTCTGCCCTGCTCGTACTCGCGCATGTTCTTCTCGACGTAGGCCTGCGTTTCCTCGGGCATGAAGTCGAGCCAGTTGAGCGTGCCGCCCTGCCGGGCGTTCTCCTCGGCGTTAGCCATGGCGGTCTGCAACCGGCCCGGCCCGGCGTTGTAGGCCGCGTAGGCCTTGGCGAGATCCCCGCCGTGGTCCTGCACCTGCTTCTGGAAGTAGGCCAGTCCCAGCGCGCGGTTGTAGTCCTCGTCGTTGCGGTACTTCTCCTCGTCCCAGTCCACCCCGGCGAGCTTGGCGGCCTCGGGCGCGGTGGCGGGCATGACCTGGGCGATGCCGATGGCCCCGGCCGAGCTTTCCAGCGGTGCGCCGTTCTCGTCGAACTGGCGCATGTTGGATTCGGTGTTCAGCGCGATGTTGAACGCCTGCTCGGTCTTGCCCGGATTGATGCGCGCCTCGTACTGCTGCAGCGTTTCGGTGGCCGCGACACTGCCTACGCGCGCGTCGACGGCCTTGGTGATGTGGCCGCGCACGGCGAGGATGTCGTCGGCGTTCATCTCGCTGCTGTGCTTGGACAGGTACGCCTCGGCGTACATCGGATCGTTCTGTTCGAGCGCCGAAGCAAGGGCCTGCCGGTGGGCGCCGCTGGTCATCTCGCGGGACTTGGCCTCCTGCCACTCGGCGGACTTGCCCAGGAGCTTGGCCTGCCGGTAGGTCTCGGCGCGGATGCGGTCGATGCCCGATTGCACGGTCTCGGGGTCGCGCCAGTTGAGCGCGATTTCGCGCATGGCCGTGGATTGCACGCCCTCGGAGACGGACCCGGCGTAGGTGCGGTACTCGTTGGACTCGTGACGCACCGCCTGCCCGCGGAACGAGGTGACGATGTCGTTGGCGTTCTGCTTGAAGGCCTGCTGCTGAACCTCGTTGCCCAGGCCGCCGGCAATCTCGTCGATCTGCTGTTGCAGGATCTCGCTGTACTCGTCGGCCAGTGGCTTGCCGTCCGGACGCTCGAGCGCGTCGTAACCGCGCAGGTTGGTGAACCCCTTGTCCTTGCTGTAGGTCAGTTCAAGCGCGCGCTCCTTTGCCTGGTTGAGCGCATCGTCGACGCCGGCCTCGGCGGCGGCATCGTCGTCCCAGTCC
>CAYUAO010000215.1:2137-2377 GCA_964442775.1 uncultured Halothiobacillus sp. | reverse complement strand
CGTGCTCAACAAGAACTCGGCGGTGGCGCACCAGAGCTTCGCCACCCGCCTGCATCGGATCATGCAGGAAAGACATCGGTGACGGACCGGTGGCACGCCGCAGACCGGCAAGCGCCGAGCGACGCGAGGCGGGAACGGCTCACCGGGACGCGCGGAGTGGGCTGCCGCGGCTGAAGGCGATCCAGCGACCTGTCGATCCAGTGGGACGGCCGATTCGATCGACGAGCACGGCGGCCAACG
>CAYUAO010000215.1:0-2127 GCA_964442775.1 uncultured Halothiobacillus sp. | reverse complement strand
GCGGGCGAAGGCCGTCGGCAAGCCGGGCGCCGGCCAGCCGGTTACCGCTGTGTGACCGGTCAGAGCCCGGCGGTCTGGCTGGGCGTGGGCGTCTCCATGATGAGACCATCGAGCTCCACGATCAGCTTTTCCATCCATTCGCCGCCGCGCGGATTCTGCGCCAGCGCCACAGCGATGTAGGTGTGGCCGTCGTGCTCGATGATCGCGCTGTCGGCATGCCAGTCCCGCCAGGTGCCGGACTTGCGGTAGATCGAGGCACCGGGCACGGCCGCGAGCAGACCACCGACGAACTTGTGGTTGATCGCCGGGTCGCCCAGGATGGCCTTCATCTCGCGCGACAGCTCGGGGGAAACCAGCTGGCCGGTCTCGAGCAGGTAGTAGAAACGCGCCACCTGGAAGGCAGTCGCCCCGTGCGAGAGGTTGTGCATGGGGTCGCGCATGTAGGCGCTGCCACGGCCGTATTCCTTGCCGACCCACAGTCCACCATTGAGCTCTTCGTCATAAAGGCGATACTCGGGGGAGCGGAGCAGATCGTTGATGTAGTCACGGCCGACCCGGTGGATCATCTCGGTGGCGGCCGTGTTGGAGGACTGGCGGATCATGCGCGTCATCAGGTCCCGCGTCTCCTCGTCCAGCGCCAGCTTGCCCTCGTCGATGCGCTGGAAGGCCGCGAACAGGATGGCGATCTTGGGCAGGCTGGCCGCGTAGAGCATCTCGTCGCCGTTGACGTGTGCCAGCCGGGGTCGATCGGGATCGGTGACATCGACCAGGGCCACCGACAACTGACCGGCCGCCACGCTGGAGTCGAGTGACAACTCGCCGAGACGCTCCTCCAGGCTGGCCTGCAGCGCCGGATCGACGGCATTCCGCAGTGTGTCGGCATCCGCCGGGAGTGCCGCGTGGGCAGGAGAAGAAAGGCCCGTCGCGAGAACGACGGCAATCAAGAGCCTCCGGATCATGGAGCACCCCCATAGGCTGAACAAGCCGGCACAATAACCCATTAATCTCGCAAAGTCATGAGGATATGTGAGTGAGAGCCGACTGCCGATGAAAAGGATCGCCGAGCAACATCCCAACCTGATGCGCGGCCTGCTGCTGTTCACGAACTTCTTCCTGATCATCGCCGCGGTCTATCACCTCAAGCCGGCGAGCCGCTCGATCTTCCTCAGTTCGCTGGGCGCCGACCTGCTGCCCTACGTCTGGATCGCCACCGCCGTGACCCTCGGCCTGACGATCGGCATCTACCACCGCCTGATCGCGCACTACTCGCGTTTCCACGTGGTACTGGGCACCTGTGCCCTCGTCATCGTCCTGCTGCTGCTCTTCTTCCCCCTGCTTGGCGACGACGGCTTTTTCCAGGCCTTTGCCTTCTACATCTTCGTCGACATGACCAGCGTCATCCTGGTCGAACAGTTCTGGAGCCTCACCAACACCATCTTCAGCACCCGGTCGGGCAAGCGCTGGTACGGCCTGATCGCCACCGGCGGACTGGTCGGCGGGGTGGTCGGCGGCATCGCCTCGAGCCTGTTCATTCGCCAGCTCGGGCTCGAGACCATGGACCTGCTGCCCGTCGCAGCCGCCATCATCGGTCTGCTGGTGCTGCTCACCCTGCTGATGGGAAGGCTGGGGCTATACGAGGAAACACCGGGCGTCCCCAGTGCCGACACATCGGTCGGCGGCAACTGGCGCAAGCTGCTGCAACACCGCTACCTGGTGCTGATCGCCACCATCCTGCTGCTCGCCCAGATCGCCGAGCCGATCATCGAATACCAGTTCATGAAGGCCCTCGAGGCGACCGTCGAAGGCCGCGACGAGCGTACCGCCTGGCTGGGCGCCTTCTTCAGCGTGATGAGCGCCGTGGCCATCGGCATCAACCTCCTGATCACCCCGCTCGTGCACCGCTGGCTGGGCGTGCTCGCCGGCCTGTTCGCCCAGCCCATCGCCGTGCTCGTCGGCAGCCTGTGGTTCCTGTCGCAGACCACGCTGATGGCCGGGGCCTTCCTCAAGATCGCCGATCGCGGGCTGTCCTACTCCATCAACCGCGCTTCCAAGGAACTGCTGTACGTCCCCATCGAGCCGCTGCTGATGTTCCGCGCCAAGGCCTGGATCGACATGTTCGGCTACCGC
>CAYUAO010000214.1:0-2450 GCA_964442775.1 uncultured Halothiobacillus sp. | reverse complement strand
GACCGTGGGATTCGAGGAAGGCGTTGATCCGCGAGAAGGGCTTGGAGCCGAAGAAGCCGCGGTAGGCGGACAGCGGCGAGGGGTGCGGGCTCTTGATCACCAGGTGCTCGGGGCGATGGACGTGCGCGGCCTTCTTCTGCGCCTGGGCGCCCCAGAAGACGAAAACGATCGGGCGCGGCTGTTCGGCGAGCACACGGATGGCCTGCTCGGTCAGCGCTTCCCAGCCCATGCCCTGGTGCGAGGCCGGCTGACCCGAGGCGACGGTGAGCACGGCATTCAGGAGCAGCACGCCCTGGTCGGCCCAGGGAGTGAGATCGCCATTGCTGTTCCGGATGCCGAGATCGTCGGCCAGTTCCTTGAAGATGTTCAGCAGGGACTTCGGCAGCGGGCGCACCTCCGGGCGCACCGAGAAGCACAGGCCGTTGGCGTGTCCCGGCGTGGGGTAGGGGTCCTGACCGAGGATGACCACCCGCACCTGGTCGAGCGGGGTGTGGTTGAAGGCGCGGAACCACTCGTCGGGCTTCGGGTGGATGACCGTGCCGTTCTTCCCCTGCTCGAGCAGGCGCTCGCGAAGGCGGTGCATGGAATCATCCAGCAGCACGGGCGCCAGCGCCTCGCGCCAGCCCGGTTCCATCTGCACGCGTTCGAGACTACTTTGAGTCATTAAGACCTCGCAAAACCGTCATGAGCCATCCGGGTCATGGCATCAGCCGTTCGATGCGCCAGCCCTCGCCCTCGCGGACATAGGCGAAGCGGTCGTGCAGCCGCGAGGCGCGGCCCTGCCAGAATTCCCATTCGCGCGGCACGACGCGGTAGCCGCCCCAGGCCGGGTTACGCGGCACTTCGCCCTCCGGGTAGCGCTCGGCCATTGCCTCGAAGCGCGCCTCCAGCGCCTCGCGCGACTCGATCATCGCGCTCTGGGTGGAAGTGATCGCCGCCAGCCGCGAGCCGCGCGGGCGCTGGCGGAAGTAGGCCTCGTTGTCCTCGTCGGGCAGGCGCTCGACCGTGCCGGCGATGCGTACCTGCCGGTCCACCTCGGGCCAGTAGAAGGTCAGCGCCGCACGCGGATTGGCCGCGAGTTCCTGCCCCTTGCGGCTGCGGGTGTCGGTGTAGAAGCACAGGCCGCGGTGGTCGAAGTGCTTCAACAGCACGTAGCGCGCCGACGGCCAGCCTTCCGCGTCCACGGTGGAGACGCACATCGCCGTGGGGTCGAAGTTGTCCGCCTCACGCGCGGCGACCAGCCAGCGCGCCAGCTGCTCGACCGGATCGGCCGCCAGGTCGCGGCGGTGCAGCACGCCGTGGAGATAGTCGCGCCGGTCGGCACGGTGATCGAATTCGCCCGCCATGGATGCTCCCGTGGATGTCTGAAGGTCAGTGGATACCGTGCGAGACTATAGGGCAGTCAAACCCCACGTTTCCATAAAGGTCCACGGACAATGAGCCGACCGCTGCACCTGTTCCTGTTTCACGGCCTCGGCGCCGACGGCGACGACCTCGCCCCGATCAGCGACCTGATCACCGAGCGCGTGCCGCTGACCGACCATCACTGGGCCGTGCATCGCCCCGATGCGCCGGTCGCGCCGGTGTCCCTCAACGGCGGCATGCCCATGCCCAGCTGGTTCGACCTGATCGCCGACAACGGACAGATCGACGTCGACCGCGACAGCCTCGCCGGCATTACCGCCGACCTGCAGCAGCAGGTGCAGGACGAGGTCGGCGACGACCCGTTCATCCTCGGCGGCTTCTCGCAGGGCGGCGTGCTCGCCGCGCGGCTAGCCCTGACACTGCCGCGCCCGCCGCTGGCCGCGATCCTGCTCTCCACCTGGCTGGCCGCCCCCGAACAGATCGCCAAACCCGCCGACGGCCGCGACCCGGCGGTATTCATCGGCCACGGCACGCACGACCCGCTGGTGCCCGTGCATGCCGCCAGCAAGCTGAATGCGTTCCTGCAGGACTGCGGGCTGTCGAATGTTACCGAGCGGCACTATCCGGTCGAGCATGGCATCCTTCCCCAGGAACTGGACGACATCACGAAATGGCTGGGAGAGCGTCTCCACTCAGCCTCCATCAACTGACCCGCAACGAAACCACCCAATGTCACGATCCAATTCACGGAAGGGAACTCCGATGGACCCGTCAGAGCCGCTTACCGACTCGACCACACCCCGCGGCAAACGACCTTCGGCAACAGCCAGCGACACGACGCTCGATCTCCTCCCGCACCAAGGCACAGTCGACACCCACTGGTATTCCGAGGCCCATCGCCGTTTGGCAGAGATCCGCCAGGGGCGGGTCCAACCCGTCCCCATGAACGACGTATTGCGCAAGTTAAGGAAGGTCTGCATGAATCGATGACATCTCTGCGGGACCTCCAAGGGCTCAGCTGCAAGGCGCCGTCCGCCGTGAAGGGCCGTCGCCCTTTACAAGGGCTGCAACGCCGCAGATGGGCC
>CAYUAO010000213.1:0-2476 GCA_964442775.1 uncultured Halothiobacillus sp. | reverse complement strand
GGCGGTGGGTGAGACCGCAGATGGCCAAGAGCGTGATGACGGCACCGTTGTGGGGCAGGGTGTCGAGGCCGCCCGTGGCCACCGCGGCGACGCGGTGCAGGAGGTCCGGGCTGATGCCCTGCGCTTCGGCCATGGCGAGGTAGGTGTCACCGAGGGTCGAGAGCGCGATCGACATGCCGCCCGAGGCCGACCCGGTCATGCCGGCGAGCACGTTGGTGGCGATGGCGAGCGAGATCAGCGGGTTGTCGCCGCCGAGGCCGAGCACGCCGTCGCGGATGAGCGTGAACGCCGTGAGCGAGGCGATGACCGCACCGAAGCCGACGAGGCTCGCGGTGTTGAAGATCGGCAGGAGCGAGGCGTTGGCCCCGTCGTCGACCGTGCGCTTGAGCTGCGGCAGGCGCTGCCAGTTGAGCGCGATGACGACGAGGATCGAGATCACGAGTGCGGCGATCACGGCCCAGATGCCGCGCACCTGCTCGAGCGTGGTCGCGCCGAACTCGGGCGTCGCCAGGAACGACGTGTCGAGGTTGGGGATGACGACGAACGTGAAGACGAGGTTGAGGGCGACGACCAGCACCAGCGGGAAGATGGCGACGACGGGCGAGGGCAGGTCCTCCGCCGGCGCCTCGGGCTTGACCTCCATGAGGTCGAAGCCTTCGCCGGCGGCGCGCTCGCGCAGGTGCTTGTCGGGCTGCGGGTCGTCGACGTCCTCGTGCTCGCCGTAGCCCTCGTGCGCCAGCGCCTTGGCGCGGTAGGTGAGCCACCACATGCCGAGCAGGAACATGACGGCGGCGGTGATGATGCCGAGGCCGGGGGCGGCGAAGGGCGAGGTGCCGAAGAACGGCATCGGGATCGCGTTCTGGATCGCGGGCGTGCCGGGCAGCGCCGTCATCGTGAAGCTGAAGGCGCCGAGCGCGATCGTCGCCGGGATCAGTCGCTTGGGGATGTCGGCACGGCGAAAGAGCGAGGCCGCGATCGGGTAGACCGCGAAGGCATGGCGGGAGAACACCGCATTGGTGCCCGGTCCGAGAAACACCCGCGCGATCATGTCGAGCACGTCGTTGGAGCCGTTGCCCACGGTGACCGCGGGCATGCTCACGTCATGGCGTTCGGCCAACCGTTCGCGCAAATCCGTCGCGGCCCCGTCAGGGTAACGATGCACCGAATCCAGGGCCGCCCGCGCCGCCGCGACCGCGCGCGGGCTCGGACCGCGTGGATTCTCGTTCGAGGCCAGCTTGATGATGTCCGACAACCCGTACTCCCGCGCCAAAGCCTCGATCGGCTTGCCGGGCTCATACGGGGCCAGTCCCCGCACACCGGGGACCGCCAGCTCGACGGGATCAAAAGACATTGCTTAACGCGTCTCCAGTGCGAGGGAAGAACCACGGATGGACACGGATGAAAACGGATAAAAAGCCGTTTGCGCGCGGTCTTTCACATGGCCGGCGGGTGCAGACCATCCACCGAACGCATCCGCGACGCGGTCGGTACCAGCCGTCAGATACAATTCCTCGGATCCATGTTCATCCGTGTTCATCCGTGGTTCCTTTTTTGTATGCGGCGATCCGGTCACAACGGCAGATGAATCAGGAGACAGCCCGCGGATAAGACCCAAGCACCCGACAAAGGGCGGCTTCGTCCTTCAGGGCGTCGAGCGCCGGGCGGACTTCTTCGCTGTCGGCGTGGCCGACGATGTCGACGAAGAACATGTATTCCCAGAGCCGGCCACGTGTCGGACGGGATTCGAGACGGGTCATGTCGATGCCGTGATCCGCGAGCGGCTTGATCAGGTGGAACAGCGCGCCCGGCCGATTGCGGGCCGACAGCAGCAGCGAGGTCTTGTCGTCGCCGGAAGGCGGCACGTCGTGGTCGCCGATCACCAGAAAACGGGTCGTGTTGTCGGGCTCGTCCTCGATGCGCTCGAACAGCAGATCGAGTCCGTAGATCTCCGCGGCCATGCGCGGCCCGATCGCCGCCGTGCCGAGTTCCTCCGCCGAGCGCCGTGCCGCCTCGCCATTGCTCGTGACCGAAATACGCCGGGCGTTGGGCAGGTTCGCGTCGAGCCACTCGCGGCACTGCGCCAGCGACTGCTGGTGCGAATACACGGTGTGGATATCGACGAGATCCTGCTCGCGCGTGATCAGGTGCTGATGCACCGGCAGCAGGATTTCCCCGCAGATGCGCAGGCTCGAATTCACGAACACGTCCAGCGTGTGCGTAACCATGCCTTCGGTTGAGTTCTCCACCGGCACCACGCCGAAGTGCGCGGATCCGGCCGCCACCTCGCGGAACACCTCGTCGATCGCCGCCAGCGGCCGGGTATCGATGGAACGCCCGAAATGTTTGTAAGCGGCGGCTTCCGTGAACGTCCCGGAGGGCCCCAGATACGCGATCGACAGCGGCTGTTCCAGCGCCAGGCATGCCGAGATGATCTCGCGGAACACGCGGGTCACGGCCTCGCTGTCCAGGGGGCCAC
>CAYUAO010000212.1:0-2484 GCA_964442775.1 uncultured Halothiobacillus sp. | reverse complement strand
TCTGGGCCCTTGGAGGTCCCGCAGAGATGTCATCGATTCGTGCAGACCTTCCTTAAGGAAACTTGCGGTCGCCTGGTCGCGCCGATCGTGACCGACGCCGGGCGCTGGCGGGGCATGTGGGAGGGATTCCACCGTCTGGGGCTGTCGCAGGTCGACCGGGCGGGGTTCGACGAGATCTTCTCCCCGGCCTGACGGCTTCCGGGTGTCTCGGGCTGGTCAGAAGGTCGACAGGCCCGTGGCCTCCATCACGCGGTAACGCCAGTAGCGCCAGCGCGAGTCGTCGGCGTATTCCGTGAACGGCAGGCTGTGGCGCTCGCCGTCCGGGTTGTTCCAGCGTCGATCGAAGAACTCGGCCGCGGACTTCAGGGCCGGGTGCCCGGTCGGGGCCTGCCACTCGACATTGGTTTCCAGGTTGAAGTTGTCGAGGTTGCGGCGGGTGAAATTCGCCGAGCCGAGCAGCAGACGTCCCGAGCCGTCGGCGGCGCGATGGAGCAGCATCTTCTCGTGGCATTGCTCGCCTTGCGTGCGGCACCAGCGCACCGGGATGCCCGCACGGTGAAGCTCCGTGCCGACCGGGCGATTGGGGATGCCGTTCTTCTCCCGGCCGAAGGCGTCGTGGTTGGGGTCGAGCAGGACGCGAAGCCTCACCCCGCGCGCCTCGGCGCGCTTGAGGGCCTCGATCACCTCGCGGTGGGAAAGGTAGAACATCGCCAGGTCCAGCCGTTCCCCCGCCTCGGCCGCCTCGATCATCGCCACGGCGGCCTCGCGGATGCGGGACTCGGTGAGCACCCGAATTCGGCCTTCGGACGAGTCGAGGTAGTCGCCCCGCGGGGGCGAGGGCGGCATGAACGCACGTTCGGCGCCGGACAGCCCGGCGGCGGCCTGTTCGGTCGCCAGCAGGTCGAGGACGGCGGGCCCGGCGAAGCGCAGGGCGACGTTGCCGTGACGGCTGCTGGCATCGTGCGGGTTGGCCGAGGTGACCAGCCCGAGCCACCGCCCATCCCGGTCGGCGACGATGGTTTTGCGGTGGTTGCCCTTGAAGTTGAGCAGCCGCATCCACGCCGAGAACGACGCCGGGCGGTTCTCGACCAGTGGGTTGGGCAGCCAGCCGGTGCCGGGGTCGTTCTCCACCCAGCGACAGCACAGTCGCCACAATCCCGACCAGAGCGGATTGGGGTCGCGCAGCGGGTCGAGGTCGGTGATGATCACCCGCACCCCGGCGTCACGCAGTCGTTCGAAGTGGTCGGCGGCGACGCTGCCGTAGGCCGTGTTGACCGGGTCGGTGATCAAGACCGTCCGCAGGCCTTCGGCCCGACCCTGCCGGTCGACCAGGGCGCCGGTGAGCTCGTCCGTCAGCGGCCGGTGCCCGTCGACCGCCTCCCCGGCGAACTCGTTGAACAGGAACAGGTCGAGGACCAGCAGTTCGTTCGCCCCGTCCACCAGGTCGAGCATCGCGTCGACTATCTGCTGCTCGCTGACCCGCTCGCCTTCCCGCGCGGCGTAGGTGACGTCGGCGAGGAAATCGACGTCCTCGGCCGGCACCCACGGCGTGGCCACGTCCAGCCCGCCCGGCATCGGCTTGTAGACATGCCAGGCACCCACGACCAGCCAGGCGATCAGGCCGGCCGAGAGCAGGGCGATCAGGCTGCGTTTTCCGGGGCGGAAGCGATTGCGTCGCATGCTTGGGTTCCGGGGCGATGTCGAGTCGGTTTCATCGGGCGAGTCGTCCAGCGAATGCTACACCTATCGGTCGTCTTTTCCGGTCCGAATTGCCATGCGAAGGTGTCTGGGACCGCGCCACGACGCGGCCGGATGACGATCCGTTCCTGTGATAGCCAGAAGCTATCGAAATGGCTGTAAAAATAAATTTGCACACGCGATGGAGAGGGCCTAGCTTCGGACTCGATGGCAGGCGGCACCTGGTGATCGCCCGGTTGATTCGCCGCCACGACGACTTTCCCGCCGCGACTCGCGTCGGGACCTTTTCGCACAGGCGAACACGGAGCGTCGGCCGCCGGCCGGTCGGTCTCCAGACCACGAGGAGCAGGAAATGGGCAAGAACACAACGGCAGCCAAGTGCCCGGTCATGCACGGCAGTCGCACGAAAATGGGTGGTGGCGGCGGTGGCGCCACGGACTGGTGGCCGAACCAGCTCAACCTCGGCATCCTTCACCAGCACACACCGGTCTCCAGCCCGCTGGGCGAGGACTTCGACTACGCCGAGGCGTTCGGGAAGCTCGACCTCGAGGCGGTCAAGAAGGACCTCGTCGACCTGATGACCGACTCCAAGGAGTGGTGGCCGGCCGACTACGGCCATTACGGCCCGTTCCTGATCCGCATGGCCTGGCACTCGGCGGGCACCTACCGCACCGCCGACGGCCGCGGTGGGGCCGCGACGGGCAACCAGCGTTTCGCGCCGATCAACAGCTGGCCGGACAACGCCAACCTCGACAAGGCCCGCCGGCTGCTCTGGCCGATCAAGCA
>CAYUAO010000211.1:0-2493 GCA_964442775.1 uncultured Halothiobacillus sp. | reverse complement strand
GAATTGGCCTGGGTATCCGCCATGGTCAGCTCCTGATGATCCGCCCGGTGGGCCAATGGATGATCTGCGAGGGTCGGGCGTGTCGGTCGACCGTGCCCGGGATGATCCTGACGTCCGCCCGGCCGAACAGGCGCCGGGCGGCCAGTGCGTCGCGTGCCGCCGGGCGGCCGCTGATGTTCGCGCTGGTCGAGACGATCGGCCCGCCGAAGGCGCGACTGATGGCCCGCGCGGTCTCGTGGGCCGGCACGCGCAGGGCGATCTCCTTGCGCCCGCCGGTCAGCCAGGCCGGCACGCCTTCGGCCGCCGGCACGATCACGGTGCGCGCCGCCGGCCAGTTGGCCGCGATGCGCTTCCACTCGTCGGCGTCCACCGCGGCGTAGGGCTGGAGCATTTCCGGCGTGTCGGCGACCAGGATCAGTCCCTTGCCCACGTCGCGCCGTTTCAGGGCGAGCAGGCGCATCACAGCGAACGGGTCAAGCGGCGCGCAGCCGAGGCCGAAGACCGCCTCGGTGGGGTAGACGATCAGCCCGCCGTCGTCGAGGTGGCGGGCGATCTCGCGCAGATGGAACGGCGACGGGGCGCTCATTCGGCCTTGTCCCCGGAGGCCTTCTTCGTCGCGCTCTTCCTGGCGGTGGTCTTCTTCGCCGTGGCCTTTTTCGCCGGGGCTTTCTTGGTTGTGGTCTTGCTCGCCGTCTTCTTGGCCGTCGCCTTGGCGGTCGTCTTCTTCGCCGCGGTCTTGGCTGCGGTCTTCGGTGCGGCCTTTCGCCCTCGGCCCTTGCGTTCCGGGGCCTGGGCGATCATCTCGATTGCCTGCTCGTGGGTGATCGTCTTGGGGTCGGTGTCCTTGGGGATCTTGGCGTTCTTCTTGCCGTCGGTGACGTACGGCCCGTAGCGACCGTTGAGCACCTGGATGCCGTCGTCGAACTCGTTGATGATGCGGTTCTTCTCGGCGAGCTTCTTGGTCTCGATGATCTCCAGCGCTCGCGGCAGCTCGACGGTGTAGGGATCGTCCTCCTTGCCCAGCGAGGCGAACTTGTTGCCGAACTTCACGTAGGGGCCGAAGCGGCCGATGTTGGCCTCGACCGGCTCGCCCTCGGGCGTCTCGCCGAGCTTGCGCGGCAGCTTGAACAGTTCCATGGCCTCGTCGAGCGTGATCGTGGCGATGCTCTGGTGCGGGCGCAGCGAGGCGAACTTCGGCTTTTCCTCGTCGTCCTTGGTGCCGATCTGCACGAACGGCCCGAAGCGGCCCAGGCGGGCGATTACCGGCTTGCCGCTCTTGGGATCGACGCCCAGTTCGCGGCCCTGGGCCGCCTCCTGGCGCGAGACGTTCTGCTGGGTGTGTTCGATGCGCCTGGAGAACGGTTCCCAGAATTCGCGCAGCAACGGCCGCCACTCCATCTCGCCGCGCGAGACGGCGTCGAGCTCGTCCTCGAGCTTGGCGGTGAACTCGTAGTCGACGATGTCGCGGAAGTACTCGGTGAGAAAGCCGTTGACCACCCGGCCCATGTCGGTGGGCCTAAAACGACGCTGCTCGAGCTCGACGTACTCGCGCGAGCGCAGCGTGGAGATGATGCTGGCGTAGGTCGAGGGCCGGCCGATGCCGTACTGCTCGAGCGTCTTGACCAGGCTCGCCTCGGTAAAGCGCGGCGGCGGCTCGGTGAAGTGCTGGGTGGCTTTGATCGCGGCGAGCTCGATCTGCTGGCCTTCCTCGAGCGGCGGCAGGCGACGGTCGTCGTCCTTGTCGGAGGCCTGGTCGTCCTCGTCCTCGCGGTAGGCGGCGATGAAGCCCGGGAACTTGAGGGTCGAGCCGGTCGCGCGGAAGCTGTGCTCGTCGCCGGCCGCCAGGTCCACGGAGACCTGGTCGAAGATCGCCGGGGTCATCTGCGAGGCCAGCGTGCGCTTGAAGATCATCTCGTAGAGGCGGAACTGGTCGCGGTTGAGGAACGCGCGCACCTTCTCCGGCGTGTTGGCGATCGAGGTCGGGCGGATGGCCTCGTGGGCCTCCTGGGCGTTCTTCGACTTGGTGCGGTAGTAGTTGGGGCTCTCCGGCACGTAGTCGGCGCCGTAACGTTCGCCGATGTGGCCGCGGATCTCGCCGACCGCGTCGTTCGACAGGTTGACCGAGTCGGTACGCATGTAGGTGATCAGGCCGACCGTGCCGGCGCCGATGTCGACACCCTCGTAGAGCTCCTGGGCGACGCGCATGGCGCGCGAGGCGGACAGGCCGAGCTTGCGCACCGCTTCCTGCTGCATGGTGGAGGTGGTGAACGGCGGGGCGGCGTGGCGCTTGCGCTCGCGACGGTCGACCTTGGAAACGCGCAAGGTGCCGTCGGCGGCGGCCTCGAGGCGTTCGCGCGCCGAGGTGGCGCTGGCCTCGTCCTCGAGCGTGAACTGGGCGACCTTCTTGCCATCGAGTTCGTAGAGGCGTGCGGCGAACGGCTGGCCGTCGGTGCGGCAGTCGGCGGCGATCGACCAGTATTCACGCGGATTGAA
>CAYUAO010000210.1:694-2561 GCA_964442775.1 uncultured Halothiobacillus sp. | reverse complement strand
ACACCGCCCTTTCACGGCGGTAACAGGGGTTCGAATCCCCTTGGGGACGCCATATGCGGCAGAAGACCCGGTGCACCGACGGTGCATCGGGTTTTTTGTTGCTCGCCGGACAGCGGACCCAACGGCTTCATGACAGCCCGCGTCATGGTTCCGTTATCAAGGCGAAAGATTGTCACGGTGGAATGCCTTTTCCATTTCGGACGGGTGTCGACAGTTGTGCTCGCTTCCCACAACTTGCGGGTTGTTTGTCGCTGGCGGTCGGATGCTGTCCCTGGTCTCGCCGGCGATTGCAAAAAACCAGTCGGCGAAGAACGCTATCCTTATGATTGCCGACGGCATCGGCTTAAGCGGCTGGCTGCCGAGGAACACGCCGGTGCTGCCGGCAAGCGTCCCTACCAGGTGGTGCGACCGGACGGCGAAGTGCCCGTGCTGGTCGGTCAGACCGGCTTCTCCACGAACCCAGTCGATGCCGGCGACGAGCTGGTGGACAACCTATTGAGAGATCACGGCTAGGCCTCACGGAGCGTTGCAACGGCGGAATGAAGTCCGGGCCGTGGACACCCTGTCCGTCGTGGTTTCCGGGGCGTGATCCAGGTGCTCGAGCACATCTAGAACGTGGCTGAACTCGGCGTTCACGCGAGGCAGAAAGCCCACATGGTGCGCCTGCGCGCGGCGATCTCTTGCAATCGCGAGTACCTAAGCGCGCCCGCAACCGGGACATCGAGGGCACGGTACTCGTCTCCTTCGTCCTGCACCGCGGCGGGCGCATCGAGCAGATCTGTTTCGCCCAAGGCAATGGTGACGAACCGATCAAACGCGCCGCGGTACAGGCGGTGGGCCACGCTTCGTCCTTCGAGCGCATTCCCGAAGAAATCGATTGCCGGGGGGCCTGCAATTCAGGTACCGATTGGCTTCAAGCTGAAATCAATCCATCCGCGACGACACGGAGAACGAATCGATGAATACAATCACCGGCGGCCTGAAGACGATCGCACTGGCCATGATGCTCGCCATGTCGGGCATGCTTCCGGCCGCCGAGCCGCTGCCCGGCTGTCCGGACAGCCTGCGCATGGCCGACACTGGCATCGAGGGCATGGGCAGCCTGGCCTCCGCCTTCGGTCCGTTCGCCGAGGAATTCGAGGACGTTACCGGCATCGAGCTGGAGCTGTTCTCGCTTGCCAACCGCACCGCGGCGGGCAATGCGCTGATCTATGACGACGTCGATCTCGTTTTTGCGGGGCCCTCGGAGTACCTGCTGTTCCAGCGCGAGACGGCGGTCGACATCCTGTTCACCGTCGAGCGGCCGCATTACGGCACCAGCTTCTTCGTGCCCGCCGACAGCCCGATCCGGTCGCTGGACGACCTGCGCGGCGAGCGCATCGCGATCAAGGACGTCGGTTCGGCCAGTGGCCACCTGCTGCCGATACTGATGCTGCGCGAGGCAGGGCTGGATCCCGAGCGCGACCTGCAGGTGATCATGGCCGGCGACACCCGCGCCGCGGCGCTGGTCAACGGTGATGTCGCCGCGATGGGGGGCGGCAACCGCGACGACCGTCTGCTGCGCCAGCACGACCCCGACGGCGAGTACCGCGTCATAGCGACCAGCCCCATCCTGCCCGGCGACCCGGTGCTGATCCGCGGCAGCCTGCCGGAGAGCTGCCGCACGGGGCTCGCCGAACGGCTGGAGGCCAACGCCGACCGTCTCTGGGAGGCGCTGGTCGCAACCGAGCGCAACCACGGGAAGTTCGTCGACCGCGATTCGGCGTTGCGCTTCGACCGGACGAGCGACGACTACTCGCTGGTGCGCGAGGCCTATCGTGCGGCGGGAATCGACCTGTGACGGCGAGCGATCGGCCCATCCTGCAGG
>CAYUAO010000210.1:0-684 GCA_964442775.1 uncultured Halothiobacillus sp. | reverse complement strand
TTGCGCGGCGTGGATCTGTCGCTGGCGGAAGGCGAGGTGACCGTGCTGCTGGGCGCGAACGGCGGCGGCAAGTCCACCCTGATCCGCTGCCTGACCGGGCTGCTCGCCCCGGACGACGGCACAGTGCAGCTTGGCGAGACACGCATCGACCGGCTGCGCGGCGGGGCGCGTCGCCGGGCGCGGCGGCGCATGGCGATGGTCTTCCAGCACTTCAACCTGATCGAGAACGTCTCGGTGTTCCAGAACGTGCTCAATGGCGCGATGGGCCGCGTCCCGTTCGGTCTGCTGGGCGTGCTCGGTCCGCTGGCGTCCGCCGAGCTGCGCGAACGGGCCATGGCCTGCCTGGCGCGCGTGGGCCTGGCCGATCTGGCCAGCCGGCCGGCTCGAACGCTTTCCGGCGGACAGCAGCAGCGCGTGGCGCTGGCGCGGGCGCTGATGCAGGAGGCCGAGATCCTGATCGCCGACGAGCCGGTCGCCAGCCTTGACCCCCAGGCCGGCGAACGCGTCATGGAACTGCTGGTGGGCATCGCCAGGGAGCAGGGCCTGACCGTGCTGGTCTCGCTGCATCAGCTGGCGCTGGCCGAGCGCTTCGGCGACCGGCTGGTGGGTCTGAAGGACGGCCAGGTGGCCTTCGACACCGCGCAGGGGGTGATCCAACGCGCCACCCTCGAATCGCTCTATGAC
>CAYUAO010000209.1:0-2567 GCA_964442775.1 uncultured Halothiobacillus sp. | reverse complement strand
TGGCCGCGGCCCAGGCCCGGCTGGTCGAGCAGCGCAACGTGCTCGGGCGCGCCCGCGATCTTGCCGATCGCAATCTCGGCGCGCGGGCGGAACTGGAAGATGCCCGCGCGCGCGTCCAGCAGGCCCAGGCGGAGATCGAGTCCGCCCAGGCGCGCCTGGCGGCCCATCGCATCCATGCGCCGTTCGACGGGGTGGTCGGCCTGCGCGAGATCAGCCCGGGCATGCTGGTCAGCCCGGGGACGACCCTGCTGCGACTGGACAAGCTCGATGTCGTCGACGTCGATTTCACCGTGCCCTCGCGCTACCTCGGGGTAGTCTCGCGCGGCCAGACCGTCACGGCCGCCACCGACGCCTACCCCGACCGGCGCTTTACCGGCCGCGTGACCAGCATCGACACGCGCGTCGATCCGGCCACCCGCAGCGTCACCCTGCGCGCCCGGATCGACAACGACGACGGCGCGCTGCGTCCGGGGCAGCTGATGGAGACGATCCTCGAGCGCGATCGCCGCGAGGTGGTGGCCGTGCCCGAACCCGTGTTGCTGCCCCAGGGCGATCACCAGTACCTGTTCGTCATCGACCGGGAGGCGATGACCGTCGAACGTCGCGAGGTCGAGATCGGCGAGCGGCGCGCCGGCTGGGTGGAGGTGACCGCGGGGCTCGAGGCCGGCGAGCGGCTGGTGCGCCACGGCATCCAGAAGGTGCGTGACGGCGACACCGTGCGCGTGCTCGACGTGGCCGACGAGGACACCCCGATCCGCGAGATCCTCCGGCGACACCGCGAGACCCTGGACGACTCGCGGAGCGAGCCGTGATCCTTTCCGATATCTCCGTGCGCCGGCCGGTGCTCGCCGGCGTGCTTTCCGCGCTGCTGGTGGCCTTCGGCCTGATCGCGCTCGAGCGCCTGCCGCTGCAGGAATACCCCAATGTCGACCCGCCGGTGGTCAGCGTCGACACGCGCTACCCCGGCGCCTCGGCGGCGGTGGTGGAAACGCGCATCACCCAGGTGCTCGAGGACCGCATCGCCGGGGTGGAGGGCATCGAGACGGTCAGCTCCTCGAGCGAGGACGGGCGCTCGTCGATCACGGTGGAGTTCGCCCTGTCGCGTGATCTCGACGCGGCGGCCAACGACATGCGCGACCGGGTCAACGGCGCGCTCGACAACCTGCCCGAGGAGGCCGATCCGCCCGAGGTGGAGAAGGCCGATTCCTCCAGCGAGGTGGTGCTCTGGCTGGGGCTGTCGGGCGAGGAATACTCGATCGCCGAGCTGACCGACTACGCCGAGCGCTACCTGGTCGACCGCTTTTCCGTGCTGCCCGGCGTGGCGCGGGTGCGGGTCTCGGGCAGCCAGACCTACTCGATGCGGGTCTGGCTCGATCGCCAGGCGCTGGCGGCCCACGGGCTGGCCGTGGGCGACATCGAGTCGACGCTGCGCGAGGAGAACGTCGAGCTGCCGGCCGGCTCGATCGAGTCGCGCGAGCGCCAGTTCATCGTCCGCCTGCCGCGCAGCTTCGAGACGGCGGAGGACTTCCGCGATCTCGCCATCAAGCGCGGCGAGGGCGGGCACCTGGTGCGCCTCGAGGACGTCGCCCGGGTGGAGGTCGGCGCGGTCGAGACGCGCAGCGTGTTCCGCGAGAACGGCGTGCCGCGCGTCGGGCTGGGCATGATCAAGCAGTCGACCGCCAACGTGCTCGAGATCGCCGAGGGGGCCAGGGCCGAGCGCGAACGGCTGCTCGACACCCTGCCCGAGGGCATGACCCTGAACCTGAGCTACGACACCTCGGTGTTCGTCGACAGCTCGGTGCGCCAGGTGGTCTCGACCCTGTTCATCGCCATCGGGCTGGTCGTGCTGACCATCTTTCTGTTCCTGGGCAACCTGCGCAGCACCATCATCCCGGCGATCACGGTGCCGATCGCCCTGATCGCGACCTTCGCCGCGCTCTACCTGTTCGGCTTCACCATCAACCTGCTCACGCTGCTGGCGCTGGTGCTGGCGATCGGCCTGATCGTCGACGACGCGATCATCGTGCTGGAGAACGTCAATCGCCGCATCCAGGAGTACGGCGAGACGCCCCTGGTGGCGGCGTTTCGCGGCACGCGCCAGATCGCCTTCGCCGTGGTGGCAACCACCCTGGTGCTGGTGGCGGTGTTCGTGCCGCTGACCTTCATCCAGGGCGACATCGGCCGGCTGTTCACCGAGTTCGCGCTGACGTTGGTCGCGGCGGTGATCATCTCGAGCTTCCTCGCGCTCACGCTCACGCCGATGATGGCCTCGAAGATCCTCGGCGGGCGCGAGCGTTCCGGCCGGCTGGCAGCCATCGTGCAAGTGGTGCTCGTTGCCAGCCGGCGCGGCTACCGATGGCTGTTGCGCCGGGCGCTGCGGCTGCGCTGGCTGGTGGTGGCGCTGTTTCTCGCCGCGGTGGCGGGCACGGCCTGGCTGGCCGATGGGCTGCCGCGCGAGTACACGCCGTCGGAGGATCGCGGCGCGTTCTTCATCGTGGTCAACGGGCCGGAGGGGGCGAGCTTCGACTTCATGATCGACTACATGGACGAGATCGAGGCGCGCCTCG
>CAYUAO010000208.1:0-2601 GCA_964442775.1 uncultured Halothiobacillus sp. | reverse complement strand
TGCCACAGCTACTGCACCTTCTGCTTCCGCTGGGCGCAGTTCGTCGGCGACAAGGATCTCAAGATCGCCTCCAAGGAGGCAGGCCAGCTGCTCGACTACCTGGCCGAGCGCCCCAACCTGACCGACCTGTTGATGACCGGCGGCGACCCGATGGTGATGAAGACCAAGCATCTGGCGCCGTACCTCGAGGGGCTGCTCGAGCCGCGCCTCGAGCACGTGCAGACGGTGCGCATCGGCACCAAGGCGCTGTCGTTCTGGCCGTACCGTTTCGTCACCGACGCGGATGCCGAGGAGCTCCTGGCCCTGTTCGAGCGACTGGTCGAGTCCGGCAAGCACGTCGCCGTGATGGCGCACATCAACCACTACCAGGAGATGGAGAATCCCATCTTCCGCGAGGCGGTCCGGCGCATCCGGGCGACCGGTGCCGAGATCCGCACCCAGAGCCCGCTGATCAAGCACATCAACGACTCGGGCGAGGTCTGGGCGCGCATGTGGCGCGAGCAGGTGCGCCTGGGGATGATCCCGTATTACATGTTCGTCGAGCGCGACACTGGCGCGAAGTACCGCTTCGAGGTGCCGCTGGCCGAGGCACATCGCATCTACCGCGACGCGATGAAACAGGTCTCGGGGTTGGCGCGCACCGCGCGCGGTCCGTCCATGTCCGCCGGGCCGGGCAAGGTGGAGGTGCAGGGCGTGGCCGAGATCCACGGCGAGAAGGTCTTCGTCCTCCGCTTTGTTCAGGGTCGCAACCCGGACTGGGTGCAGCGCCCGTTCTTCGCCAGGTACGACGAGACCTCCACCTGGCTCAACGAGCTGACCCCGGCCTTCGGCGAGGAAAAATTCTTTTTCGAGGACGAATACGCGGCGATGCAGGAGGATAGCGGCCTGAAGGTGATCGACGCCGCCGAGGTCGAGGCCTAAGCCCTTGACGTGCCGGGCGCGGGTCGCTAAGATTGCGCGCCTTCAAGAAATCACTTGCCGATGGTGCGCCGCGCCGTCGGCTCCATTACGCATAAACATTCGGGTTTTACAGCATGTACGCAGTGGTCGTTACCGGCGGTAAGCAGTACCGCGTCGAGCAAGGCAGCAAGGTGCGCGTCGAGAAGCTCGCTGGCGAAGCCGGCAGCACCGTGACGCTGGATCAGGTTTTGATGGTCGGCGACGGCTCTGATATCAAGGTGGGCACGCCCAACGTCGATGGCGCGAGCGTCACCGCCGAGATCGTGGGCCAGGGTCGCGGCAAGAAGGTGGAAATCCTCAAGTTTCGCCGCCGCAAGCACCACATGAAGCGTCAGGGCCATCGCCAGGCCTACACCGAACTCAAGATCACCGGTATCAGCGCGTAAGCGCCCGGTAACCAGACCAGGAGACTTGAACCATGGCACACAAGAAAGCAGCGGGCTCTACCCGGAACGGTCGCGACAGTGAAAGCAAGCGCCTCGGCGTGAAGCGTTTCGGCGGTGAAGCCGTCTCCGCCGGCAGCATCATCGTTCGTCAGCGTGGCACCAAGTTCCACGCCGGCAGCAACGTGGGCGTCGGCCGCGACTACACCCTGTTCGCCCTGACCGACGGCCAGGTGAAGTTCGAGACCAAGGGTCCGAAGAGCCGCCGTTTCGTCAGCATCGAGCCGGCGTAAAGCCGGCCCGACGCGAGTTGGCGGTCAGCGTGGCTGGCCGGTGACTGCTGTCCGAGCCCCGCCTGCGAGCGGGGCTTTCGTGTTTGTGGTTCGAACGTTCCGTGGCCGGCTGTCCGTCCAATGTGTGCAAGCCCGGCTGAACGAACGTGGCTGCAGGCCCGATCGGGGCGCTGGTCCCGGGAAGATTGCCGGACGGGTAGCGTTTATAACGATCGTGAAATTGTGGGGATCGTGTCGTGAAATTTGTCGATGAAGCCACCATCAAGGTCAAGGCCGGCGATGGCGGCAATGGCGTGGTGAGCTTTCGCCGCGAGAAGTACGTGCCCTACGGCGGTCCGGATGGTGGTGACGGTGGCGATGGCGGCTCGGTCTACCTGGTCGGAGACGTCAACCTCAACACGCTGGCCGACTTCCGTTTCCAGCGCCACTACGAGGCCGAGCGAGGCAGGAACGGCGCGGGCCGCAACATGACCGGCCGGAAGGGCGGCGACCTGTATGTCCATGTGCCGCTGGGCACCGTGGTGCACGACGAGGACACCGGCGAGACCATCGGCGAGGTGGTCGAGGCCGGTGCCGAGTTGCTGGTGGCCAAGGGCGGTTGGCACGGCCTGGGCAACACCCGGTTCAAGAGCTCGGTCAACCGGGCGCCACGGCAGAAGACGGACGGCACGCCCGGCGACGAGCGGCGCCTGCGCCTGGAACTGCGGGTGCTTGCCGACGTTGGCCTGCTCGGCCAGCCGAATGCCGGCAAGTCGACGCTGATCCGGGCGATCTCGCATGCCCGGCCCAAGGTCGCCAACTACCCGTTCACCACGCTCTATCCCAACCTGGGCGTGGTCGCCCCGGAGCCGCATCGCAGCTTCGTGGTCGCCGACATTCCGGGGCTGATCGAGGGCGCGGCCGAGGGCGCGGGCCTCGGGATCCGCTTTCTCAAGCACCTGGCGCGCACCAACCTGTTGCTGCAC
>CAYUAO010000207.1:0-2630 GCA_964442775.1 uncultured Halothiobacillus sp. | reverse complement strand
GCAAGGGGCGATGCACGATGGGCGACCGACTTACGACCAGCCGGCGGACCCGGTCGGCCAGCTCGAGCATGCTGATCTCTTCCGGATTGCCCAGGTTGATCGGCCCGATCCCATCGTCATCGTGCGCCATCAGCGCGACGAGCCCCTCGACCAGGTCGTCAACGTAACAGAAGCTCCGCGTCTGCGACCCGTCGCCGAAAAGCGTAAGCGGTTCTGCCAAACGGGCCTGCTCGAGGAGCGTCGGGATCACCCGGCCGTCTCCGCTACCCATGCCGGGACCGTAGGTATTGAAGATGCGGGCGATACGGACCGACGTGCCGCGGGTGCGACGAAAATCCATGCAAAGCGTCTCCGCACAGCGCTTTCCCTCGTCGTAGCACGCCCGCGGGCCCAGCGGATTGACGTGCCCCCAGTCCGACTCCGGCTGCGGGTGGACCAGGGGCGAGCCGTAAATCTCCGAGGTGGACGCCTGCAGGAGCCTGGCACCCCAGGCATCCGCCCGTTCGAGCAGCTGTCGAGTCCCCTCGACCGAGGTCATCAGGGTTCCCACCGGGTCGCGCTGGTAATGCAGCGGGCTGGCCGGACAGGCAAGATTGAACACCCAATCCGCCGGTTCCAGCGGAGGCGGCGAGCGCACGTCACCCTCGATCAACGAGAACCGCGGATGCTCCATCACCGAAGCAAGCCGCGACGCACTGCCCGTGCTCATGTCGTCGAGACACGTCACCCGCCAGCCAAGCGCGACCAATCGGGTGACCAGATTCGATCCGACGAAACCGGCCCCACCGGCCACCAATGCCCTTCCCGTCACGTCCCTGCCACCTCTCGTTGATCTGGCCGAATCATTGCCCCGTCCCGAGACCAGGAATCACCTCATCGAAATCGTCGGGGAGACCCTGCCTCTCCCCGGGGACCGCGGAGTTGCACTCCGCACCAGGGCGAGTGCAACTCGCCGCTCCCGGGGGATCGCGGAGTTGTACTCCGCGCCACGGCGAGAGAAACTCGCCGCTCCCGAGGACAGCGGAGTTGTACTCCGCGCCAAGGCGAGTGCAACTCGCCGCTACCGGAGGACCGCGGAGTTGCACTCCGCACCACGGCGAGTGCAAATCGCCGCTCCCGGGGGACCGCGGAGTTGCACTCCGCGCCACGGCGAGTGCAACTCGCCGCTCCCGGGGACCGCGGAGTTGTACTCCGCGCCACGGCGAGTGAAACTCGCCCCTCCTGAGGGATCGCGGAGTTGTACTCCGCGCCACGGCGAGTGCAACTCGCCACTCCCCCGGGGGCGTGACACCCTGCATCAACGGGGCAGGTCCGGGATCACCTCGTCGAGCTGCTCCCATCCGAGAACACGCACACCCTTGCGATTCTGCCCGCCGTTCCCACCGAAGACGAGCACGGCGTCTCGCGCCAACCCTCCGGCAAGCCGGGACCAACGTTCCAGTCCGGTGAAGAAGTCCCGGTTGAGCGTCTGCCCAGACTTGATCTCGACCGGAATCAATCCACCGGCCCTTTCGATAAGCAGATCCACCTCGTTGCCATTGCTGTCGCGCCAGAAGTGGATCGGTGGTGACTCGCCACTGTTGAGGAATCGCTTGCGCAGCTCGCTTATCACGAACGTCTCGAACACCGCGCCCCGCAATGGATGTACCGCAAGCTGCTCCGGCGTTTGCAACCCCAGCAGCCAGCAAAGCAGCCCGGTATCGTGAAAATACAGTTTCGGCGACTTGATCAGGCGCTTGTTGAAATTCCTGTGATGAGGCCGGAGCAGGAACACCACGTAGCTCGCCTCGAGCACGGAGATCCACGCCTTCGCCGTGTTGTGAGTGATCCCGCAATCCGTGGCCAGCGAAGACAGGTTCAACAACTGCCCGCTCCGCCCGGCACACAAGCGAATGAACCGCTGGAACGCGTCCAGGTCCTGCACCTGCAGCAGTTGGCGTACGTCGCGTTCCACATATGCCGTCACGTAGGCCGGGAACCAGTGCCGCGGGGACACCGGCCGATCGTAGATGGCAGGATACCCCCCGGTGAACAGCATCGAATCCAGGTCCGTTGGCCGCTCGCCGACCGAATCGAGCTCTCCGTTGGTCAAGGGCAGCAATTCCACAAAGGCCGCCCGACCGGCCAGCGACTGCGAGATGCCCGACAACAAACCGAACTGCTGCGAACCGGTGAGCAGAAACCTCCCCATGCGACCGTCCTCGTCCACAGCCGTCTGCAGGTAGGAGAACAACTCGGGCACCCGTTGAACCTCATCGAGCACCGCCCCATCCGGGAAGCGCGACAAGAAACCTCGCGGATCGTCCGTGGCGAATGCCCGGACATCCGGATCCTCGAGAGACTGATAGGGACGGTCACCCATGACGGCGCGCGCCAGCGTCGTCTTGCCGGACTGGCGCGGCCCGGTCACCGTGACGATCGGAAAACCGGCGAGCAACTCGCGCACCAACGGTTCTGCTGAACGGGGAATCATCTCGGCAAACTGCCGCTAACCATGCATTTTGTCAATCCTTTTTACAATTTGCATAAATTGTCGTGGGCTATGCCCGCACCACCCCCAAGGGATCGCGGAGTCGCACTCCGCGCAAAGGCGAGTCCAACTCGCCACTCCCGACGGACCGCGGAGTTGC
>CAYUAO010000206.1:0-2645 GCA_964442775.1 uncultured Halothiobacillus sp. | reverse complement strand
CGAAATGCCGAGGAAAACAACTGACAATCGACGCTCGCAATGGAGAGAGGCGTCTGCTTCAATGAGGCCTCGGCGAAATGCCGAGGAAAACACCGACCCGAAGCAGCACTGCCAGGCGCTGCTCACCTTGCTTCAATGAGGCCTCGGCGAAATGCCGAGGAAAACGGTGCTCGTCTCGAGCCAACCGTGGCGCGGTCTGGGGACCCTTTTGCGAGTGGTCCCGTACTCGATGACCGCCTGACGCTTGCCTGATGCGCAGCGCCGTGGCGATGCAAGCGTAACATGCTGACTGTTAAAGATCCTGGCCTTCGCGAGCGCTCCCCGGGGGTACGGGCAGCACTGCAGTGCTCGCGGCGAGTCGGCACCATTTGCCTTGTGCGGAAGAGCGATCGTCTTCAAATGATGACGGCTTCCCGACTGATTGCCTCGAAGTCCTTGCCGAGGCTGATGACGCGTGGCTCTACGCGGTCGGCATGACCGAGATCCATGAGAACCACGTGGTCTTCGTGATGGTGAATGATGCCGTCGAGCAGGGCAATCAGTTCGGCGTGTCGCTGTCGGCTGAGCCGGCACTGGAAGACCGATAGCTGCAACCATTCTCCATAGCCGTTCATCAGGCGGAAGACGCGCCGCCAGCGCTTCTGGTCGGCGATGTCGTAGGTGACGATGTAGAGGTGTTCGTCCATGGGTCCGCTCCGGGCGTTCAACGGGTGGTGAAGTCGGGGTAGTGGTCGATCTCGCCGAGCAGGTGCCGGCCGAGCAGGCGTGCCTGGAGCTCCATGAGTCGTCGGTACTCGACCCGGTAGCCGAACAGCGGATGGGTCACTTCCTGGCTCAGGCGGCGTTCGATCACGCCGAGAAAGCGCTTGCGCCCGGCGGGTTTCAACGCCACGCTGCCGGCGACCTCGATGAAGTCGCCCGGGCGCACTTCGCCGTTGTTCAGTGCCTGGATGACGCTGGAATCGGCGATCAGCGGGCGAAAGGATTCCATCAGGTCGAGGGCCAGGGCGGGCCGACCGTAGCGGGGCTGGTGATAAAACCCCCGATAGGCGTCCAGTCCGACGGTGGCCAGGGTGACGGTCCAGGCCCGGGTGAGCACGGCGTAGGCAAAGGAGAGCAAGGCGTTGACCGGGTCGGTGGGCGGTCGGCGACTGCGCTTCTCGAAATCGAAGCGAAAGTCTTCGTCATCCTCGTTCTTGCGGATCAGTGCGTCGAAACCCGAGAAGTAGCGCCGGGCGGCCGTGCCCTCGATGCCGAGCAGGGTTTCGAGGCTCCCGGCGCGGGCGACCCGATCACGGTCTTCCTTGAGCAGTTGCAGGATTTCGTCGGGCGAGTCGTCCGCACGCCAGTTGCGACGCAGGAAGGTGCGGGTGTTCTGGATCTTGGCGCGCACCAGCGCCTTGGCCAGCCGCAGGCAGAAGGCCGGATCGAAGCTGGCGCGATACTGCGCGGTGCGCACTTCGACGTTCTTGTGGCCCATGCCCTGGGTATGGCCGAGAAACCAGCCACCCCAGGAGTACCAGGAGATCGGGATTTCGCGGCGCATGAGTTCGTGCAGCGTGGGCGTGGTGACGTAGACGTTGCCCATCAGGACCACCTGGGAAACATCGACGAGGCGCACGCTGCGGGTCTCGGGGTGATCGTCGTCCTCGCCGGATTCGACGATCAGGTTCTCGCCGCGCTTGCGGATCTTGGCGCGGTTTGCCTGGACGTGCAGCGGCAGCGCCTCGGAGCGGCGCACGGCCAGCGGCCGGGGCGACTGCTCGCCGTGGCGCAGGAACTGGACTTCGTCGGGCAGGCAGATGCCGACAAGCGAGCATCGCGGGCACTTGGGGCTGTCTTCCAGTGGTGGCGGCATCTGCCCACCGGCGGCGACCAGCCGCAGGCCGTCGACGGCGCGGGCGGTAGCCTCGCGCAACTCGTCGTCAAAGACCACCGGCACCCGCTCGCGACTGCCGACGAAATACAGCACCCCCTCCTCGCAGCGATAGCCGTTGTCCTCGAGGATCAGGCCCTGCACGCACAGTTGCACTCGCTCGGGCTCATAGGCGCCCTTGGGGACGTGTGGCCGCTTGCCGCGCTTGTAGTCGACCGGAATCACGCAGCCGTCCTCGATCTCGATCAGGTCGAGCCGGGCGATCAGCCCCAGCCGTTCGGACGACAGGGTGACCGAGCGCGCGTGCAACCGCTCGTCGTCGCCCAGTTCCTCGCTGGCGGGCAGCCTGCCCTTGCGCTCGTCGACCCGACGATGATGCCGGCTGCCCTCCGTGGTGTCGGCATTGCCGGCCCACTCGCCCTGAACCCATTCCAGGTAGGCGAGGCGCGGACAATACTCGTATTCGTTGACCATGCGAGCCGGCAGTAGGGGTGGCTCGTTCCCTGTCACGCGGTAGGGCAGTGGCAACGCTTCCTGCACCCCGTTCGACTTGTCGTTCCTGTTCATTTTCTCTCCCTCCTAGGGAAGGTCTGCACGAATCGATGACGTCTGAAGCGGGACCTCCAAGGGCCCAGATGCAAGGCGCAGTCCGCCGTGAAGGGCCGTCGCCCTTTACAAGGGCTGAACCGGATCGGCACGACGCCGATCCGGCCAGCGCGAGCCGGCCCGAAGGGCGGGGTTCACGGACGAACCCCGCGACGCCGCAGAT
>CAYUAO010000205.1:1958-2729 GCA_964442775.1 uncultured Halothiobacillus sp. | reverse complement strand
TGACCCATGTGCGGCCGTTACGCCCTGCACACCGCGCCGATAAAGGTGGCCCAGACGCTCGGGCTGCCCTTCGATCTGGACTGGGACCCGGCCTACAACGTCGCGCCCGGTCGGCCCGTACCGGTGATCACACCCGATCCGGACAGTGGCAAGCCGGTGGCCGTCCATGCGCAGTGGGGGTTCCACCCGCACTGGGCGGGTGAAAAAGCGCCCACACCGATCAACGCCCGGGCCGAGAGCCTGCGGAGCAGCCGCTACTTCCTGGGCAGCTTTCGTCACCATCGCTGCCTGGTGCCGGCCGACGGCTGGTTCGAGTGGACGGAAAGCCACGGCAAGAAGCTGCCCTGGTACTTCCACCGCCGCGACGACACGCCGCTCGCCTTTGCCGGGCTGCTGGCCAAGGGCAGCGACGACAGCCAGACCATGGCCATCATCACCGAACCGGCGCGCGGCATGGCGAAGACCATCCACGACCGCATGCCGCTGGTGCTGACTCGTGACAGCATCGAGACATGGCTGGACCCGGCGGTCGACAACCCCGACGAGATCCGCGAGTGCGTGCATCACGAGCCGATCGAGCACTTCGCGGCCTACCGGGTGAGCCCGGTGGTCAACCGGGCCGACAGCGAAGGGGCCGAGTTGATTACACCCATCGCGGACCAGGATTCGGGGCGTCTGGGGAATACTCGCCTATGATGGCACCTGGAGAGCAGCCCAGGACCCGGTTTCGCGCACGGCTTGGGGCGCAAACTGGGTCGGGGGCAGTCCCTC
>CAYUAO010000205.1:0-1948 GCA_964442775.1 uncultured Halothiobacillus sp. | reverse complement strand
CACGGCGCGGCGTGTGGTTCACGGTCTCCGAATTTCCGTCAATCAGCACAAGGAACGTGATCGCATGCACGAACAACATCTCGAATACGCCGGATTCTGGATCCGCGTCGTCGCCGCGTTGGTGGACACCGTACTACTGATGATGGTGACGTTTCCCTTGCTCATCGGGATCTACGGCTGGGCGTATTTCGATCCATTCCAGACCGGCCTCGTCGCGGGACCGGCCGACATCCTGATCAACTATGTCCTGCCCGCCGTGATCGTCATCGTGTTCTGGCACGTCATTCAGGCCACGCCCGGGAAAATGGCGATCAACGCCCGGATCGTCGACGCGAAAACCGGGGAAAAGCCCACGACCGGCCAGTTCATCGGCCGCTATCTCGGCTACTTCGTCTCCATCATCCCGCTGGGTATGGGCCTCATCTGGGTGGGCATCGACAGAAGAAAGCAGGGCTGGCACGACAAGCTCGCCGGCACCGTCGTGGTCCAGGACACGCGCCCCGAACCGGTGCGCTTCCAGAAGAGCGGATCGCTGCAAGAGCCGACGCTGGACTGATCATTCGATGCCCACGCCGGATCAAGAATGACGAGACCCAGGGAGCCGCGCCAACGCCCGTGAGCTTTCTCAATATCGGCAAGAAGGACGAGTACGGACGGCAGACCCGCATCGAGCACCGGGGCCGGTTCCTGCGGGCCAGCCGGACGGGCGGCGTCGCCCTGCGCGCGCAGGCCAAGGCGGCCGGGGTCAACTTCACCGGCAACACCGCCCACGGCATCCGCGTCTCGACCACGCCGGTCAGGGATACGCAGGTCGCCTTCCAGAACGGACGCTTCATCCTGCGCGGGCGCTACGGGCGCGGGCCGACCAAGCTCAACCTGTCGAAGACGGGCGTGACCGTCTCCTCCCGCACCGGCATCGGGACGTTCAACTGGATCAAGCCCAACCGCTCCTCGGCCAAGATCGCCGGCGTCCAGTTCCGCGGCCGCAACGCCGTGGTGCTCCAGTCGATCTACCTTGCCTTCTCCGCCGTGGGGATGCTGGCGCGAATGGCGGTCTCGGCGCTGCGATTGTTCGTTCAGGTCATCGCCGGGATCGCCCGCGGCCTGATCTGGCTGATCCAGGCGACTCCGCCCGCCATGCAGAACCTGCGACGCCGCCTGCGCAACGGGCGGGTCGAGCGTCTCCAGCGGGAATTCGACGGCGAACTCCTCGCCGCCCTCGGCCAGATGAGCGATGCCGAACTGCGGGCCGCGACCCGCCTGATCTTCGCCTGCTGGGGACGGGGCGAACCGGTGACCGCAGAAGCCGTCGACGCGGACGGGCTGGAGCGCACGGTGCCGATGCTGTCCTACATGGAGCGACGCGCCCCGGAGGGCGACTGGCATCTCGCCGTGCTCGCCCGGGTCGCGGATATCCTGTCGAAACGCCTGGCCGTATCGGACATCGTTGAACTGCTGCTCACGGCGGACGAGGCCGCCGTCGCCCGGGGGCCGAGGACCGTGCTTCAGGAGCGGATGCTGGAGGTCTTCGCCGACTTCGCCGGGCTGCAGCTCGCACCGGCCGGCCAGCCGGCGGCAGCGTCCACCAGGGCGACACCGTCACCGGAAGCACCGACAGCCCGCGAATCGACCGAGCCAGCCACCAGCAACGTCATCAATCTCAACACGGCATCACTCGAAGCACTCCAATCCCTGCCCCACATCGGCCCGGAACGGGCCCGTGCCCTGATCGAATTGCGACCACTGTCGACCTTCGAGGAGTTGAAGGACATCGACGGCATCGGTCCGGCACGACTGAGGGAAATACAGGCACGGCGCGTCTCACTGTGAGCCGCGCCCGGCATTGGCAGAAATTGGGAGTTGACAGCCCGCGACGAGGCGGTAGAATCCGCCCCCACTGAACGACAGGCGCGTAGCTCAGTTGGTTAGAGCACCACCTTGACATGGT
>CAYUAO010000204.1:0-2770 GCA_964442775.1 uncultured Halothiobacillus sp. | reverse complement strand
GCCCCGGGCGCACGATCGAGATCTCGATCACGAGATCGTAGAAGGTCTCGGGCTTCAGGCGCGGCAGCATGCTCATCTGCGCGCGCGACTCGATCTGGAACACGCCGACGGTGTCGGCCCGGCTGATCATCTCGAAGGTGGCCGGGTCCTCGCGGGGGATCGACCACAGCGCCAGTTCGCGGCCGCGGTGGCGGTTGACCAGTTCTAGTGCCCGGCGCACCGCCGAGAGCATGCCCAGCGCCAGCACGTCGATCTTCATCAGGCCGACGGCGTCCAGATCGTCCTTGTCCCACTGGATGACCGTGCGATCGGCCATCGAGGCGTTCTCCACCGGCACGAGGTCGGCCAGCTGACCACGGGCGATGACGAACCCACCGACGTGCTGCGAGAGGTGCCGCGGCATGCCGGTCAACTGCCGGGCGATGGCCAGCCACCAGCGGATCTGGCGCAGGTTGCCGTCGACGCCGGCCGCAGCGAGCTTCTCGTCGCTGACCTCGCGGTCCCACCAGGCCAGCTGCTCGTTGACGCGCTCGGTGACGTCCTCGCCCACGCCCAGCGCCCGGGCGGCGTCGCGCAGCGCGGACTTGCGCCGGTAGCGGATCACGGTGGCCGCCAGCGCGGCGCGGTCGCGCCCGTAACGCCGGTAGATGTACTGCATCACCTCCTCGCGGCGCTGGTGCTCGAAGTCGACGTCGATGTCGGGCGGCTCGGCGCGCTCCTTCGAGATGAAGCGCTCGAACAGCATCGAGGACTCGGCCGGGTTGACCGCCGTGATGCCGAGCGCGAAGCACACGGCCGAATTGGCCGCCGAGCCGCGGCCCTGGCAGAGAATCCCGCGCGAGCGGGCAAAGCGCACGATGTCGTGCACGGTGAGAAAGTACGGCTCGAAGGCCATCTCCTCGATGATGCCGAGCTCGCGCTCGATCTGCGCGACCACGCGTTCGGGGACGCCCTCGGGCCAGCGCGTACCCGCCCCCTCGAAGGTCAGGCGGCGCAGCTGCTCGGCGCCGGTCATCCCTTCCGGGATGTCGTCGAGCGGGTACTCGTAGGACAGCTCGTCGAGCGAGAAACAGCAGGAGTCCGCGACTCGCAATGCCTCGGCGCGCCATTCGGCCGGGAAGAGCCCGGCGAGCGCCTCGAGCGGGCGCAGGTGGCGCTCGGCGTTCGACGGCAGCCGGTCGGCCGCCTCCATCACGGTGACGCGATGGCGCAGGGCCGTGACCACGTCGAGCAGCGGCTTTTCCTCGCGTTCGGCCATCAGCGTGTCGCCCAGCGCGGTGACGGGCAGGCCGTGGACCGCCGCCAGCTCTCGCGCCCGCTTCGCCCGTGCTCCATCCAGCCCGTCGAGCCAGGCGACCACGCCCAGCCAGGGGCGAATGCCCCCGGCAAGCAACCACTCCGGCGCAAGGGCCTCGCCGGCCGGCACCTGCCAGATCACCCGTACCCCGGCGCCCATGCCCATTATCAGTCCCTCCAGCACGTCCGCCCGCTCGAGCCGGTACTCGCCCTTGGCCGCCGCCCGCCGCCCGCGGGTGATCAACCGGCTGATCGCCGCGTAACCGACCCGGGTCGCGGCCAGCAGCACCAGATCGTCACCCTCGACCAGCCGCAGCCGCGTGCCGAGGATCAGCCGCGGCCGCTTGTCTGACGGCAGCGCCAGCCAGCCCTGCTGCGCCCGCACCACCCCGGCCAGCGAACACTCGTCGCAGATGGCGATGGCCGCGTAGCCGCGCGCGGCCGCCACCGCCACCAGCCGCTCGGGGTCAGGCGTGGCAGCAAGGAAGCTGAAATTGGAACGGGCGGACAGCTCGGCATGGGCGCTCATGCGAATACTGTATCTATGCACAGTATTAACTGTCCAGCAGCACGACACCACACCTAGAGAAACTCTGCATGAATGCCATGCCGCTCTGCGCGCAGGGGGTCGGCATCACTCACGATCCATGCCGGGCCGCCGCGGAAGCGGTTGATACGACGCGGGAAATCTGCAATCGTTTCGATACAGCATCGATTGCGCTTATGGGCGCGGGAGAGATCATGAGCGACGCCGAACATCCGATCTGGGGAAAGCCCATCCGGCCGCGCCGCAAGACGACGACCGGGAATGCCCCCTGCGGCGTGACTGGCGCCGAGGGGATCACCGCTCCGCCGGCAACCGTGTCGTCCGGCCAGGAACCGGCGATCAGCGGCGACCTGTGGCCGGGGCCGCGCTACGCCCGCCTGGTCGAGCGCCTGAGGGCGTGGATCGGTCGGCCGGTGCACGTCTCGATCTTTTCCTTCAACGGCTCGTTCCTCAAGGAAGGCCAGCCCTACCGCCTGCTGGACGTCATTCCCTACCCCGCGCCGCAAAGCCATCCGCACCCGGCCAAGCGGGCCTACCCGCACATGCTGGTACTGGGCTCGGAGCGCCCGGAGGGTCGTGATGACGCCTATTGGCGCAACGGCGAGCTCCACGGCGGCGCGATCAACCTCGCGCACGTCGGCAGCGTCACCGCCACCGCGTTTCCCGAGGCGGCGGACGAGTGGATCTACGGCAACCTCGACCTGCTCTCGCGCTACTACGGTCGCCCTGCGGGGGAGTTGCTGGAAGACGGCACCGTACCGGCGAAGGCCCTGATGGCCGCGCCCGACTCGGTCTGGCTGACCCACGACGATCAGCGGCGCATCGCCGGGCTGCTGGCGTCCGCCTGATCCTGGCGATCCCACAACGGAAGGTCTGCACGAATCGATGGCATCTCTGGCTCGCGGGTTTGTTCGCTTTTCCCGGCGC
>CAYUAO010000203.1:0-2796 GCA_964442775.1 uncultured Halothiobacillus sp. | reverse complement strand
CCGCACACCACGCATTTCTCGGTGATGGATGCGGATGGCAACTACGTCGCCGCGACCCTCTCGATCAACTACCCGTTCGGCGCCGGCGTGACCGTGCCGGGCACCGGCGTGCTCCTGAACGACGAGATGGACGACTTCTCGCAGAAGCCCGGTGAACCCAACGTCTACGGGCTGGTCGGTGCCGAGGCCAATGCGATTGCCCCGGGCAAGCGACCGCTGTCCTCGATGTCGCCCACCTTCGTGCGCAGCGACGATCTCGTCGGCGTGCTCGGCACGCCTGGTGGCTCGCGCATCATCACCATGGTGCTCGGCGGCGTGCTGGCGGCCACCCGCGGCGAGCCGGTCGACGAGTGGGTCGCCGCGTCGCGCATCCATCACCAGTACCTGCCGGATCGCATCGAGATCGAGCCCGATCTGCTCGATGACGACCAGCGCGCCGAACTCGAGCTGATGGGGCATCGCGTCGAGGAAGAGGAGAGCTTCGGCAACATGCAGGCGGTCGGCTGGTGGCGCAGCGAGAACCGCCTCGAGGCCGCCAGCGACCCGCGCGGCGAGGGCGAGGCCACGGTGTTCGCCCCCAAGAGAAACTCTGTACGACTCGATGGCACCTCTGGCTCGCGGGTTTGTCCGCAATCAAGGCGCCGGACCGAAGGCGGGCTCATTGCCCGTCGAGGGACGGCTTTGCTGCGTGCGGACAAACCCGCGAGCCCCGTCCGGGCGAGCCTCCAAGGGCCCATCTGCGGCGTTGCAGCTCTTGTAAAGGGCGACGGCCCTTCACTGCGGACTGCGCCTTGCATCTGGTGGGCCCTTGGAGGTCTCGCAGAGGCGTCATCGAATCGTGCAGAGTTTCCCGAGGCATTATGAGTGACGGTCGGCCGTTCGCGTTGGGCTGCTTCCAGTCGGACCATGGCCCGGAAGGAGGCGCGGCACTGTTCGGCCTGTCGGAGGGAACCCGACGGTTGGCATGCACCGCCGGATCGTTCACCCGCGCCATGCATCGACACACCGGCAGGCCGGTGGTGGTCAAGCGCCTCGCCGAAGGGTGGCGCGACCAGCGGGCCAACCATTGGCCCGTGCCCCGGGATACCCGCGTCTGGCAACGACGTGTGCGCCTGGAGAGCGGTGAGGTTCGCGTCGAGGCATTGACCGAGGTGGCCGGTGTGAACGGCCCCATTTCCCCGCGACTGCGCCGTGCGATCACCGGCCTGGGCGATACCCCGCTGATGGGCGTGCTCGCGCGCCAACCATGTTGCCGGCGGCTGAGTTTCCGGGTCCGCCGCGAGGGGCGCACCATCACCCGCGAAACTGTCTACCGCATCCATCTGGCCCGGGTGCGCGTCACCGAGTGGTTCGATGTCGACCTTTGTTGAAATCGAATCGTCCGCCCTCGCGTAGGAGCGGCTTTAGCCGCGAAACCAAACGCCGAGCCATCCGGGCATTTCGCGCCTGAAGGCGCTCCTACGGCGTGTTTCTCTGCGTACGGGTATGAAAAAGCCGCGCCCGGTATCGCTCCGTGGCGCGGCTTTCGTCGGTCAGGATGTCGAGTCGGCTCAGCCGAATTCCATGCTCTGGGTGTTGCCGCCCATGTCGCCGAGGGTCTTCTTGACCTGGTCGGTGAAGGCGGGCGGGCCGCAGACGTAGAATTCCTCGGAGAGATCGCGGACGTGCTCGCGCAGGAAGTCGTCGTCGACGTGGCCGCTGTGGGTGCACAGTGGCGAGTTCTCGCGGGTGCAGACGAAGAGGGCATTCTCGCCGAAAGCGGCCTCGAGTTCGCGCTGCTGGATGATGTCGTCGGGGGTCTTGTTGGAATAGATCAGCTTCTGCCCCTCGAGCTGGCCGCGGTCGGCGAGATCGCGGATGATCGCGAGGAAGGGCGTGATCCCGGCGCCGCCGGCGATGAACCAGCCCGGCCCCTCGTAGGTGAAGCTGTCGAACGGCTCGGAGAGCAGCAGCTTCTGCCCCGGCTGCGACCGGCCCAGCGTCTGGGTCATGCCGTCGTGATCGCCGTAGCTCTTGACCATCAGCTCGAGCACCCGGTCGTCGACCCGGTTGGTCAGGGTGAACGGCCGGGCCTCGTCGCGCCATTTCGGCTCGTCGATGGCCATCTCGATCGCCTGGCCGGGCGTGAAGGAGAAGCCCTCGGGCTTGGCGAGGATGTAGCGCTGGACGTCGTGGGTGACGAATTCGCGCAACAGCAGTTCGGTCTGGAACATAGTGATATCGGATCTTGATCAGGCTGGAAAATGTCGGGGAAGTCTAGCCGATTTGGCGACCCGTCGCTGCCATGCCGGGGAAGATGGCGCGAGGCGTCGGGCACCGCACCACGTCGCCGTTCTTAAAAAATCACGCCGAATCCGGTACATTGACCGCCAGTTCCCGCGCGTGCGCCCGTCCGACCGAACGCCGGCTCCGGCGATCGGGACGGGCGCTGCGTGACCCGATTCCCGAATCTTTCCCGTTATCCGAGGACCGCGAGATGAGCGACTACATCATTGCCCCGAGTATCCTGTCGGCCGACTTCGCCCGCCTGGGCGAGGAAGTGGACAACGTCCTGAAGTCCGGCGCCGACTGGGTGCACTTCGACGTGATGGACAACCACTACGTGCCCAACCTGACCATCGGCCCGCTGGTCTGCGACGCGCTGCGCAAGCACGGCGTGACCGCGCCGATCGACGTCCACCTGATGGTCAAGCCGGTCGACCGCATCATCCCGGACTTCGCCAAGGCCGGCGCCACCTCGATCACCTTCCACCCGGAGGCCACCGAGCACGTCGACCGCAGCCTGCAGCTGGTCCG
>CAYUAO010000202.1:0-2827 GCA_964442775.1 uncultured Halothiobacillus sp. | reverse complement strand
CAAACGACAACGCATTACCCTTAACCCAACCGTCCGCGAAAACGGGGTAGAACCCTGCGGAAGGATTAGTGCCGAGGGAATGCGGTGCTGGTCGGACGCTTACGAAACATCTGCTAAGCCGACGCCTCAATACGCTGAGGGAGGTCTTCCGGAACAATAAACACCCAAGCGCGTCCGCGCTTGGTCTTCTCCAGCAACCCGGCCTCGGCCAGCTTGAGCAGGTCGGATCGCGCTGTCGCGTAGGACACGTCGTGAGATCGCTGGTGACCCTCGATCAGGTAGTCGTATCCCGGGTGCTTGAGGGCATGCGAGAGCAAGGCGAGCTGGCGGTGATTCAACTGCCCCCGGAAGGCCCGCGAGCGACGCAGGAGCTGCTCCGTGTCCTTCTGCTCGCTGCTCTTCCTGGCCAGGTAGTCGTGGAGTGACTCGATCGCCTCCCGGATGACCCGGAGCTGATGCAGGATGAAATAGGTCGTGTCGTTGCGGTCCGTCTCGCAGTACAGAAATGCCCGCGCGTATTGCGACGGGGCCCGCTTGATGACGTGAGATATCGAAAGGTACTCCATGAGCCAGTAGCGCTGTCGCGCCATGCTCCAGTAGAACAGGGCCCTGGCCGTTCGACCATTGCCATCCACGAACGGGTGGTCATAACCGACCATGAAATGCAGCAGGATCGCACGGAGCACCGGGGGGACGAATGGCTCGTCCGCTTCCGTGCCGTTGGCAAATGCACAGAGCCGTTCGAGTCGCTCGGGAAGATCGGAGGCCGGTGGGGGCTGATGCAGGATGGTCTGGTCCCGGTGATCGACGACGCGAACATCGTCCCGCTCTCTCAAACGCCCCGCGTCTTCGGGGTTTTCCAGCGTGCCCTCGGTCACGAGCCGGTGAAGTTCGAGCAGCAAATCGGGGGTGAGGGAAGCCTCCTTGTGCTCCCTGACCCACTCCATCGCGCGGTAGTTGTTGAAGATCATGAGCTCATCCCGACCCGTCGGATCGCGGCCCTCACGCAACATCTCCTCGGCAACCACTCGAGTCGTGCAAGCCCCCTCCAGCTGGCTGGATGTGATGGCCTCCTCGATCAGGGAATTGACGATGTAGCGGTCCCGGTCACTGCTGTTGACCACCTGCTCCGGGAACAGAATCTCACCCGCGGCGCCCTTGTCGATCGGACTCAGGTGACGCAACACGGGTTCGGGCACGGAGAACTGAAGGGGCGCGCCGTTCGCATCCATCAACGGAAGTGATCTCAACTGCCCCTGGCGGGCCGTGCGCACAACCGCCCACCATGTCTCCTGATCCACTCCCTCTGGAGGCTCACGATGACGCAGCTCATCCCAGTGGAGGTACCGCCCCCCCACCAAGGGGCCTTCCTGCGATTGCATGGCGTGGATGATCTCGTTTGCCGATAGACGACCCAGGACCAACGAGACATCGGGAGGAGAGAGGGGCTTTTTCATGGCCAACTATCAACTTGTGACATTTTGATACTTGGGTAATAGTTTGGCCCGCCCGATGAGCCGGGTCAACGAAATATCAAAGTAATATCAACTAATAATTCGGTGATATCACCGCCACCCTAATGGCAATCCCTTTCCTTCATTCCAAAACAAGAGCCCGCTCACTGTCGGCGAGCGGGCTCTTTATCGAGGCAAAAGGCTCATGCGCACCCTGGCGCGCAGGCCACACCCCGACTGCTCGATAACCAGGGCTCGCGCTAGCCCTGTTTCGGCCCCACCCAGACCTGCTGGGCATTGACGAACATCTTGATGCCATGCGGCCCCAGTTCTCGGCCGTAGCCGGAGCGTTTGACGCCGCCGCTGGGCAGGCGGGGGTCGGTCTTGACGATGCCGTTGATCGACACCTGGCCGGCCTCGATGTCGCGGGCCATGTTGATGGCGCGAGCGGTGTCGGCCGTCCAGACGGCCGCACCCAGGCCGTACTGGGTGCCGTTGGCGATCTCGAGGGCGTGGTCGGCATCGCGTGCGGACATGGCCACAGCGATCGGGCCGAAGGTTTCCTCGCAGAAGGCGACCATGGAGTCGTCGACGTCGGCCAGCAGCGTGACCGGGTAGAAGAAGCCATCGCCCTCGGGCATCTCGCCGCCCATCAGGCAACGTGCACCGGCCTCGACGGAGGCCTGCACCTGGCGATGCAGCCCGTCGCGCAGATCCGCGCGGGCGATCGGCCCGACGTCGGTGCTCTCCTCGCGCGGGTCGCCCATCTTCAGTTTCTCGAGACGCACCTTCATCATGTCGAGGAAGCGCTCGTAGACACTCTCCTCGATGATGATGCGCTTGGCCGCGATGCAGGACTGCCCGGCGTTGATGATCCGCGAGAGCACCACGGTGTCGGCGGCGGCCTCGAGATCGGCGTCCGCCAGCACGATGACCGGGTCGGAGCCGCCCAGTTCCAGCACGGCGGGCTTGATCTGCCGGGCGGCGGTGGCCGCGACGATCGCGCCGGCACGGTCCGAGCCGGTAAACGAGACGGCGCGCACGCACTCGGTCTCGATCGCGCCCTGGATATCGTCAGTCTCCAGCGGCAGGTTCTGGAACACGCCCTGCGGGAAGCCGGCCTTCTCGAAGGACTCGGCGATGCCCGCCGCGCAAGCCGGCACGTGGGCATCGTGCTTCATCACGCAGGTGTTGCCGGCCATCAGCGCCGGCGCGGCAAAGCGGAAGGCGAGCCAGAACGGCGCGTTCCACGGCAGGATGCCCAGCACGGTGCCGATCGGCAGGTACTGGACGTAGCTGACCGTGGCATCCGAGCCGAGCATCTCGCTGGCGAGGTACTCCTCCGCGTGGTCGGCGTAGTGCTCGGCGCACCA
>CAYUAO010000201.1:0-2897 GCA_964442775.1 uncultured Halothiobacillus sp. | reverse complement strand
GCAAGGGGCTCGCACGGGCACGCTCGGTGCGAGCTTTGCCACACCAACACCTTTTCTCAACCTGGACGAGGATAAGCATGAACATACGGAAGGTCTTGCCCATTTCTCTGGCCGCAGTGTCCCTGGCCGCCTGCGTCACCACCCCGGAGCAACAACAGGCCTCCACCGACGAGGTCCGCTCGGCCTTGCTTGCCCAGCCCGTTACCGTACGACCGGTTGAACAGCCGGTCGCACTCGCCGAACGCACCAAGGGGCGCGCCGTGGCCAACACGGTCATCGCCAGCATGACAGCGACAGCAGCCGCCAACATGGGCGGCGCGACCACGATGCAGGGCATGCAGGCCGACCAGACCATCGCATCCGAACTGGGCACGCAGATGGCGCGGACCCTGCCCGAGGCCGAGCTGATCCGGGCGGGCAACGGGATCGATCGAGCCCTGGCCCATCGGCTGGCACAACACTTCGAGCGTGATGTGTCTTCATCCGACGGCCCCGAGATCACCATCAGTGTGAATGCCGCCAAATGGGAACTGGGCTACGAATCCTTTCTCACCAGCAGCGACTATCGACTGGACTACGACATCGACGTGCATGTAGCCGAATCGACGGCCGCGGAGGATCGGACTCGACCGCTCAAGACCATCGATTGCTCCGGGACCTTCGATCGCAGGATGCCCCTCGATCGGTGGCGCGCGGACGATTACGAAAAGGTCGACGAAGCGGCTCACGACATCGTCGATCGCTGCCACGATCTGGCATTGACGGAAATGGGCATGAGTTGACGGCAGGGCGTGGCCGCAACGCGAAAGCACGCGGCGACACTCGTGGCACAATGCCCGCCCATGTCCGCCAGCCATTCCATCAAGCCCGGTTTCACGCCGCCGCCCGACGATGTCGTCATCGACGAGGCGGCGGTGTTGCGTCTGTCCGAGTTGCCGTCGGGGGCGCTCGATCGGCTCGTGGCGCGTTACGGATTGCCGCTTGCCTGGGTGAAGCCGGGCGAGCCCATTCCGGGCAGCTTCTGGGGCGACGACGAGGCCGGCATCATCGGACAGATGCTGTACGTGCGCCCGGACACGGCCGCGCACTCGGCGCTGCACGAGTTCGCGCACATCGTCTGCATGGACGAGGCACGCCGGGCGGAGGCGCACACGGATGCCGGCAGCAACGACATCGAGGAAGAGGCGGTCTGCTACCTGCAGATCCTGATGGCCGATCACGTCGAGGGCTTCGGCCGCGAGCGGGCGCTGACCGACATGCAGGCCTGGGGGTACAGCTTCCGGGTGGGGTCGCCAGCGGACTGGTTCGAGAGCGATGCCGACCGGGCGGTCGATTGGCTGTTGAACCTCGGGCTCATCGAACGGACCAACGGGGCGATTGAGCCCACCTTCTGTCCGCGAGGGATAGCATGACCCGTCTGGAACGCATGCGCGCGGTGGCCACCTCGCCCAAGCAGCTGGCCGTGCTGTTCCTGGGCTTCGCCTCCGGCCTGCCCTTGTTGCTCACCTCCGGCACGCTGCAGGCGTGGCTGACGATGGAGGACGTCGACCTCAAGACCATCGGCCTGTTCGCCCTGGTCGGCCTGCCCTACACGCTCAAGTTCCTCTGGGCGCCCGTGCTCGACCGCTTCGCCGTGGGCCACTTCGCTCGTCGCCGCGGCTGGATACTCCTGACCCAGATCCTGATCGCGGCGGGGCTGCTGGGGCTCGCCGTGAGCGACCCGCAGACGCAGATCTGGCAGATCGCGATCTTCGCCCTGATGGTCGCCTTCCTTTCGGCCACGCAGGACATCGCCATTGACGCCTGGCGCACCGACACGCTCGACGCCCCCGAGCGCGGCCTGGGTGCGGCGGTGTTCGTCATGGCCTACCGCATCGGCATGCTGGTCGCCGGCTCGGCCGCCCTGGTGATGGGCGACCACATCGGCTGGCCGCTGACCTACACCATCATGGCTTTGCTGATGGGCGTGGGCATGGTCACCGCCTGGTTCGCCCCGGAGAAGGACACCCGTGAGCTTGCCCCGCGGACGATGCGCGAGGCGATCGTCGGGCCGATGAAGGCGTTCTTCTCGCGCCCGGAGGCCTGGACGCTGATCTTCCTGGTGATTCTCTACAAGTTCGGCGACGCCTTCGCCGGCACGCTGACCACCGCCTTCCTGATCCGCGGCGCGGGCTTCACCGCCACCGACGTCGGCCTGATCAACAACGGCGCCGGGCTGATCGCGACCATCATCGGCGGGCTGTTCGGCGGGCTGTGGATGGTCAAGCTGGGCCTGTTCCGCGCCCTGATGCTCTTCGGCGTGCTCCAGGCAATCACCAACCTCGGCTACGCCTGGCTCTACGAATGGAACAGCTACGGGCTGATGGTGGCGGTGGTCTCGCTGGAGAACTTCGCCGGCGGGCTGGGGACGGCGGCCTTCGTCGCCTTCCTGATGGCGCTGTGCGACAAGGAATACTCCGCCACCCAGTACGCGCTGCTCTCGGCGATCGCCGCGCTGGGGCGCATCTACCTGGGACCGACGGCCGGCTTCGTGGTCGAATGGGTCGACTGGACCATCTTCTTCATCCTCACCTTCTTCGCCGCCCTGCCCGGCCTGTGGCTGCTGTGGCGGGCGCGACACACGATCTACCGACTCGACCAGTAAGGCGGGATCGGGCGACGCCAAGGGATGGCCCGCGGCACGACGTGGCCCGGTCGATTCGGCTACACGCAATCGCCCTCGACCGACGAACGAAACGCAAGCAGGATGGTCTACTGAACTAGACTTCAAGTTCAGCATATCGCCATGAGGAGCACCCATGAGCCACCGCATCGTCAGCACCCTGCTCGCCGCCGGGACGGCATTCCTGATCGGGCAGGCCGCGGCCATGGCCCAGCCACCCGAGCACGCCGGCCAG
>CAYUAO010000200.1:0-2906 GCA_964442775.1 uncultured Halothiobacillus sp. | reverse complement strand
CTCGCCGACATCCGCGACGAGCGGCGCTTCGAATCGCTGGACGCCCTGGTCGAGCAGATCGGCGCGGACGTCGCCGAGGCGCGCCGGCTGATAGACACGCAACGGCAGGCCGGAACGCCCTGGCCGGTCGATGAAGGAGAAACTGCATGACGTCCATCGACGTGCTGATCGACAACCCGGTCGCCTGGGGGCTGGCGGGGTTCGCCCTGGTCACGCTGGTGGCGACCGCCTGGCTGGCCGCGCGGTTGCGGGCGGAAACCCGTGAGCGCGAGCGCCTGGCTGCGGAACACCAGCGCCTCGAGACCCTGCTCGGCGACGAGACCGAGGCCCTGAGCGCCGCCCGGGCGGAGCTGGCCGAGGGGCGCACCGCCGTCGCCCGACTGGAGACCGAACGCCGGCATCTCCTGGAAATGCGCGAGGCGGTCGAGACCCGTCGGCGCGAGACGCAGGCCGAGCTGGACGCCGAGCGCGCCACCACTGCCGCGCTCAAGACCGAGAAGGCCGAACTGACCGAGCGGCTCGAGCGTGAACGCGAGGCCGCCGAGGAGAAGCTGAAGCTCCTCGACGAGGCGCGCGAGAAACTCTCGGACGCCTTCAAGGGGCTGTCGGCCGATGCCCTGTCGCGCAACAACGAATCCTTCCTCAAGCTCGCCCGCGAGAACCTCGAGCGCTTCCAGCACCAGGCCAAGGATGATCTCACCGCCCGTCACAAGGCGATCGAGCAGCTCACCGGCCCGATCCGCGAGCGCCTGGAGAAGTTCGATACCAAGCTCGACGGGCTCGAGCAGGCCCGTACCAGCGCCTACTCGGCGCTCAACCAGCAGGTCAACGACCTGTTGCAGACCCACCTGCCGCGCCTGCACCGCGAAACCGCCGATCTGGTCAAGGCGCTGCGCCAGCCGCAAGCGCGCGGGCGCTGGGGCGAGCTGCAACTCAAGCGCGTGGTCGAGATGGCCGGCATGCTCGAGCACTGCGACTTCGAGGAGCAGGTCAGCCAGACCACCGAATCCGGCCGCTTGCGCCCCGACATGATCGTCCACCTGCCCGGCGGGCGGCAGGTGGTGGTCGATGCCAAGGCGCCGGTGGATGCCTACCTCCAGGCCGTCGAGGCGCACGACGAGACTGCGCGCAAGGCCGCCCTGGTGAACCACGCCCGCCAGGTGCGCGCCCACGTCGGCCAGCTGGCGAAGAAGAGCTACTTCGACCAGTTCGACCCGTCGCCCGAGTTCGTGGTGCTGTTCGTCCCCGGCGAGGCGTTCTTCTCCGCGGCCCTGGCCGAGGACCCCGGCCTGATCGAGTACGGCGCCGAGAACCGCGTCATCCCCGCCAGTCCCACCACCCTGATCGCGCTGTTGAAGGCCGTCTCCTACGGTTGGCGCCAGGAGGCCATGGCGCAGAACGCCGCCGAGGTGGCCGCGCTGGGCAAGGAGCTCTACGAGCGCATCGGCACGCTCGCCGACCACTGGAACAAGGTCGGCAACCGCCTGACCCAGGCCGTGGATGCCTACAACAGCTCGGTGGGCACGCTCGAATCCCGCGTGCTCCCCAGCGCGCGCAAGTTCCGCGACCTCAAGACCGTCTCCGCCGAGAAGGAATTGAAGGACCTCGAACCGGTCACGCAGGAACCGCGGCCGCTGACGGCGGCGGAGTTGACCGAGGGGTTAACGGACTCATCTGTCGGTGGTGAAACAGAGGAAAGCTCATTGGCCGAAGACGAATCCACTGGCGAAACGAAGGGATAGCCCCCTGGCGCTTTGCCTCGTGACCGGGAGCTGGCCGGGGCGGAGCGACAGGGATGTCGCTCCGAGGTTCGCCGCGACAGGACGTCGCGTCGAACCGGCCCCGAAAAGCCAGCTCCCGGTCACGAGGTTTGACCGAAGGGCCAAAGCGCGGGGTGTCCTTCTTTTCGCCCCTTTTCTTGGACAGGCAAGAAAAGGGGCTCGCACGCCGTGGATCGCGGCGACCTGCGAAGTGCCGCGCGTAACAGGCGTGCGAAACCTCTCCAAACGGTGAAAGCTGAGCCCAGCCCAAGGCGCAGCAAACTCACTATCCCACCAACCGCGCCTCCCGCAGCAAATGCGCCGGCAACGGATATTCCAGCTCCCAGACAATACTCATCGGCTGACTACCCTCGTGGCGCTGGTAACGCAGTGGTCCGCAGAAGTGGAACGGGGCGGTCAGGCCGTTCGCCAGCGTGCGGCGCGGACGGACGAACAGCATGGGCTGGTAGCCCTGTTCGCGGTGGTGGATGTAGCGTTGGCCGGTGGGCGATTCCGGCGTGGTGCGCGACTGGCTTTGCCAGTGGAACAGCCGGTCGGTAATCGCGTAGTCCTCGTAGAGCGTGGTGGGACTGAAGTCGGCCTCGGCCTTGTCGATGGTGACGAAGAAGGCGTCCACGCGGCGTTCCGGGACATGCACCACTCCTTCGCGGGAGGTGTGCGGCTTTTCCAGCGAGCCCTTGCCCAGGGCCAGCAGGACTTGCTCACGGGTGTAGCTGGCATGCAGTTCCAGCAAGCTGGTCGCTTGCAGGTGGATGCCGCTGGCCGGCAGCAATCCCTCTCGACGATGGCGAACGATATCCAATAGATCGCGACGGAAGGCGTCGTTTTCGCGGATGAACTGCTTGATTGCCGCCAACGAGCCGTCACCGGGTCGATCGTTTGGCCAGAGCAGGGCGTAGCCGAGTGTCAGCGCCTCCGTGTCCGCGAAGTTGTTCCCCGTCAGATGCGCGACCAAAGTGTCCAGCAGCGCCACGTCGTCGCACTGGGCCAGCTGTCGCAATCCGCGTGTGAGTGGTTTCCGGAACTGTTCGATGGGTTCAAGCTCCTGCCCGCTCGCCTCGGCGCGCAGCAGGCAGGGCGGACCATGGCGCAGCAGTTCGTCGCCCTCGTCGAGGTGCAGCCAGT
>CAYUAO010000199.1:0-2920 GCA_964442775.1 uncultured Halothiobacillus sp. | reverse complement strand
CTCATTAGCGCGCGCCGATCGAAAGCAACTCGAGACGTTCGAGCTCCTTGGAGACGGCGAGGGCATTCATTGGCCCGCGCTGGACGAGGACATCAGCGTCAAGGGATTGTTGCGCGGCTGATCAGGGGGCGGACATGATCGATAACGGCATGCGCCCAATCCACCCGGGCGAGATCCTGCGCGAGGACTACGGCGAGCCGATGAAGATGAGCGCGAATGCGCTGGCAAAGGCGCTGAAGGTGCAGCCCAGCCGCATCAACGACATCGTCCTCCAGCGCCGGGGCGTGACGGCGGATACGGCGTTGCGCCTGGCGCGGTACTTCGGCACCACGGCGCGCTTCTGCGCTGAACCTGCAGATGGAATACGAGTTGCGTCGTGCCGAGATCGAGCGTGGTGATCGGGTGGTGAGTGAGGTTGATCCTTCCGTCGCGTAAGCATGTCGAAGGGCACTGCCGCTGGCCTGATGCCCCATAAAACCCTATGCCATTACCTCGTGTATCGGCACTGATACACTCCGGCCACTATCAGGATGTTAGCCGGAGGAAACGATGTCCTCGCCCAACCCGACCCACGCCAGTAATTCGGTGGATCACCGCGTCACGCCTGCTCAGGCCGTCAACCTGAGCGGGCTTTTTTTCGAGCGGGTCGCGCGCACACCGGAGGCGATCGCGTATCGCCAGTACGATCCCGGTTGCCAGGACTGGATCGACACGACCTGGGGCGACATGGCCTTTGAGGTGGGGCGCATCCAGGCGGCGATGATTCGCGATGGGCTGGAGTCCGGCGACCGCATCGCGTTGATGCTGAGGAACGCCCGCGAGTGGGTGCTGTTCGACCAGGCCGCGCTCGGGCTGGGGCTGGTGACCGTGCCGCTGTACACCGACGACCGGCCGCACAACGTGGCGAACATCATCAAGGAGACCGGGGCGAAGCTGCTGGTGGTCGACGGTCGCCGCCAGTGGCGCGGGCTGGAGGCGGTCTCCGACGGCTTCGAGAGCCTGAAGCGCATCATCACGCTGGCGCGGGTCGACGCCGAGGACGGCGCCAGGGACAGGCACCTGGAGTCCTTCGCCGACTGGACCTTCGGCGCGCGGGGCGAGCCGGTGCGCCTGGGATCGGACGGCCAGACGCTGGCCTCGATCGTCTACACCTCGGGCACGGCCGGGCGGGCCAAGGGCGTGATGCTCACGCACAGCAACCTGCTGGAGAACGCCTTCGCCTGCTCGAAGGTCGCGCCGATCACCGGCGACGACCTGTTCCTGTCCTTCCTGCCGCTGTCGCACACCCTCGAGCGCACCGCCGGCTACTACCTGCCCATGATCTGCGGCTCGACGGTCGCCTTCGCCCGCTCGGCGCAACAGCTGGGCGAGGATCTGGGCATCGTCAAGCCGACCCTGCTGATCTCGGTGCCGCGCGTCTACGAGCGCGTCTACGACCGCATCGGCTCGGCCCTGAAGAAGAAGGGCAAGATCGCTCAGGCCCTGTTCGAGCGCACCGTGTCGGTGGGCACGGCCCGCTTCGAGCGCGCGCAGGGACGCGGCGGGAGTGCCGTGAAGGCGGCGTTCTGGCCGCTGTTCGACCGGCTGGTGGCGGCCAGGCTGCGCGAGCGCCTCGGTGGGCGACTGCGCTACGCCATCTGCGGCGGGGCGCCGCTCTCCCCGGAACTGGCACGCGTGTTCACGGGCATCGGCGTGCCGGTCCTGCAGGGCTACGGCCTGACCGAGGCGAGCCCCGTGGTATCCGTCAACCGCCCCGAGAACAACCGTCCCGAGACCATCGGCACCGTGCTCGAGGGCGTGGAGGTGCGCCTGGGCGAGCACGACGAGCTGCTGGTCAAGGGGGCCGGGGTAATGCAAGGCTACTGGAAGAACGACGAGGCCACCGCCGCGGCGATCGACGACAGCGGCTGGCTGCACACCGGCGACCAGGCGGCCATCGACGAGGACGGCCACATTCGCATCACCGGCCGGCTCAAGGACATCATCGTCATGGCCAACGGCGAGAAGGTGCCGCCGGCGGCCATGGAGACGGCCATCGGCCTCGACCCGCTGATCGACCAGGTGCTGGTCCTCGGCGAGGGACAGATCCAGCTCGCCGCGTTGGTGGTGGTCGAGCCGGAGGCCTTCGCCGAGCTGATGCGCGAGTTCGATTTCGATCCCGAGGCCCCGGAGACCCTCGAGGACCGTTTCGTCGAGCGACTGGTCTTGAAGCGCATCAACGCCCGACTCGACGACTTCCCCGGCTACGCCCAGATCCGCCGCGTGAAGATCCTCACCCAGCCGTGGGCCATCGAGGACGGGCTGATGACGCCGACGCAGAAGCTCAAGCGCCCCCTTATCGAGAAGGAACACGTCGAGGACATCGCCGAGTTGTTCGCCGGGCGCTAGCGTCAGGGGGGGAGCGGGCCTTGCCCGCCAAGACCGCCTCGCCCGACCAGGCATCCCTGCGCAACGAGTCGGCCGGACATGGTGGGAGCGGCTTTGGCCGAGATCGCCGCGACAAAACGGCTCCCGCCTCGCCCCATCGCGCCTGAAGGCGCTCCTGCGGTGCGTTCGCTAGAAGCGCCCCGTCGCCACGCAAATCGAATGGAAGAAACCAGAGGAAAGAGGAGTCCCATCATGAATCGCATCCACAAGACCACCCTGACGGCGGCCATGTCGATGACCATGATGGCTGGCCAAACGCAGGCCGCCGGCTTTGCACTGATGGAGCAGAACGCCACGGACCTGGGCCAGGCATTCGCGAACCTGGCCAGCGGCAATGGCCGCTCGAACGCGATCTTCGGCAATCCGGCGTCGATGGCGCTGGTCGGCGGCACCGCCGCGTCCGCCGGCGCAAGCCACATCCGCCCCTCGTTCAGGAAGCTGGTCGGCTGGGTGCTGGCGGCCAGCAACTGGACCAGCCAAAGATGGACACGGG
>CAYUAO010000198.1:0-2922 GCA_964442775.1 uncultured Halothiobacillus sp. | reverse complement strand
CGGCCCTGCGCGCCGCGGCCGATGCCGGCGTGCCGCGCTACCTGCACATGAGCGCACTGGGCGCGGACGAGGAGGAGGGCGCGAGCCACTACCAGCGGACCAAGGGCAAGGCGGAGAACTGGGTGCACCGTTTCGGTCGCAAGCACGACATCGTGGTGACCAGCTTCCGCCCGTCGGTGATTTTCGGTCCGGGCGATTCCTTCCTCAACCGTTTTGCCGGGCTGGCCAGGCTGATGCCGGGCGTCTTCCCGCTGGCCTGCGCCGGCGCGCGGTTCTCGCCGGTCTACGTGGGCGACGTGGTGCGGCGTTTCGTCGAGGCGATCGACGACCCGCAGGCCGACGGCGCGCGCTACGACCTCTGCGGGCCTCACGACTACTCGCTGGGTGACCTGGTGCGCTACGCCGCGAGGACGAGCGGGCACCCGCGCTGGGTGATCGGCCTGCCGATGTGGCTGGCCCGCTTCCAGGCGCGTGTCATGGAATGGCTGCCGGGCAAGCCGTTCAGCCGCGACAACCTGGATTCCCTGCAGCGGGACAACACCTGCTCGCCGGAGTGCCCGCGCGAGCCCACCCGACTCGAGGACATCGCCCCGGGATACCTGGCCCCCGGCAAGGACGGCCCTAGCAAGCGCGTGCCCCGGCGCGGGTAAGCCGGTGGTAGGATATTTCGCCCCGGTTCGCCGGGGCGTTTGATCGTCTTGAACACTGACTCGAGGTCCATTCGTGGAATCGGAAAAACCAACCCCTGCCCCTGCCCCGCGTCGTTCGAGTGACGCCGAGCACTATTTCGAGCACTTCCTCTTCGGCAGCCGCTGGATACTGGCCCCGGTCTACCTGGGCCTGGTTCTGGCGATGCTGCTACTGCTGGTCAAGTTCGGCAGCGAGCTCTGGCACCTGGGCAGCCATGCCTTCACGCTCAAGGAGTCCGAGGTCATCATCGGCGTACTGACGCTGGTCGACGTGGCGCTGATCATGAACCTGCTGATCATCATCATCTTCTCGGGCTACGAGAACTTCGTCTCGAAGATGGAGGACCTGCACAACCACCACGATCGGCCCGAGTGGATGGGGCACATCGGCTTCACCGACCTCAAGATCAAGGTGATCGGCTCGATCGTCGCCATCTCGGGGATCGAGCTGCTGAAGTCGTTCATGAACGTCGACAACCTTTCGGATCGCGATCTTGCCTGGATGGTGGGCATTCACCTGACCTTCGTCGCCTCCGGCGTGCTCTACGCGGTGATGGACCGGCTGCAGGGCAAGGGGCACTGATCACCCGCCCCTGCCGAGGCACCCCTTCATTCCCCGATGTCCTCGTTCCAGAGGGCCGGGTGCGCCTCGATGAACCGCTGCATCAGCTCGATGCAGCGCGGGTCGTTCACGACCGTCACCTCCACGCCGTGTTCGTGTAACCCTTCCTCGTCGCCGAGGAACGTCCGGTTCTCGCCGATGACCACCCGCGGTATCCCGTAGAGCCGGATCGCGCCCGAGCACATCGGGCAGGGCGAGAGCGTCGTGTAGAGGGTGCATTCCTTGTAGAAATCGGCCGATCGCCGACCGGCCCGTTCCAGTGCGTCCATCTCGCCGTGCCGGATGACGCTGCCCTCCTGGATGCGGCGGTTGTGGCCCCGTCCGACGATCTCGCCGTTATGCACCAGCACCGCGCCGATGGGGATGCCGCCCTCGTCGAGGCCGGTCCGGGCCTCCTCGAGTGCGGCATCCAGAAAGGGGTCGTGGTTCATCGTGAGCGCCTTCGTTGAAAATTGGTATTTTCACGATACAAAAAAACCCCGCCAATGGCGGGGTTTCCTGTAAGCGGTGTCCGGCCCGTCGGGCCGGGGTGACCGTTCTTACATCATGCCGGGCATGCCGCCCATGCCGCTCATGTCGGCCGGCGGGGTGCCGCCGTCGTCCTTGCTCGGGATCTCGGCGATCATGCATTCGGTGGTGATCATCAGGCCGGCGACCGAGGCGGCGTTCTGCAGGGCGGAACGGGTGACCTTGGTCGGGTCGAGGATGCCCATCTCGACCATGTCGCCGTACTCGCCGTTGGCGGCGTTGTAGCCGTAGTTGCCCGAGCCTTCACGCACGCCCTGGACGACCACGGACGGCTCGCCACCGGAGTTGGCGACGATGAAGCGCAGCGGGTCTTCCATGGCGCGCAGGGCGATGGAGATGCCGGTCTGCTGGTCGACGTTGTCGCCCTTGAGCTCGCCGAGGCTGGTCAGCGCGCGGATCAATGCGACGCCGCCGCCCGGAACGATGCCTTCCTCGACGGCGGCACGGGTGGCGTGCAGCGCGTCGTCGACACGGTCCTTCTTCTCCTTCATCTCGACCTCGGTCGCGGCACCGACCTTGATCACGGCAACGCCGCCGGCCAGCTTCGCGATGCGCTCCTGGAGCTTCTCCTTGTCGTACTCGGAGGAGGTGTTCTCGATCTGGGCGCGGATCTGCTCGACGCGGGTGTCGATGTCGTCCTTGGTGCCGGAGCCGTCGATGATGGTGGTGTTCTCCTTGGAGACCACGACGCGCTTGGCGGTACCCAGGTCATCCAGGGTGACCTTCTCGAGGGTCAGGCCGACCTCGTCGGAGATCACCTGGCCGCCGGTGACGATGGCCAGATCCTGCAGCATGGCCTTGCGGCGGTCGCCGAAGCCCGGTGCCTTGACGGCCGCGACCTTGACGATGCCGCGCATGGCGTTGATGACCAGCGTGGCCAGTGCCTCGCCCTCGATGTCCTCGGCGACGATCAGCAGCGGCTTGTTGGCCTTGGACGCGCCTTCCAGTGCCGGCAGCAGATCACGGATGTTCGAGATCTTCTTGTCGTGCAGGAGGATGTACGGATCCTCGAGCTCGACCAGCATCTGCTTCTGGTTGTTGACGAAGTACGGCGAGAGGTAGCCACGGTCGAACTGCATGCCC
>CAYUAO010000197.1:0-2961 GCA_964442775.1 uncultured Halothiobacillus sp. | reverse complement strand
ACCACGCGCGGGTACGCCCAGCCCGATCAGTCCGACAAGCTCGCGGACCTGGGCTTCTTCGAGCGCCCGCTGCCGCAGCAGATCGAGTTCTCGCGGCTGAATCTGACCTACATGCCGCTGTCCAAGCGCAAGCTGATCCGGCTGGTCGAGGAAGGACACGTCGACGGCTGGGACGACCCGCGCATGCCGACGCTCAAGGGTGCGCGTCGTCGCGGCTTCACCCCGGCCGGGTTCAAGCTGTTCACCGACCGCATCGGCGTGTCCAAGTCCGACAGCCTGATCGACTTCGGCGTGCTCGAGGACTGCATGCGCGAGACCCTCAACGAGTCCGCCGAGCGCCGCATCGGCGTGCTCGACCCGTTGAAGCTCGTGCTGGTCAACTTCCCCGGGGATCACGAGGAGACCTGTCACGCCCCCAACCACCCGCAGAAACCGGACTGGGGCAAGCGCGAGGTCACGCTCACCCGCGAGTTGTGGATCGAGCGCGGCGACTTCGCCCTCGACCCGCCCAAGAAGTATTTCCGCTTGAAGCCCGATTCCGAGGTGCGCCTGCGCTACGGCTTTATCATCAAGCACGTCGGCCATGACGTGGACGAGGACGGCAACGTCACCTGCGTCTACGCCGAGTACGACCCGGACACCAAGTCCGGCACGCCGGGCGCGGACGCGCGCAAGGTCAAGGGCAACATCCACTGGCTGTCGGCGCGTGACGCGGTGGAGACCGAGATCCGCCAGTACGACCGGCTGTTCGACGTCCCGGCGCCCGGCGCGCGGCGCGAGGGCGACGAGCCGGAGGTCGAGCGCGACTTCCTCGACGACCTCAACCCGGACTCGATCCACACACTGACCGCCTACATCGAGGCCGGTGCGGCCAACGCCGAGCCCGAGTCGATCTACCAGTTCGAGCGCCACGGATACTTCGTCGCCGACCAGAAGGAGCACGTGCCCGGTCAACGTCCGGTGTTCAACCGCGCCGTGACCCTGCGCGATTCCTGGGGCAAGGCCAAGTAGGCCGCGAGGCAGCGTAGGAGCGCCTTCAGGCGCGATGCGCAATGATTTTCAGGCGCGGGATTCGCGGCCAAAGCCGCTCCTACGAACCACTTCGGGACTGGTGCCTGGCGAACGAAGATCGCCATCAACCTCACAAAAAAACGGCCCGGAAAATCCGGGCCGTTTTTTTGTTGGGCGCCAGGGTCATACGACCCCGGCCGACGGACTCACCCCTTCACGTAGGAACTGCACCAGCCGCTGCCCTTGACCGCCTTGCCGCGGAAGATCGAGCAGCCGCCCCAGCCCTCGCCGGCCGCATCGGCCTTGTACAGTGCACAGTTGGCGCAGGTTTCCCCGCTCTGGTAGGACGAGTGCTCGACGTCACCAGCCTCGTGCTTGTAATCCAGCGACTTGGCCATCGCGTCGTCCTCGGACAGTTTCTCGAGTTCCTGGGCCTGGGCCGGGGCAATCGCCATCAGCGGCACCACGACCGATGCCAGCGCCCCGGTGACGAAGTAGCGCCGGCTTCGATCGGTCGGCACAACGGTTGTTCTTGTCTGCTTATCCGTCATGGTTCCTCTCCCTTGGATGGTGTGACAACGATCCGACTGTAGCGCGCTTTTTTCTTCGAGGGAAACCGTTCAGAAATCGCTAACCTGTTAATATGCAAACATTTCTCATTTCCCCGTCAATTCGCGTTCGTTTCACGCAAGTGCCCAGCTGAGCACCAGCATCAGCAGCGCGGCACCCACCAGCCACCAAGCCAGGCGCGAGGACTCGGCCGTCTCCCGCTGATCGTCCCCATCGAGTTGCGCGCGCTCCCCGGGTGGCACCGGCTCGCGTCGCTCGTACTCGGCGATCAGGCGCTCGGCATGATCGGCGTCACGCTCGTCGATCAGCATCACGCGGGCAAAGTCCTGGGGCGCGAGTTGCCCCACGGCACCCTGCTGGTAGAAGCCGGCGACCTCGGCCTCGATGCCCTCGGCGTTGAGCATCCCGGCAACGATATGCGCCTCGAGGATGTCCGCCGCCCGGTAGATGGTTTTCATGTCCGCTCCAGTTCATCCGCTACCAGCCTTGTCCGGTCTCCGCGCCGAACGCGGGATACCGAGATTGATGTAGACTACGCGCCATTCCATTCCCAGCAATCAGCCGACCGCCATGACCCAGGAATCACGCCCGGAAAACACCCCCCTGACCTATCGCGACGCGGGCGTCGACATCGATGCCGGCAACAGCCTGGTCGAACGCATCAAGCCCGCGGTCAAGCGCACGCAACGCCCCGAGGTGATGGGTGGCCTGGGCGGCTTCGGCGGCCTGTTCGCGCTGGACACGAGCAAGTTCAAGCAGCCGGTGCTGGTCTCGGGCACCGACGGGGTGGGCACCAAGTTGCGCCTGGCGATCGATCTCGGCAAGCATGACAGCATCGGCATCGACCTGGTCGCGATGTGCGTCAACGACATCCTGGTCACCGGCGCCGAGCCGCTGTTCTTCCTCGACTACTACGCCACCGGCAAGCTCGACGTCGACGTCGCCGCGCAAGTGGTCGAGGGCATCGCCGAGGGCTGCTCGCAGGCCGGCTGCGCCCTGATCGGCGGCGAGACCGCCGAGATGCCCTCGATGTACGAGCAAGGCGACTACGACCTGGCCGGCTTTGCCGTCGGTGCGGTGGAGAAGGACGAGCTGATCGACGGCTCCAAGGTGGCCGCCGGCGACAAGCTGATCGCCCTGCCCGCCTCCGGCCCGCACGCCAACGGCTACTCGCTGATCCGAAAGGTCATCGAGCGGGCCAGGCCGGACTGGAACACCGCCGAGGGCAAGCAGCTGATCGAGCAGCTGCTCGCCCCGACCCGCATCTACGCGCGCGCCGTGGCCGCACTGGCCGAGCAGGTCGAAATCCACGCCATGAGCCACATCACCGGCGGCGGACTGACCGAGAACCTGCCGCGCGTCTACCCGGATCACCTCGCC
>CAYUAO010000196.1:0-3020 GCA_964442775.1 uncultured Halothiobacillus sp. | reverse complement strand
GCATCTGCGTGCCGCACTGCCCCACCTTCGCGTTGAGCGACAACGAGGCCGACGGTCCGCGCGGCCGAATCAGCCAGCTGCTCGGCATCAGTCAGGGGGAGCTAGCGCCCGACGCCGACATCGCCCGCCACCTCGACACCTGCCTGACCTGCCGTGCCTGCGAGACCGTCTGCCCATCTGGCGTCGCCTACGGCCGGCTGATCGACAACGGCCGCGCGCGACTGGCGCAGGAGTCCAGTCCCGCCGCGCAACCCAAGCCCGCGGCGCGGCATTGGCGCCTGCTGCGCGACCAGCTGCTCACCCGGCGCCGGCGCTTGGGCATGGCCTGGCAACTGGTTCGACTGATGCAGCGCCTGGGGCTGGGCGGCCTGACCCGCCGGCTGGCCGGGCCGGTGGGCCGCGCCCTGCCCCGGCAGGTTCCCGCCCCCCTATCGCAACAAACCCGGCCGCCCGTGACACAGCCCACGCGCGGTCGCGTCGGCCTGTTCGTCGGCTGCACGGGCGCGGCGATGAACGCGAACGCCGTCGCCGCCGCCCGCACCGCGATCGCCGCCTTCGGTTACGAGGTGGTCGAGCCGACAAGCCAGGGCTGCTGCGGGGCGATGCATGCCCACGGCGGCGAGCCGGAGGAAGCGAGGCGACGCCGCGAGGCGAACGCCGCCGTCTTCCAGGCCGCGGGCGTCGAGACGATCGTTGTCGTGGGGACGGCCTGCGCCGCCGAGCTGGGACCGCTGACGGATTCGCATGACATCGCGGTGCGCGAGATCACCGACTGGCTGCTCGCGCGCGATGAGACCGAATGGCCGGACCTCGCGCGCCTCGATTACCGCGTCGCCGTGCACACGCCCTGCAGCCAGCGCAATCACCTGCGGCAACCCGAGGCCACCCGCCAGCTGCTGGCGTCCATTCCGGGACTGGAGTTGCTGGAGATCGACGGCAACGCGCGCTGCTGTGGCGCCGCCGGCATGCAGGTACTGCTCTACCCGGAACAGGCCGAGCAGTTGCGCGAACCGAAGCTCGAATCGATCGGGCGACTGGCGCCGGACGTGGTGGTCAGCGCCAACGTCGGCTGCGCGACCCACCTGTCGGCGGGCGCGGACCTCGTCGTCAGGCAGCCGGTGGAGTTGCTGGCCGAATCGATCCTTGCGGCGAGGCGTTGATCAACCGGCGGGCACGTCCGCGTCGGCCAGGTTGCGGCCGTAGAAGATCTCGTACATCTCCTTCTTCAACGCCTTCTCGATCCGGGTGCAGACCTGCGGGCTGTAGTCGTCGGTGCCGTGGCCGAACAGGTAGTTGTCGAGATCGAAGTCCTTGAGGAGCATCTTGGTGTGGAAGATGTTCTCCTGGTAGACGTTCACGTCGATCATCTGGTAGCGCTCGCGCGTGTCCTCGGACATGTAGTTCTGGATCGAGTTTATCTCGTGGTCGATGAAGTGCTTCTTGCCGTGCACGTCGCGGGTGAAGCCGCGCACGCGGTAGTCGAGCGTGACAATGTCCGAGTCGAAGCTGTGGATCAGGTAGTTCAATGCCCGCAGCGGCGAGATGCGCCCGCAGGTGGAGACCTCGATGTCGGCGCGGAAGGTGGAGATGCCGTTTTCCGGGTGGCTCTCTGGGTAGGTGTGCACCGTGATGTGGCTCTTGTCGAGGTGGGCGACCACGGAATCGCGGGCCAGCTCGCCGTCGCCCGGCAGCGGCCCCGGCTCCTCGTGGTAGTCGATGCCCTCGGCGATCACCGGCTCCTCGGAGATCAGGATGGTCACCGACGCCCCCTGCGGCTCGTAGTCCTGCCGGGCGACATTGAGGATGTTCGCGCCGATCATCTCCGTCACGTCGGTCAGTATCTGGGTCAGCCGGTCGGCGTCGTAGACCTCGTCGATGTAGGCGATGTACTCGTTGACCTGCGCGCGGGTCTTGGCGTAACAGATGTCGAAGATCGACATGCTCAGCGTCTTGCTGAGGTTGTTGAACCCGTGCAAGGTGACCGGCAACTCACCCATGACTACCCCCTGAAACAACGCGCCCGGCCGCGAGGCCGGGCGTGTGATGCGCCGGGTAGAGTCCGGCGCGCTGTGAATGGCGCAGAGTGTAAACCGCCCCCGCGAGGCTTGTCACCAGTCGCGTGCTCGACGCCGGGCGGGGACGGAAAGCCGCTGTGGCCGCACCGCCACGGTGGACGTCACTCGGGCTCGCGGATCTCGAAGTCGTGCGTCAGCTCGACCGAGTCGCGCAGCATCGCGGAGACCGAGCAGTACTTCTCCGCCGAGAGGTTCACCGCCCGCTCGACCTTCTTCGGGTCGAGCCCGCGACCCACCACCACGTAACGGGTGTGGATGGTGGTGAACACCTTGGGCGCCTTGACGTCGGCACGCTCGGCGGACAGCTCGATCCAGCAGTCCTCCACCGGCTGGCGCTGCTTGCCCAGGATCATCATCACGTCGATGGCGGTGCAGCCGCCCAGGCCCATCAGCACCATCTCCATCGGCCGCGGCCCGGCATTGCGCCCGCCGATCTCCGGCGCACCGTCCATGACGATGGCGTGTCCGCTGTCGGCCTCGGCCATGAAGGCCATGCCGTCGACCCATTTCACTCGTGCCTTCATCGCGACTCCCTATGACTGGTTGAGTTCGAACAGTTCCGCCAGCGCCTCGCCCGGCTCCTCGGCGCGCATGAACGCCTCGCCCACCAGGAAGGCATGCACGTCGTGATCGCGCATACGCCGCACGTCCTCGACGCCGAGGATGCCGCTCTCGGTGACCACGATCCGGTCGTCCGGGATGTCGTGCAGCAGGGTCAGCGTGGTTTCCAGGCTGACGTCGAAGCTGCGCAGGTCGCGGTTGTTGATGCCGATCAGGCGGGTATCCAGCTGCAGCGCCCGCAACAGCTCGTCGTGGTCGTGCACCTCGACCAGCACGTCCATGCCCCAGTGGCGGGCACGGTCGTGCAGCGAGTGCATCGTCTCGTCGTCGAGCGCCGCGGCGATCAGCAGGACGCAGTCGGCGCCCATCGCGCGGGCCTCGTCG
>CAYUAO010000195.1:1211-3120 GCA_964442775.1 uncultured Halothiobacillus sp. | reverse complement strand
AGCGGGATGGGATCGGGTTCGAGCGTGATGGTGGTGAAAACGGCGTAGAGTTGTTCGAGCGACTCGATGCGCACCTGCTTGCCGTAGATGGCCCGCTTGAGCGTCTCCCAGGCGAAGGGCTGCATGAGGATCTGTCGGGCGTGGACGATCAGGTAGCCGCCGTTGGCGCGGTGCAGGGCGCCGGCACGGATCAGGCGGAAATCGGTCAGCAGGGCGCCTTCACGGAAGTAGTGCTCGATGCGGCCAATCAGCCGGGCGTGGGTGGGCAGGTCCTCGTAGATCACCGGCGCGCCGTGAAGTTCGGCGTTGTCGACGATCAGGTTGATCTGGTACTGGTTGAGTATCTCTTCGGGGACAGCGCTGCCTTCGTCCTCTAGGTCGTTGACGTGCGAGATGATGTCGTCGCGGATCGCACCGAGGAACCGGGTCACCTCCGGCAGGTGCGTCCAGCGATCCTCGAGTGTCTGCAACTGCTGCCCGACGGCGACGCGCAGCATCTCCTCGTTGAGCTCCTGTAGCCGTTCCCGCGCCTCTTTCTGCCACTTCGGGATCTGCTGCAGTGCCTGCCTGAGCTTGACCTCGAGTTCGTCGATAGCTGCCTGCCAGGCCTTTTGCTCCTCTTCGGGCAGCTTGGCGAACTCCTCTGGCTCGAGGATCTTGCCGTCGCGGTACGGGCCAAGGGTGAAGCCGTTGGGCGTGCTCACCATGGCGACGTCGCGTGATTCGGCCTCCTTGCTGATCGCGGCGATCGCCTCGTGTTGACGGCGCTTGTAGGTCTCGCGCATTTCCTGGATGCGGTTGTGGTACTCGTCGCTCTCGAACACGGCCGGGATGGCGGTGCGGAACTCGTCGACGAGGTTCTCCAGGTCGGCCTGCAGGTCCCGCCCGGCGCGTGCCGGCAGCTTGAGCAGGCGAGGCTTGTCGGGGTCGTCGAAGTTGTAGACGTAGGCCCAGCTCGGCGGCGGGGCGTCGCGACGGGCGCGCTGATCCAGGAAGTCGCGAACCACCCGGTACTTGCCGCTGCCCACCGCGCCCAACGCGTAGAGGTTGAACCCGCCGTCTCCGATCTCGGTGCCGAAGGAAAGGGCCTCCAGCGCTCGTTCCTGGCCAGGTGGGGCGTCGGGCGGATCGAGTTCGGCGGTTGTCTCGAACGGCATCGAGCCCGGATGGCAGGGGCGGTAGAGCTGGTCGGCGTCCAGCCGGGTGGGCGCATCCGCCATTGGCAGTCCTCTCGTTTTTCCATGTTTCGCGGGGTCCGGGTCGAGAGTAGCACGCGTGATCCGGAGCAAACCGCGGGCGTGAAGAGGATGGATCGAGCCGTCGCGACGGTGAACGGCATTCTGGCGTTCCGACCGGGAAACGGGGTAGGGTTTGTCGAGCCACGGCGTGGTGATCGCTACAGCCAAACCCTGCATTCGTGCAGAGATTCCCTGACAGAAGGAGTTTGCAGACAGATGGACGCTTTGATGGAGATTCTCGACGGCATCAGTGGGTTCGTCTGGGGACCGGTGATGCTGGTTTTGCTGCTCGGCACGGGGGTGTATCTGACCGCCGGGTTGCGCGGCATGCCGATTCGTCGCATCGGCTACGGTTTTCGCCAGCTGTTTCTGGGGCGGCACGCCGGCAAGGACGATCGCGGCGACATCACGCCCTTCCAGGCGCTGTCCACGGCGCTGTCGGCAACCATCGGCACGGGCAATATCGCCGGGGTGGCCACCGCGATCGCCCTGGGCGGTCCCGGTGCGATCTTCTGGATGTGGCTGACCGCCCTGGTGGGCATGGCGACCAAGTATTCCGAGGCGGTGCTGGCGGTGCGCTATCGCGAGGTCGACGAGCGTGGGCGCTACGTGGGTGGGCCGATGTACTACATCAAGAACGGCATGGGCGCGAAGTGGAAATGGCTCGGCGC
>CAYUAO010000195.1:0-1111 GCA_964442775.1 uncultured Halothiobacillus sp. | reverse complement strand
TGGTGATCATCCTGATGAACATCACCGATGTGCCGGCCGCCCTGGCGCAGATCGTGTCCGACGCCTTCACCGGCACGGCGGCCACCGGCGGGTTTGCCGGCGCGGCCGTCTGGGCGGCGATCCGCTTCGGGGTCGCCCGCGGCATCTTCTCCAACGAGGCGGGGCTGGGCTCGGCGCCGATCGCCCATGCCGCGGCGAAGACCAACGACCCGGTACGCCAGGGCACCATCGCGATGCTCGGCACCTTCATCGACACCATCATCATCTGCACCATGACCGCGCTGGTGATCGTGCTCTCCGGCGTCTGGACCACCGGCGAGAGCGGGGCGGCGCTGACTTCGGCGGCCTTCGCCGAGAGCCTGGGCGGCGGCAACTGGGTGGTCACCGCAGGGATGGTCCTGTTCGCCTTCAGCACGATTGTGGCCTGGAGCTACTACGGTGAGCGCAGCGCCGAGTACCTGTTCGGCGTAAAGGTGATCAAGCCGTATCGCTACGTCTGGGTGGTCGCGCTGTTCATCGGTGCGATCGCCAACCTCGAACTGATCTGGCTGGTGGCCGACATCCTCAACGCCCTGATGGCGATTCCCAACCTCATTGCGCTGATCGCCCTCTCGGGGACCGTGTTCGCCATCACCCGCGAGTACTTCGCGCGGGCCGAGAACAGGAAGGGGACGGAATGAAGCGATTTTCGACTCGACGAGCCATGCTGCTGCGCGGAGGGGCGCTGGTGATCCTGCCGCTCCTTGGCGGTTGTGCCATGACGACGCCCGAAGGCGAGCAGCGTACCGTGGTCATTCACCCGGGCGGGGACACATCGCTCGATCCGGTGACCGTCCCGGCCGATCGCCTGCCCCCTCCCGGGGAATGCCGAATCTGGTACCCGGACCGTGATCCGGACGATCAGCCCGATCCGGGCAATTGTCGCGACCTCCAGCGGCAGGTTCCGGAAGGTGCCGTGCTGGTGCGCGGCTGAGGCCACGCCCCGGGCATGGGCACGGGCCGGCAGGAGACCTTCCGTCACGGAGGTGATCGGCCGGCCACTGTCTGGCCTTGGCGCTTGGGAAACTCTGCACGAATCGATGGCATCTCTGGCTCGCGGGTTTGTTCGCTT
>CAYUAO010000194.1:0-3144 GCA_964442775.1 uncultured Halothiobacillus sp. | reverse complement strand
TGGCCGGACGCTCTTCCTGGCGCGGCGGCGGGGGCGGGGCGCCGTAGTCGGACTGACCGCCACCGTAGCCCGCGCCAGCGCCACCGGCCGCAGCGCCGCCGTAGCCACCCTGGCTGGCCTGCCCACCGCCGTAGCCGCCGCCCTGACCGCCACCCGGCCGACCGCCGAGCATTTGCATCTCGTTGGCGACGATCTCGGTGGTGTAGCGGTCCTGGCCGTCCTGCCCCTGCCACTTGCGGGTCTGCAGGCGGCCCTCGATGTAGACCTGGCTGCCCTTCTTAAGGTACTCGCCGGCGATCTCGGCGAGCTTGCCGAAGAAGACGATGCGGTGCCACTCGGTGTTCTCGCGGTTCTCGCCGGTCTGCTTGTCGCGCCATTGCTCGGAGGTGGCCACGCGGATATTGGTGACCTGTCCGCCGGACGGCAGGTAGCGGACGTCCGGATCGACCCCGAGATTGCCGATGATGATTGCCTTGTTCACACCGCGGCTCGCCATATTCACACTCCTTCCTGATTCCTGCCGGACCGGTCGAGTCGCCGGCCAAACCGTCACTATAAAGGAAACGCTGCACGATTCGATAGCGCCTCTGCGGGACCGCCAAGGGCCCAGTTGCAAGGCGCAGTCCGCAGTGAATGGCGGATGTCCTTTACAAGGACTGCAACGCCGCAAATGGGTCCTTGGCGGCCCGCCCGGATGGGGGTCGCCAGAGGTGCCATCGAATCGTGCAGCGTTTCCTTGAGCATCCGGGAAGAGGGGGACCACTCACCGGCGCGATTCACCTAACCGCCTGGCAGGTCAATGAGATCTCCCCCCTTTCGACTACAATGACCGGTTCCGCTCGCGGCGGGGAGCAAGCCTCTTCGCCGCGAGCGACGTCCATTCAATCGAGCGACAATCGCACACCATGGCCGATCCGTTTATCCGCATTCGCGGTGCCCGCACGCACAACCTCAAGAACATCGACGTCGACCTGCCGCGCGAGAAGCTGATCGTCTTCACCGGCCTGTCGGGCTCGGGCAAGTCGTCGCTCGCCTTCGACACGATCTTCGCCGAGGGCCAGCGCCGCTACGTCGAGTCGCTGTCGGCCTACGCGCGCCAGTTCCTGTCGATGATGGACAAGCCGGATGTGGATTCCATCGAAGGGCTGTCTCCGGCGATCTCGATCGAGCAGAAGACCACCTCGCACAACCCGCGCTCGACGGTAGGCACGGTCACCGAGATCTACGACTACCTGCGCCTCTTATACGCTCGTGCCGGCATTCCGCGCTGCCCGGATCACGACATCGACCTGACCGCGCAGACGGTCTCGCAGATGGTCGACCACGTCATGGACCTGCCGGAAGGCTCGAAGTGGCTGCTGCTCGCGCCGGTGATCGAGAACCGCAAGGGCGAGCACCACAAGCTGTTCCAGGAATGGCAGTCGCAGGGCTTTCTGCGGGTACGCATCAACGGCACGGTCTACGAGATCGACGAAATCCCGACCCTTGACCCCAAGACCAAGAACACCATCGAGGTGGTGGTGGACCGCTTCAAGGTCCGCGACGACCTCCAATTGCGACTGGCCGAATCCTTCGAGACCGCGCTGCGGCTGGCCGACGGGCAGGCGATGGTCGTCTCCATGGATTCCGACGAAGAGCATGTCTTCTCCTCGAAGCACGCCTGCCCGAAATGCGGCTACTCGCTGGGCGAGCTCGAACCGCGGCTGTTCTCCTTCAACAACCCGGTCGGCGCCTGCCCCAGCTGTGACGGGCTGGGGGTGAAGCAGTTCTTCGACCCGCAGAAGGTGATCATCAACCCCGAGCTGTCGCTGGCCGCCGGCGCCGTGCGCGGCTGGGACCGGCGCAATGCCTACTACCATGCGCTCCTCTCCTCGCTGGCTCGGCACTACGACTTCGACCTCGAGACCCCGTGGGAGGAGCTGACCGACGAGTTGCGCGAGATGATCCTGCACGGCTCGGGCAAGGAGAAGATCGCGTTTACCTACATCGGCCCGCGCGGCCGGGCGAAGGAGCGCACGCATCCCTGGGAGGGCGTGCTGCCGAACATGGAGCGGCGCTACCGTGAGACCGAGTCGCAGGCGGTACGCGAGGAGCTGGCGCGCTACATCTCCGAGCAGGCCTGCCCGAGCTGTCACGGCACGCGCCTGAACCGCGCCGCGCGCCACGTGTTCATCGACGGATTCAACCTGCCGACGGTGACCCGCTGGTCGATCGGCCACTCGGCCGGCTTCTTCGACGAGCTGGCGCTGGAGGGCGCCCGCGGCGAGATCGCCACGCCGATCGTGCGCGAGATCCGCGCGCGGCTGAAGTTCCTCAACGACGTCGGCCTGAACTACCTGTCGCTGGATCGCAGCGCCGAGACCCTCTCCGGCGGCGAGGCGCAGCGCATCCGGCTGGCGAGCCAGATCGGTTCGGGGCTGGTGGGGGTGTCCTACATCCTCGACGAGCCGTCGATCGGCCTGCACCAGCGGGACAACGACCGCCTGCTGGGCACGCTCACCCACCTGCGCGATCTCGGCAACACGGTGATCGTGGTCGAGCACGACGAGGACGCCATCCGCGCCGCGGACTTCGTGCTAGACATCGGCCCCGGGGCCGGTGCGCACGGCGGGCAGATCGTCGCCCAGGGCACGCCGGGGCAGATCGAGGCGTCCAAGGATTCGCTCACCGGGCAGTATCTGTCGGGCAAGCGCGAGATCGCGGTACCGGCGCGCCATCGGGCCGATCCCGAGCGGATGCTGACCCTCGAGGGCGCGAGCGGCCACAACCTCCAGGGCGATCCGTTGCATGTCCCGCTGGGGCTGTTCACCTGCATTACCGGCGTGTCCGGCTCGGGCAAGTCGACCCTGATCAACGACACGCTCTACAAGATCTGCGCCCATCAGCTCAACCGGGCCAGCGCGACCGCCGCGCCGTACCGGAACATCCACGGCATCGAGCAGCTCGACAAGGTGATCGACATCGACCAGTCGCCGATCGGGCGCACGCCGCGCTCCAACCCGGCGACCTACACCGGGCTGTTCACCACCATCCGCGAGCTGTTCGCCGGCACGCAGGAGGCCCGCTCGCGCGGCTACACGCCGGGGCGGTTCTCCTTCAACGTCAAGGGCGGGCGCTGCGAGGCCTGCCAGGGCGACGGCGTCA
>CAYUAO010000193.1:0-3160 GCA_964442775.1 uncultured Halothiobacillus sp. | reverse complement strand
ACCGCGACGAGGACGGCGAGATGACCTTCCGGGGCAAGGGAACCGAGGGGCGCTTGACGCAGGACGGGGAAACCCGCGAATGCGAACAGGTCCCGCCCCCGGACGCCCCGGAAACCGACGACTGACCGGCAACCGCCCGCGACGGCCCTCGACGGAGAGGGAAGGCGCCCGGTCAGTCCGGCCTGTCACCGAAGGCCAGTCCGAATGGATAGTCTGCCGCCCTCACCGGCCGGCTGAAGAAATAGCCCTGGGCCGAGTCACAGCCCACCTCGACGATGTAGCGTCGCTGCGCCTCGGTCTCGACCCCCTCGGCCAGCACTTCCAGCCCCAGACTGTGCCCCAGTGCGACGATGGCCCGGGCGATCGCCTCGTCGTTCTCGTCACCCGGAATGCCCTGCATGAAGGCCTGGTCGATCTTCAACTTGTCGACCGGCAGTTCCTTGAGGCGCGCCAGCGAGGAATGCCCCGTACCGAAGTCGTCGACGGACAGCCGCAGTCCGATTCCCTTGAGTGCCTCGAGCACGGGCAATATCGCGGCATCCTCGACGAGGTAGGTCTCGGTAATCTCGAGTTCCAGTTCGTCCGGCGGCATCCCTGTCTCGGCGAGGATCGCGCGGATCTCGGAGTCCAGCGTGCCGGAACGAAGCTGCCGCCCGGAAATATTCACAGACAGCCGCCCGGGGCTCCGACCGGCCTCCCTCCAGCGACGATGCTGTCGACAGGCGGCGCGCAGCACCCACGCCCCCAGCTCCTGGATCATCCCGCTGTCCTCGGCCACCGGAATGAACCGTCCCGGCGGCACGAGGCCGAACTCGGGCGACTGCCAGCGCACCAGGACCTCGCAGCCCAGCAATCGCCCGGTTCGCAAGTCGACTTGCGGCTGGAAGTGACAGACCAGTTCGTCGTTGTCGATCGCCCGGCGCAATCCCCCCTCGAGAATCAGGTCCTCGCGCGACGATCGCCCCATCCCCGGATGGAAGCGCGTTGTCGTGCTGCGCCCGTCCTCCTTGGCCTGGTCGAGCGCGACCAGCGCATTGCGCACCAGTTCGGTCGAATGCCGGCCGTGCGCCGGGAAACTCGCGATCCCGACCGAGGCGGTCAGCCCGACATCCACGCCCTCGAACGTCATGGGCTCGGCCAGGCGATCGAGCATGGCCTTCGCCACCTCGTCGGCCCGCGCGGGGTCGGCGTCCGGCAGAAAGACCAGGAACTCGTCGGCACTTAAGCGCGAGGCGAGATCGGAATTGCTCGTGACGTCGTTCAGGGCGTTGGCGATCCGCTTGAGCACCGCGTCCCCCACCGCGTGTCCGAAGCTGTCGTTGACCGCCTTGAAGCGATTCACGTCGAGGTAGAGCAACTCGCCCTTCTCCGCCGATTCGAGCATCTCGCGCAGCCGGCGCATGAACGTCGACCAGTTGGGCAGACGCGTCAGGGGATCGAACTGGGACAGGAAGCGCAACTCCTCCTCGGACTGCTTCGCCTGCGTGATGTCCGAGAAGACACTGATGTAGTTGACTATCCGCCCCTGCTGGTCGCGTACCGCGTTGATCGTCTGCCACTCGAGGAACAGCTCGCCGTTCTTGCGGCGATTCCAGATCTCCCCCTGCCAGTGGCCCCGCGTGCGCAGTGCATCCCACATGTCGGCGTAGAAGGCGCGGTCGTGCTTGCCGGACTGCAGCATCCTCGGGTTACTGCCGACGACCTCGGCCCGCGAGTAGCCTGTCATTCGCTCGAAGGCCGGGTTGACGGAAACGATGGACGCTTCCGCGTCGGCAATGACGATCCCCTGGTCGGCGCTCTCGAAGACCACCGACGAGCGCAGCACGTCGGCCTCCCACCGATGGCGCTCGGAAGCATCGCGTGCGATCGCCAGCACCATCTTGCGGTCGTCGTGGTCGATCAGGCGCAAACTGACCTCGTAGGGGATGTGTTTCCCGTTGGCGTCGATCAGGACGGTCTCGATGCGATCGTGGCCGCGCTGCGCGAACCGGCTCCGCCGGCTCGGCCGGTCGTGAAACCGGATGGCCTCCTCCACCACCACGTCCTGAGGGCCCCGTTCGAGCAGTTCCTCGCGCGAGTAGCCCAGCTGGCGACAGGCCTCCTCGTTGACGGCGACGAATCGGCCGAACCGCTTCTCGTCGAACGGGTAGACGAACGCCGCGTCGTTCATTGCCTCGAACAGCGCCCGGTAACGCCCTTCGCTCTCGACGCGCGAGGCCTCGCTTTGCTTCAGGTCGCTCAGGTCCAGATGCGTGCCGGAGAACACTGTCGGTCGGCCGTTCGAATCCCGCCGGCACACCTTGCCCCGGGCCAGCAGCCAGACCCAGTGACCGTCACCATGCCGCATGCGGAACTCGGCTTCGTACATGGGGACCGCGCCATCGAGATGCGCCTCGATCGCCTGCTTGACGACCGGGCGATCGTCCGGGTGGATCCACGCCAGCGCGTCCGCGCCGTGCAGGGGCTCAACGGCATCGCGATCGCGCTTGATCATGTCCAGCAGGGTATCGTTGACGCGCAACGCGTCGGTCTCGAGGTTCCATTCCCAGGTGCCGGCGTTGGCACCCTCGATGACGCTCCTGAGATGCTCGTTCTGCTCCTCGAGTCGAGCCTCGGCCCGCTTGGCCTCCGTGACGTCACGGAACACGGCCACGGCGCCGTCGAGCCGCCGGTCGGGCGTGAAGATCGGCGTGGCATAGATCTCGACCGGCACCGCCGAACCGTCGGCACGGAAGAACCGGTCCTCCACCGCCTCGAAGCGATCGCCGCTGCGCAGGACGCGCGTCACCAGGCAATCGTCGACCGAGTCGTCCCCCCTACCCCGCGGATCGGCGTGGATCGACGAGTGGGCGGCGCGGCCGAGCAATTCCTGCTCGTCGTCATACCCGAGGATTTCCAGCGCCTTCGGGTTGAGAAAGGTGAAGCTTCCCTCGCGGTCGACACCGAACACCCCCTCGCCCAGGCTGCGGAGCACGGTGTCGGAGAAGTGTTCGGCCCGGCTCAGGCTCGTGAGATCCCTTTGCACCGAGACGAAATGCGTGACCGTCCCGGCCGGCCCGAGCAGAGGATTCGTGCGCCACTCGACCAGGTAGGGACGCCCGTCCTTGCGGTAGTTGATGGTCGAGCCCTCGAACGGGCGAGCGGCGATCAGGCTCTCGCG
>CAYUAO010000192.1:0-3212 GCA_964442775.1 uncultured Halothiobacillus sp. | reverse complement strand
AGGACGGGATGATGTTCTCCAGGATGCCGCGGCCGCCGCGCCAGTCCTTCTGGGACGGGCCATCAACGGTCTTCTGCGTGGCGGTCGCGGCGTGAACCGTGCTCATCAGGCCACGCTTGATGCCGAACTTGTCGTTCAGGACCTTGGCTACCGGCGCCAGGCAGTTGGTGGTGCAGGAGGCGGCGGAGACGATCGGCTGACCGGCGTAGTCGTTGTGGTTGACGCCGTAGACGAACATCGGGGTGGCGTCCTTGGACGGGGCCGACTGCACGACCTTCTTGGCACCGGCGTCGATGTGCTTCTGGCAGGTTTCCTCGGTGAGGAACAGGCCGGTGGACTCGACCACGACGTCGACGTCCAGGTCGCCCCACTTGAGCTGGGACGGGTCCTTCTCGGCGGTCAGGCGGATCTTCTTGCCGTTGACGACCAGGTTGTCGCCTTCGACCGTTACGTCACCGTCGAAACGGCCGTGGACGGAATCGTACTTGAGCATGTACGCCAGGTACTCCGGCTCGAGCAGGTCGTTGATGCCGACGATTTCGAGCTCCGGGAATTCCTGGGTCGCGGCACGGAAGACCATGCGACCGATGCGGCCGAAACCGTTGATACCGACACGAATAGCCATGGGTTTTCTCCTAATCGATACGTGGATGCAAATCAGTCAGGGCGCATGCGGCTTTGCACATGCGCCCGAAAACGGTTGATGCGACCGCGGTTCAGCCCAGCTTGCGGGCTTCCTCGGCGACGCGATCGGCGGTGAAGCCGAACTCCTTGAACAGGTCGCCGGCCGGGGCGGACTCGCCGAAGGTGTCCAGGCCGAACACCTTGCCCTGGGTGCCGACGTGCTTGTACCAGCCCTGGGTGACGCCGGCCTCGATGGCCATGCGGGCGGTCACGCCGCTCGGCAGCACGGACTCGCGGTAGGCCTCGTCCTGTGCCTCGAAGGCCTCGACGCAGGGCATGGAAACCACGCGCACCTGCTTGTCGGTCAGCTTCTTGGCGGCGTCGATCGCCAGGCCGACCTCGGAGCCGGTGGCGATCAGGATCAGGTCCGGCGTGCCGTCGCAGTCCTTGAGGACGTAGCCGCCCTTCTCGATGTTGGCGATCTGCTCGGCGTTGCGCTCCTGGTGCGGCAGGCCCTGACGCGAGAAGACCAGCGAGGTCGGCGCGTCGCGACGGACGACCGCCTGCTTCCAGGCCACCGCGGTCTCGACCGCGTCGCAGGGACGCCAGGTCTGCATGCGCGGGATCAGGCGCATGGTGGCGATCTGCTCGACCGGCTGGTGAGTCGGGCCGTCTTCGCCCAGGCCGATGGAGTCATGGGTGTAGACGAAGATCGAGCCGATCTTCATCAGCGCCGCCATGCGCAGGGCGTTGCGGGCATACTCGGAGAACATCAGGAAGGTCCCGGCGAACGGCATCAGGCCGCCGTGCAGGACCATGCCGTTCATGATGGCGCTCATGCCGAACTCGCGCACGCCGTAATGGATGTAGTTGGCATCCGACTCGGTGGAAGTCAGCGCGGTGCAGCCCTTCCAGGTGGTCAGGTTGGACGGCGCGAGGTCGGCCGAACCGCCCACCAGCTCCGGCAGCATGTCCGCCAGACCGGTGATGACGGCCTGGGAGGCCTTGCGCGAGGCGACCGACTCGCCCTTGGCATTGATCTCCTTGATCAGCGCGTCCATCTTCTCGTTGAAGTCGCCCGGCAGCTCGCCGGCCAGGCGGCGCTTGAGCTCGGCGGCCTCGGCCGGGTATGCCTTCTCGTAGGCAGCGAAGGCTTCGTTCCACTCGGCCTCGGCCTTCGAGCCCTTCTCGGTGGCGTCCCAGCCGGCGTAGACCTCGTCCGGGATAACGAAGGGATCGTGGTGCCAGCCGATGTTCTCACGGGTGGCCTTGACCTCGGCATCGCCCAGCGCCGCGCCGTGGCAGTCGTGCGAACCACAGAGGTTCGGCGCGCCGAAGCCGATGACGGTCTTGGTGCAGATCATGGTCGGCTTGTCGTTGACCGAGCGCGCCTCGCGGATGGCGGCGTCGATGGCCTCGGCGTCGTGGCCGTCGACGTCACGCACGACGTGCCAGCCGTAGGATTCGAAGCGCTTGGGCGTGTCGTCGGTGAACCAGCCCTCGACGTGGCCGTCGATGGAGATGCCGTTGTCGTCGTAGAAGGCGACCAGCTTGCCCAGACCCAGCGTGCCCGCAAGCGAGCAGGCCTCGTGGGAGATGCCTTCCATCAGGCAGCCGTCGCCCAGGAAGCAGTAGGTGTAGTGGTCGACGACCTTGTGGCCGGGCTTGTTGAACTGACCGGCGAGCATCTTCTCGGCGATCGCCATGCCCACGGCGTTGGTGAGCCCCTGACCGAGCGGACCGGTGGTGGTCTCGACGCCAGGCGTGTAGCCGTATTCCGGGTGCCCCGGGGTCTTGGAGTGCAGCTGACGGAAGTTCTTGAGCTCCTCCATCGGCAGCTCGTAGCCGGTCAGGTGCAGCAGGGAGTAGAGCAGCATGGAGCCGTGGCCGTTGGAGAGCACGAAGCGGTCGCGATCGGGCCAGTGGGGGTCGGCCGGGTTGTGGACGAGGTAGTCGTTCCACAGCACCTCGGCGATGTCGGCCATGCCCATGGGCGCGCCGGGATGGCCGGAGTTGGCCTTCTGGACGGCATCCATGGACAGGGCGCGTATGGCATTGGCCAGTTCGAAACGGGACGGCATGGTGTGCTCCTCGCCTGCGGCAGAAAAGAGTGCAACGACACGCACAGGCCAAGGGGGGCATGGCCGGACGTGACTTCTGGCTGGGTGACGCCGCGGGACGGGCGGCGCGGTCGAATTCGGCCGCCCATTGTCGCCGACTTGCCGCCCTGCATCAAATCGTGGATGCCCGGGAGAGGTGCAGCGTGTAGACTTCGCGATTGCCTATTGTCGATACCAAGAGGGCCGAGGACGCCATGAGCGAATACACCCTGTTCACCTCCGAGTCCGTCTCCGAGGGCCATCCGGACAAGATCGCCGACCAGCTCTCCGACGCGGTGCTCGACGCCATCATCGCCCGCGACAAGCATGCCCGGGTGGCCTGCGAGACCCTGGTCAAGACCGGCGTGGCCATCGTCGCCGGCGAGATCACGACGTCGGCCTGGGTCGATCTCGAGGCGCTGGTGCGCGAGGTGATCACCGGCATCGGCTACACCTCCTCGGACGTCGGCTTCGACGGCGAGACCTGCG
>CAYUAO010000191.1:0-3227 GCA_964442775.1 uncultured Halothiobacillus sp. | reverse complement strand
GGACTCATCCGTGAATCAAGCGATAATCATAACGAACGCTCCCCCCGCTCACAAAACGAGCCCCGCACCCGGAAGTCGATGCCCCGGAAACGGCGAGCCGATTCCTGCGATACGCTCCCCCGTCGTCGCCAGCCACTCACCGGATCCTCGCCCGCCCATGGCGGATGCCTGAAATGACGCCATCGCACCGTGTCCTTTTTCCAGCCACCGTCTTTCCTCTGGCCGCCGTTTTTGCCACGGGCCTCGTCGGCGACTGGCTCCACCCGTCGGCCCTGCTCCCCTCGGCGGCGCTGCTCTCGATCGCGCTCGCGGCGATCCGGCGACCGGCATGGAGACCCGTGCTCGCTGCGATCGCGCTGGCGCTCGGGGCAACCCTGGCCCTGCGCCTGTGGCCGGGCTTCGACAATCCCGTCATCTGGGAAGACGCCCGCTTCTGCGCGAACTGCCTGCCGCACAGCCTGCACCTGTCGCTCGAGCAGGCCATCTTCGTCGCCGCCGTGTCGCCGATCTTCTTCGGCCATCTCCTGCCCCGGCCGGATGCCTGGCTCCTGCCCGCCGGCGTCGCGACCCTCACCGCCGCCATCGCGACAGGGACGGGATTGGGACTGTTCCGCTGGGAGCCCACCCTCCAGCCCGCCGAGACCGTGGCGATCTTCGCCGCCGCCAACCTGCTGACCGTCGTCTTCGAGGAACTGCTGTTCCGCGGTCTGCTGCAACGTCACCTGCTGGCCCGCCTGGGCGGACTGCACGCCTGGTGGCTGACCGCGGTGATATTCGGGCTGGCGCACCTGCCCTTCGGCGTCGAATTCGCCGTCGTCGCCACGATCGCCGGGCTGGGCTACGGCTTCGTGGCCTGGCGCAGCGCCTCGCTCGGGCCGGCCATCGCGCTGCACTGGCTGGTCAACCTCACGCATTTCTCGCTGTTCAGCTACCCGCTACTGGCCTGAGACACGCATCGCGCTGGTCTAGTCTGGGTGGCAGGATTCGCCGCCGGAGATCGCCGCCATGAACAGAGCCCGACCTGTCCTGCTCGCCTTCCTGCTGGCATGCGCCACCCCGGCGCTCGCCGAACCCGACGTGGAGACGATCGTCGACGACCTGCACCACCCCTGGGCGCTGTCCTTCCTGCCCGGCGGCGACCTGCTCGTCACCGAGCGACGCGGCCGGCTGTGGCGGGTCGACCCGACAACCGGTGAGCGCCGGGAGATCGACGGCGTGCCGGAGGTCGACCACCGCAACCAGGGCGGCCTGCTGGACGTGCTCGTCCATCCCGAGCACGAAGACAATCGCTGGGTCTATCTCACCTGGGCGGGCCGTTGCGACGGTGGCAACGCCACCCACCTGGGCCGCGGCCGGCTCGAGGATGATCGCCTCGCCGACGTCGAGACCCTGTTCGTCGCCACGCCCTGCGTCGATTCCGGCATCCACTTCGGTTCACGGCTGGCATTCGATGGTCAGGGCTACCTCTTCATGACCACCGGCGACCGGGGCGAGAGGGACCGCGCCCAGGATCGGGCCGATCACAACGGTTCGGTCCTGCGTCTCCACGATGATGGCCGCATCCCGAACGACAACCCGTTCGTCGACCGGGATGACGCCGAGGGAGCGATATACAGCTACGGCCATCGCAACCCGCAGGGGGCGGCCACCCACCCGCGAACCGGTCGCGTCTGGATTCACGAACACGGCCCACGCGGCGGCGACGAGATCAACATCCCGGCCGCCGGCGAGAACTTCGGCTGGCCAATCCAGACCTACGGGCGCGAGTACTCGGGACCGGAGATTGCCCCGGGCGAGGTCGAGGGCGTGACCGGCCCGATCCACCACTGGACCCCGTCGATCGCACCCTCGGGGATGGCGTTCCACGAACGGGACGGCGACGTCACCCTGTTCGTCGGCGCGCTGGTGAAACGACACCTGGCGCGACTGGAACTCGACGGCGAGCGCGTCACGCGGGAAGAACGATGGCTGGAAGACCGCAAGTGGCGCATCCGCGAGGTGGAGACCGGTCCCGACGGGGCGCTCTGGCTGCTGACCGATCACGCCGACGGCCGCCTGTTGCGACTGGCTCCGGACTGACGGCCTTGCGTGGCTCGCACCCCCGTCCTATAGTCGCTGCACCATGAGATTCATGCGCCTGGTCACCCTGCTGCTCGCCTTCTGGGCACCGCTCAACGCGGTGACCGCCGGCGTGACCATGCTCGACTGCCCGATGAACGAGGCATCCGAGCACCCGGCCGACTGCCCGAGCATGAACGAGCAGCCCGACGAGCCCACCGCCTCGACGGGCTGCGACCATTGCGGCAACTGCGTGCTGCTGGGCGGCTTCTCCCTGCCGGCCCAGACGATGCCCGCCGCCGTCCACCTGCCCAACGGCACCCTCGACACGGCACTGACCGACTCGGTCCCGCCGGGCGTCCCGAGCACCCCGTTCCGTCCTCCCCTCTCGGCCTGACACGGCCGAGACACGCGGGACGCACCTCCCGCCATCCCTCGGCTGACCCAGCTTTCCGCTGATCGTCTTTCACCGAGGACACCCCATGAACAACCCGATTTTCGACCGGCCGCGGGCCGCCGTGGTCCTGCTGGCCCTGCTTGGCCCGGCCGCGCCGGTTGTGGCCCAAAGCAGCGACCGGCTGACGCTCGAAGCCGCCTTGCAGGGCGCCGTACAATCCGACGAGGGCCTTCAGGCCGCCGAGCGCCGCCGTGCCGGCGAGGCCGCCAGCGCCGAGGCCGCCGACGAACTGCCCGACCCGCGGCTGTCTGTCGCGCTGCAGAACGTGCCGACCGACAATTACAGCCTGAGCGACTCGCCCATGACCCAGACGGTGGTCACGCTCTCGCAGAGCCTGCCGCCCGGCGACACGCTCGCCTTCCGCGGCCGGCAGGCCGAGGCGCGCATCAAGGGCGCGTCGGCCGCCCTGGCCACGGCCGACCGCCAGCTGGAGCGCGAGGTGCGCCGGCTGTGGCTGGCCGTGTACCGCGAGGAGGCGCTCGCTCGCCTGCTGGAACGCGAGCGGGCGCTCTACCGGGAATTGCTGGACAGCGCGCGCACCGCCTACGAGGTCAACGACGCCAGCGGCAGCGATCTCGTCACCCTGCAGGCGCGGCTGTCGCGGATCGACGATGCCCTCGATCGCCGCCATGGCGAGGCCGAGGCCGCCCGCGCCCGGCTGGCGCGCTGGGTGGGCGACGCCGCGCGCCTGCCCCTGCCGGACACCCTGCCC
>CAYUAO010000190.1:0-3244 GCA_964442775.1 uncultured Halothiobacillus sp. | reverse complement strand
GCAACGAAATGGCATCACAGCGGCCGATGAGCGTGCTTAACTTAGCGCCATTCGGCTCTGACCCCTTTTTCAAAGAATTCAACGAACGCCATACTTAGCGTCTCAGGAATGGGGTCATGTGCCATCAATCAGATAATATTCACTTGGCAAATATCGCTGTTGGCGGAGGTATTCATGAGAAACATCACTATCGATGACAGAGTGAAACCAAACGACCCCACGAATCACACCCATATCAGAAGAGATCACACAAAATGCTTCCCGAGCAGCGTTATCATTTGAAAACACAACCGAGTCACCATACAAAGCGGCGTCGATCAGGTGCGCATCTTTTAACGCACAGTCTTTTAGAGATCTGTCATAAGAGGAGTTTTCAACAAAAGTCTCAACGGCACTTGGAAACTGATCAAAAATCACTTTTTTCCGAGCAACCATTGAGCTTAACCAACGCGTGCTGTAGAAAGACCTATGCCTGTCCCACTCACGCTTTAACTGCCTCCCCATAATAACTGAATGGCCATTATCACGAATCTTATCTAGCACTTGCCTTGCCTTGCTGGACTTCGGGTGATCAGAGACACCCGACGCCCGAGCAACATCCGTGTCAACTACTAATTTCACGCAACTCACCTCTCAGACATCGCTTTTTCAACGGCGTCTAGGTACTTTTGCTCCACCGACAAACTGATGTCATCAAAGTCAACCGGCCACTCACCAAAAGCTCCAAACTCATCAACTTGGGCATTGACGACCTTGGTCGCTCCATCTCGCGGATCTTGAGTGAACCAATTTAACGAAACAAGATCGTTTCGAAGCCTCCTTTCCACTACACCAATCTGGATCCCACGTAATAATAGTGAACTATGCGTTTCAATTATTACTTTTACACCTCTTTGGATCGCTGAAATTATGATATCAGCCAGCTTAAATTGAGCAACTGGATGGAGGTGAAGCTCAGGCTGTTCGATGTAAACGAATTGGTCTTTTTTTGCGCATATTAGCGCCACCAGAACCGGAAGGGCTTGGGAAACGCCAAAACCCACATCAGCTATGTCCACTAGATCGGCCGCACGAGCCCCCCCTGTTTTATTCCGCGAGACTTTAATCTGAACTCGGGTGTCGTTTATCTTTTCTGTTTTTATATCAGAAGCCAACCCGAGATCACGAAGATTGTCTTTCAAAAGACCAATCTTTTTTCTGTGGGCTTTTTTTCGAACCCAGTTATTAATGATGCTAGCGATATATTTTTCAAAGGACCCCGGGTATATGCCATCGGACGCTGATATCTTATACGTTCTCTCCGGATTCCCCCTTAGCCCCGGCACGTGAATCAGCCGTGTAACCAATTTCTTTAGATCACCTGTTGGCTCAAATGCCGCGCGTATAGGGACTTTAGAGCTTCGATCCCCAGCCAATTCCGCGCGCAAAAACCCTCGATCTTGTACGATTTTCCATTTTGCTTTTACACCCGACTTTTCATACAAGTCCTGTATGAACTGGAATCGACTGGTGGGGATTTGAGACTCAATGTCCTCCGACTTCATCCCAGGGTGCAGATGGGCACCGTCAACAAAATCCTCATCATCTTTGAAAAAGACATCTCGAACGATAAGCCCCGTACCCTGTTTCCGCCGAAAGCGAACTTCAGCACAGCCGCTCTCGTTTTCGAAAAAAACGCCGAAGGTGTTTTTTTTATAGTTCGGAACCTTAGTTATGACTTGCCGAGCATCAGTATGCTTCAGATTTTCCCCATCAAGAGACAGGGAACCCGAGTCATAGTGATTTTCCAACGTCTGTTTTAGCAAAAGAAGCGGCTGCATAAAGCTAGACTTACCCGAGCTGTTCGCTCCAGACAAAACTGTCAAGCCAGGGCAGTCAACACCACATTTCGACGCTATAGACTTATATCCTTCAATTGATATTTTCATATCAAATTAGCCTTCCATGAACTCAAAAATCAGCTCGACAGCATCACTCCGGCCGCATATGCGGAAACAGTAGCACGTCCCGGATCGACGCCGAGTCGGTCAACAGCATGATCAACCGATCGATGCCGATCCCCTCCCCGGCCGTCGGCGGCATGCCGTGTCCAGCGCGCGGATGTAGTCGGCGTCGAAGTGCATGGCCTCCTCGTCGCCGGCTTCCTTCTCGTTGACCTGCTGGGCGAAGCGCTCGGCCAGTGGGGTAGTTGGTAGCGGGTCTGGCATTGCAACGTCGATCAGGTAAATCCATTCTCCTAGCTTCCACTGGGAGCGTACAGGGCCCGGGTGAAGATTTCGAGCAATGGGCCCAGATCGCCAAGGAACCCCGCCTGATTGGCTCTCACCCACTCGTCCGTGTCGGTGCACCCCCAATCGACGTCGAACCCGGCATTGACGATCAGTTCCTCGAAGAGAAGCCGCTGCGCTCGACCATTGCCTTCCCGGAACGGATGGACGATGTTGATCTCGCAATAGAAGTCCGCGGCATGTGGAATCAGGTCGTCCTGCGGCAGTCCGCAGAGCCACTCGGCCTGCTCGAGTTGGCGGAACAGGCGATCGAGTTCCTGCTCGATGCGAGCGGCGGTGCAGAAGCGGGTCTGCCCCTTGCTGATATCGACGGTTCGATACTCGCCCGCCCAATCGTAAATGTCCTGGAAGAGGTGGCGGTGAATCTGCCGGAATCGGGCGGCGTCGAACCGCTCGAATTGCGGTTCAAGGGTCTCGGCACGTAGGGCGGTGATTTCCGCCTCCACCTGTTCCAGTTCGGAGGCGTCGGTGAGATTGAGAAGGTTCTTGAGGACGTCTGTCCCCGGATAGCAGTATGGGTCGTCACCGACCCCGTACTTATCGGGCATGCAGGGCGATCAGGCGCTGAATCTCCTGATCGGCTTGAGTGGCGGTCAATGGTTCCTTGCCTCGCCAGTCGCTGGGCACAGCTTTCAGGCGAATCCCTTCCAGCCGGAAACTGGCGACGACACGCACCTGCCGGTTGCGGAGTATCCGTCTGGCCTTTTCCTCTGATGTCAGCTTGCTGCACATGGGCTATGTCCTCGGCGTTTCATTGACGATAGCACCGTCCATCAGTACCTGTCATTCGGGCCGCATATGCGGAAAAAGGAGTACATCCCGAATCGACGCGGAGTCGGTCAACAACATGATCAACCGATCGATACCGATCCCCTCCCCCGCCGTCGGCGGCATGCCGTGCTCCAGCGCGCGGATGTAGTCGGCGTCGAAGTGCATGGCCTCCTCGTCGCCGGCTT
>CAYUAO010000189.1:0-3323 GCA_964442775.1 uncultured Halothiobacillus sp. | reverse complement strand
ACCGCGGCTCCTGGCTCGACTTCGAGTTCGACCAGAAGGACATCGTCTACGTCCGGATCGACCGCCGTCGCAAGATTCCGGCTTCGATCCTGCTGCGCGCCCTGGGTTACAACAACGAAGAGATGCTCGACATCTTCTTCGAGCACGATGAGTTCCGCATCGACGGCGAGAACCTCGCGCTCACCTTGGTGCCCGAACGCCTCAAGGGCACCGACGCGGCGTTCGATATCGAGGTCGACGGCGAGACCGTCGTCAAGGCGGGCAAGCGCATCACCGCCAAGCACGTCCGTGAGCTGAACAACGCCAAGATCGACCAGCTGCCGGTGCCGACGGAGTTCGTCGTCGGTCGCACGCTGGCCAAGGACGTCATCGACACCGACAGCGGCGAAGTGATCGCCAACGCCAACGACGAGATCACCGAAGAGACGCTGGCGAGCTTCGAGAAGGCCGGTATCGATTCGTTCAAGACGCTGTACTACAACGAGATCGACCGCGGCCCGTACATGTCGCTGACCCTGCGCAACGATCCGTCCACCACGCCGCTCGAGGCGATGGTCGAGATCTACAAGATGATGCGCCCGGGCGAGCCGCCGACCAAGGACGCCGCCGAGGGCTTGTTCCACGGCCTGTTCTTCAGCGAGGAGCGTTACGATCTCTCCGAGGTCGGCCGCATGAAGTTCAACCGCCGCCTCGAGCGCGAGGGCGACTCCGGTCCGGGCATCCTCTACGACGCCAAGTACTTCGGTCGCCTGGCCGAGGGCGGTGACGAGATCGCCAAGAAGCGGGTCGAGGAAAGCGGCGACCTGTCCGACATCCTCGACGTGCTGATGGAACTGATCGCCATCCGCAACGGCAACGGCAAGACCGACGATATCGACCACCTCGGCAACCGTCGTATTCGTTCCGTTGGCGAGATGGCCGAGAACGTCTTCCGCATCGGCCTGGTGCGCGTCGAGCGCGCCGTCAAGGAGCGCCTGACCCAGGCCGAAAGTGAGGGCCTGACCCCGCAGGACTTGATCAACGCCAAGCCGGTCGCCGCCGCGGTCAAGGAATTCTTCGGCTCCTCGCAGCTGTCGCAGTTCATGGACCAGAACAACCCGCTGTCCGAGGTCACGCACAAGCGTCGCATCTCGGCGCTCGGGCCCGGTGGTCTCACCCGCGAACGCGCCGGCTTCGAGGTGCGCGACGTGCACACCACGCACTACGGTCGCGTGTGCCCGATCGAGACGCCGGAAGGTCCGAACATCGGCCTGATCAACTCGCTGGCCGTGTTCGCCCAGACCAACACCTACGGTTTCCTCGAGACGCCCTACCGCAAGGTCGTCGACGGCAAGGTAACCGCCGACGTCGACTGGCTCTCGGCCTACGAGGAAGAGAAGTTCACCATCGCCCAGGCGAATGCGCCGCTGGCCGAGGACGGCACGCTGACCGGTGAACTGATCTCGGCACGCAAGTCGGGCGAGTTCATGCTCTCCGATCCGTCCGAGATCCAGTACATGGACGTCTCGCCGAAGCAGATCGTTTCGGTGGCGGCCTCGATCATCCCGTTCCTGGAGCACGATGACGCCAACCGCGCCCTGATGGGCTCGAACATGCAGCGTCAGGCCGTGCCGACCCTCAAGGCGGACAAGCCGTTGGTCGGCACCGGCATGGAGCGCGTGGTCGCGACCGACTCCGGCGCCTGTGTGGTTGCCAAGCGCGGCGGTCTGGTCGACCGTGTCGACGCCTCGCGCGTCGTGGTCCGGGTCAAGGCCGAGGAGGCCACCCAGGGCGAGGTCGGTGTGGATATCTACAACCTGACCAAGTACACCCGTTCCAACCAGAACACCTGCATCAACCAGCGTCCGCTGGTGAAGGTGGGTGATCGGATCGAGAAGGGCGACGTGCTCGCCGACGGCCCGTCCGTGGACATGGGCGAGCTGGCACTGGGCCAGAACATCTTCTGTGCCTTCATGCCCTGGAACGGTTACAACTTCGAGGATTCGATCCTCATGTCCGAGCGGGTCGTGCGTGAAGACCGTTTCACCACCATCCACATCGAGGAGCTCAACTGCGTCGCCCGCGACACCAAGTTGGGCGCTGAAGAGATCACCTCGGACATCCCCAACGTCGCCGAGAACCTGCTGAACAAGCTGGACGAGGCGGGCGTGGTGCACATCGGTGCCGAAGTCAGCCCGAATGACATCCTCGTGGGCAAGGTGACGCCGAAGGGTGAAACACAGCTCACCCCGGAGGAAAAGCTCCTCAGAGCCATCTTCGGCGAGAAGGCCTCCGACGTGAAGGACACCTCCCTGCGCGTCCCACAGGGCATCGAGGGCACCGTCATCGACGTGCGTGTCTTCACCCGTGACGGCATCGAGAAGGATAGCCGGGCCCGTTCGATCGAGGAGGCCGATCTCGACGCGGTGCGCAAGGATCTCAAGGATCGCATGCGCATCATCGAGGGCGACATCCAGGCCCGCGTTCGCGAGCTGCTGCTCGGGAAGGTCGCCGTCGGTGGTCCGACCGGCGTGAAGGCCGGCGGCAAGATCACCGCGGCTCAGCTCAACAAGGTCGATCCGGCCAAGTGGTTCGAAATCCGCGTCGAGGACGAGGCCGCCGCCGGTGCGCTGGAGGAATACAAGGCCCAGCTCGAGCGCGAGAAGGCCGACGCCGAGGCGCGCTTCGAGGACAAGAAGCGCAAGATCCAGCAGGGCGATGACCTGCAGCCGGGCGTGCTCAAGATGGTCAAGGTGTATGTGGCGGTCAAGCGTCGCATCCAGCCGGGCGATAAGCTCGCCGGCCGTCACGGCAACAAGGGCGTCATCTCGATGATCGTGCCCGAGGAAGACATGCCGTACATGGAAGACGGCACGCCGATGGACATCTGCCTCAACCCGCTGGGTGTCCCGTCGCGGATGAACATCGGTCAGATCCTCGAGACGCACCTGGGCCTGGCGGCTCGCGGTCTGGGTCACCAGATCGAGAAACGCCTCAAGCTCGAGCGCGAGAAGGCGATCAAGGAATTGCGCGCGTTCCTCGACAAGGTCTACAACCACCGGGACGAGCCGACCGTGGACCTCGACAGCCTGACCGACGATGAGCTGATCGAGATGGCCGGCAACCTCAAGAAGGGCGTGCCGATGGCGACGCCGGTCTTCGACGGCGCGGTCGAGGACGAGGTCAAGCACATGCTCAAGCTCGCCGAGATGCCGGAGAACGGCCAGGTGCAGCTGTACGACGGGCGTAGTGGCGAGCCGTTCGAGCGCGAGACCACCGTCGGCTACATGTACATCCTCAAGCTCAACCACCTGGTCGACGACAAGATGCACGCCCGTTCCACC
>CAYUAO010000188.1:0-3399 GCA_964442775.1 uncultured Halothiobacillus sp. | reverse complement strand
GCCTTCGGTCCGGCGCCGGAAAAGCGAACAAACCCGCGAGCCAGAGATGCCATCGAATCGTGCAGACCTTCCCTAACGAAGCGCAGATGCCCGGCGCAGGCCATCGAACCGGGGAGCGTGGCGCGGACGCTCCTCCCGGACACACGCTATCTTTGGAAGCCTCATCGTCCCGGGATGTATCCGCAAACACTTGAAAGCGACGAGCCGGGCGCGCAACATCCGTTCGATGTATCGTCGGCATGCCGCCACGATCCACCGAAGTCGACGAAAGGCTGCCTCCCCCCACCACCCGCCCTGCAAGGCCAATCAATGCCCATGAACGTGACGAAAGGACTCCTCCACGGACTCGGCATTGCCGTCCATCGACAGGCCCGACTTGCTGAACATGGGCCCCCCTTCGGTCCGGCGCCTTGATCATGAACAAGCCCGCCAGCCAGAGAGGCCACCGAGCCGTGCAGCGTTTCCCAAGACGTGCCAAACCCGCGTTCTGGATCGCTCTCTGGCTGATCTACTCGCTGACGATGCTGGGCTATCTCGCCCATCTGGACGCCCAGCGCGGCATCTTCTGCATGAGCACCTGACCCCGGGAATCCATGAACGCCTCCTTCGAACAACGCCTGCGGAGCGAAACGGAATACGACCGGTTGCTGCGACCGTACCGGGAGCGTGCCGACCGCATCATGTTCGGCATGCTGCTGTTCCTGCTGGTCGTCTGCCTTGCCCTGGTGCCGCTGCGAGACACGCTCTGGTCCGTGCTGCTGGTCGGTCTGCCCACGGTAGCGCTGGGCCTCTGGCTCGTCCTGGCGCACGGCGGGGAACTGGCGACCCGCCTGTTCATGGCCGCGGCCTTCATGGTGTTCACCGGGCTGATCATCCACCAGAACGCGGGCGACATCGAGGCCCATTTCTCCGCCTTCGGCCTGATCGGCGTGCTGTTGTACTACCGGGACTGGCGCACCATCGCCATGGCCACCCTCGTCATCTATCTCCATCACCTGATCCTCGGTTACGCCCAGACGGTCGGCGTGCCCGTCTACGTGTTCGACAGCGACCAGTACTGGCCCCTGTTCTGGATCCACGTGGCCTACTTCCTGCCGTTCGTCCTCATGATGGGCTACCTCGCCGTCTGGCTGCGACGCGAGGGTTACGAGGATCAGCACGTGATCGAACTGGCGCGACAGATCACCCGCGGAAACCTCACCGTCGACGAGGACCTGCCGAAAGAGGCCCGCGAATCGCCGCTGATCGAGGCAGTGATGATGATGAAGACCCGGCTGCTGGACCTGTTGCGGGTCATGCCGGTGCCCGCCGCAGTCATCCGGATCGACAACGAGACCATCGTCAACGTCAACGAGGCCTGGGCGCGACAGCTGGGATCCACGCGGGTGGGTGCATCACTGCGCGAAACGCCGATCTGCTCGATCCCCGGCACCTGGGGACGGCTGATGGAAGAATTGAACCAGTCACCACGCAAGCTGCTGGACAAGCGGGAGATCCGGCTGCACTACCCGGAAGGCAAGGAGGCCATCTGCGAGGTCTCCATCATCCTGCACGAGGAGATCCATCCGGTGATGGCGATCGTGACGCTGGAAGACATCACCCAGCGACGCGAGGCCGAGGAAACGATGAGGGAACTGGCCTACCACGACATGCTGACCCGCCTGGCGAACCGTACCCACCTGCAGGAATCCCTGCAGGTCGCAATGCGTCACTGGCAGGAGGATGGCCGACCGTTCGCCCTGATGATGATGGACCTCGACGGATTCAAGCCGATCAATGACCGTTACGGCCACGACGCCGGCGACGAGGTACTGCGCATCGTGGGCGAACGCCTGCGCGGCGAAGTCAAGCGGGACGACCTGATCGCCAGGCTCGGCGGGGACGAGTTCGTCGTGCTGCTGGCCGGCTGCCGCACCGCCGCGGACGGCGGCGAGGTGGCGGGCCGGCTCATCGACGCCGTGACCCAGCCGATCCGCTTCCAGAACGGCGATGAGGTATCGGTGGGCGTCAGCGTCGGCATCACCCACGTGGACCGCGGGGCCGTCGACAGCGAGGCGCTGCTCAAGCAGGCGGACACCGCCCTCTACGAGGCCAAGAACGCCGGCAAGCGACAGTTCCGGATCCACGGCTAGGCGGTCGCCCCGCTTGCAACCGCGGCTACCCGCCGTTCTCGCGCATTTTCTCCGTCACCGCTTCCATCAGTCGATCAGGGGGGAGCGTGTCGGGGAACATGGCGACCAGTTCCCCGCGAGGGTCGACCAGGTAGGTGTAGGTGGAGTGGTCGATCGCGTACCCCATGGCCGACCCGGGCAGTTCGCTGCGTCGATAGTCGACACCGTAGCGCTCGGCCACGTCGGCGACGACCGGTTCACTGCCCGTGGCGCCGTCGAAGTCGGGATGAAAGTAACGGGCGAACGATCGCAACGTGGACGGTCGATCCCGCCCGGGATCGACCGAGATGAATAGCAAAGCCTCCGGGCGACGCTCGTCCCGCCGATCGAGTTCCCGGAAGACCTGCGACCAGCGCGCGAGGGAATTGGGGCAGACATCCGGACAGGCCGCGTAGCCGAAGTAGAGCACGACCCACTCGCCCCGGTGATCCTCCAGGGAGACCGGGCCGTCGGCGGATTCCAGCACGAACCCGCCCGCCGGCGGTGTGGGTCGCAAGTCGGCCTGGAACACCATCAGTGCCAGCGGTATCGCCGCGAGCGTGACAACGACAAGGAGCGTGAACCTGGACATGCCTTCCCCGAAAACGCGTGATGGCAGACGCTATCACGCGCCGGGCCAGCGCGCTCCCCCGCCACCCCATCGGACCATCCGATGCGATGAATGCATCGACGCAAGCGTCGACGCGGCTCTGATGTCGCATCGCACCCGACCGTCAGAACAGTACCCTTTTGCCCCGCGACATTGCCGGGTTTCATCGTGCCGGTTCCCGTCAAGGACGGACCCGCCTGTCAATCGAAGCCCGCACGAAGGTCGAAACGAAAAGATCCCGGGCCGCTCGTCGCGAACCCGGGATCTTTTAGGTATTTGGTGGAGCCAGGCGGGATCGAACCGCCGACCTCCTGCATGCCATGCAGGCGCTCTCCCAGCTGAGCTATGGCCCCTCGTGCCTGAGGAATGCGCGCATTGTACCGGCACGACGGGGACTGTCAACACCCTGTCACGCGGATTTCCATCGTTCGACACAAACCCCTGATTCCCGGTCGCCGCTCTGACGGCTCGACACGAGAATCCCTACCATGCCACGCAAGCGATCGGGTTTTTGGTTACATTGTCGCCGACCGTCCGGGCAGGCCGCAATGGCTGCCCGCTCCACTATTCGCAAGCGACGAGGTATCACATGAGGTCGAACACCAACCCAAGCGTCCTGTTCGTCTGCATGGGCAACAT
>CAYUAO010000187.1:0-3409 GCA_964442775.1 uncultured Halothiobacillus sp. | reverse complement strand
AACGCGGTCGGCATCGGCGGCTCCTACATGTGCATCTACGGCATGGAAGGCCCCGGCGGCTACCAGTTCGTCGGTCGCACCCTGCCGATCTGGAACCGCTACAAGCGCACGCGGGAATTCCAGCAGCCGTGGCTGCTGCGCTTTTTCGACCAGATCCGCTACTACGAGGTCAGCGAGGAGGAACTGCTGCGGATGCGCGACGCCTTCCCGCACGGCGGGGTGCGCCTGGAGATCGAGGAGACCACCTTCTCGCTGGGGCGCTACAACCGCTTTATCGAGGAAAACGCCACGGAAATCCGCGCCTTCAAGGAGCGCCAGCAGGCCGCCTTCGAGGCCGAACGCCAGCACTGGATCGCCACCGGGCAGGCCAACTACGAGTCGGAGTCCGAGCCGGTCGACACCGGCATCGACACCATCGAGATCGACGAGGGCCAGACCGCGATCTCCGAGCACGTTCACGGCGTGGTCTGGAAGGTCGAGGTAAAGGAAGGCGACCGGGTCGAACCCGGCCAGACGTTGCTGGTGCTCGAGTCGATGAAGATGGAGATCCACGTCGACAGCGATGTGGCCGCCACGGTAGCCCGCGTGCTCTGCAAGGAAGACGACCAGGTCAAGCCCGGCCAGACCCTGATCGTGCTCGACCACGCCGAGTGACCCCTCCTTCATGCCAGGAACGACCATGACAGCCATCACCATCACCGAACTGCTCGCCGAGTACCGAAGCGGCCGACTGGGCGTGCGCGACCATCTGCAAGCCACGATGAAGACGATCCGCGGCGACGACGAACACCGGGCCTGGATTACCGTGCTCGACGACGCGCAGCTGGCGCCCTATCTCTCCCGACTGGAGGCGACCGATCCGGACGAGCTCCCACTCTACGGCGTGCCTTTCGCGATCAAGGACAACATCGACCTGGCCGACGTGCCCACCACCGCGGGCTGCCCGGATTACGCCTACACGCCCGACCGCTCGGCCTTCGTGGTACAGCGTCTGGTCGACGCCGGCGCGGTACCGGTGGGCAAGACCAACCTCGACCAGTTCGCCACCGGCCTGGTCGGCACCCGCTCTCCCTTTGGCGTCTGCCGCAATGCCTTCGACCCGGACCACCTCTCCGGCGGGTCGAGCTCGGGCTCGGCGGTGGCCGTGGCCCTGGGCCAGGTGGCCTTCTCGCTCGGCACCGACACCGCCGGCTCCGGACGGGTGCCGGCGATGTTCAACAACCTCGTCGGCGTCAAGCCCACCCGCGGCCTGCTGAGCGCGAGCGGCGTGGTCCCGGCCTGCCGCACCCTCGACACCGTCTCGATCTTCGCCCTGACCGGCCCGGATGCCCGACGCGTGCTGGATGCCGCCACGGCATTCGACCCCGGCGATGCCTTCGCCCGTCCCGACCGAGTGCCTGAACTCGGCCACGGCGCCATCCCGGCCACGGGCTTTCGTTTCGGCGTCCCCAAACGCGAGCAGTTGGCCTTCTTCGGCGATGAAGAAAACCCGGGGTTGTTCGAGGCAGCGATCGACCGTCTGGTCGAGCTGGGCGGCACGGCCGTCGAGATCGACTTCGCGCCGTTCCTCGAAGCCGCCCGCCTGCTCTACGAGGGGCCGTGGGTGGCCGAGCGCTATGCCGCGATCGAGGGGTTCATCGAGCAATCGGCCGACAGCCTGCACCCGGTCACCCGGCAGATCATCGAGGGCGGCGCCCACCCCCGGGCCGTCGAGGCATTCAAGGCGCAGTACCGCCTGGCCGAGCTGCGGCGGCAGACCGAAGCGGTCTGGGACGACGTCGACCTGGTCGTCACGCCCACCGCCGGGCGTCACTACCGTATCGACGAGGTCGAGGCCGACCCGGTGCAGAAGAACAGCGACCTGGGCTACTACACCAACTTCATGAACCTGCTCGATTTCGCGGCGCTGGCCGTGCCAGCCGGCTTTCGCGACGACGGCCTCCCCTTTGGCGTCACCCTGTTCTCACCTGCCTTTACCGACCGCGACCTGCTCGTCCTCGGTGACCGCCTGCAAAGGGAGAGCGTCGATCGGTGTGGCGCAACCGGGCACCCACTACCCGATGAATCCATCGACGCCGGCGGCGAACACGTCGTGCCGGTGGCTGTCTGCGGCGCGCATCTCGACGGCCTGCCACTCAACTGGCAACTGACCCAACGCCGGGCCCGACTCGCCCAGACCACGCGCACGGCTCCCGTGTACCGCTTCTACGCCCTGCAGGACGGACCACCGGAGCGCCCGGGACTGGTGAGGGTCGCGCAAGGCGGCGCCGCCATCGACGTGGAAGTCTGGGACGTGCCCGCCAGCGAGTTCGGATCGTTCGTCGCCGGCATACCCGCACCGCTCGCGATCGGGAAGCTGGCGCTCGCCGACGGCCGTCAGGTGCCGGGATTCGTTTGTGAGTCCATCGCCTCGCAGGACGCGATCGACATCACCGAACTCGGTTCCTGGCGCGCCTTCCTCGCGCGCCAATTTTAGATCCGTCCGCACGGCGTCCCGTTGGGTTCTGGCCGGGTTCTGGCCCCGGGGCGGAATCCTGTCCCCGACGACATGCATGAATTCTGGCGATTTTTATCCATGTCGAGGCTGACCTGCTCAGAAATCGCGGAAATCTGAACAGATACACCACGTCAATGAACGGCCCGCGCCGAGTGACGAGGACGGCCTCGACCTCGCTTGCCCACGAGCGGCCGAGATGCTTGTTTCGGCATCAGGTGCTCCCGGAGCCGGGTCTCGATGGCGACACGCGAAGTCACTCGACGATCACCCATGCGACGTAGAAAGGGAAGATCCGGGCCGTGGCATCTCAGGATCGGGAGCGAGATACCCGGGAGAGAGGGGATCGCCTTGTCACCGACCAGGAATCCGACATCCGCCGAGGGAATGCTTGTCAGAGATCACGGCGGGCCACCGGCACGATTTCCTGACCATCGGACAAGCGGGCATCGGCAATGGCGTTTACTTCCTCATCGTCAGCCGCCTCGACCAATGGCTCGTAGAGATCGGCCGGGACGCAGAGGAACACCGGCTGATTGCGGTTCAGAACCGCGACCGGCGGCCCTTCCCCTGCTGGAGGATCTTCATCGGCTTTTCCCGCAGCTCGCTGATGCTGGCTGTCATCCGGGGGCAAAGAGCAAGCTCGTCATGATCCGCATCTCGGATCGTCTCTCTTGCCAATTACACCGCGAGATTCAATCCAAAGAAAAGGCCCCGCCAGGTTCGCTCCAGGGTCGCCCTTGATGGACGTCCTGGCCGACCGTCTGGCGGGGCCTTTTCTGGCCTTCTCGGAGGCCTGCACGCGTGTGCGATACGTGTGCAAATCGGTTGATTTCAGACGCTATCCAGTGATGGCACCAGATATCGGAAACGCCCGAAATCAAGGACTTGTGGTGCCGGAGAGAGGAGTCGCCG
>CAYUAO010000186.1:0-3473 GCA_964442775.1 uncultured Halothiobacillus sp. | reverse complement strand
CGGCCTGCATGATCGCGTGGATCTGTTCCATGTTGTTGACGTTGAACGCCGGCATGCCATAGCTGTGTTCAGCGGCATGGTCCAGCAGCTGGCGAAGCGAAATGAGCGCCATAGTGCCTCTCCTCAAGTTGAAACGTAGTTGCGAAACCGTGGCGGTGACCGGATCGGACCGATTCGGTCACCGAAAATTCGATCAGCGCGACAGCATACCCAGCGCACCGGGATATGCAAAATCGCGCCGGGACACCTCCTCCGCCGGTCAATCGACGGAGATCACGTCCCCGACCCGAACGATCTTCATCGCGTTCGTGCCGCCCATCTGACCCATCAGGTCGCCCTTGGTAATGATCACGAGATCGCCCTCGTCGAGCTTCTCCATCTGCTGGAGGCTCTCGATCACCATGCGGTTGACCTCGGCGTGATCGGTCGACGGCACGGGGAAGTGCACCGCCTGGACGCCACGGTAGAGGCTGACGCGCCGGGCGGTCTCCTCGGAACGGGTGAAGGTGTAGATCGGGATGTCGGTGTCGACGCGCGACATCCAAAGCGGCGTGGCCCCCGACTCGGACAGCGCGACGATCGCCGCGACCGAGAGGTGGTTGGCCGTGTAGATCGCCGAGTAGGCGATCGCCTGATCGATCCGCTCGAAGGGCACATCCAGCGGCGGCGCGCTCTTTTTGGCCTCGATCTGGTACTCCGCGCGGTGGCAGACCCGCGACATGGTCTCGACCACGCGCACCGGGTACTTGCCGGCCGCCGTCTCGGCCGAGAGCATCACCGCGTCGGTGCCGTCGAGCACCGCGTTGGCCACGTCGAACACCTCCGCCCGTGTCGGGATGGGGTTGTCGATCATGGTCTCCATCATCTGCGTGGCGGTGATGACGGGACGGTTGAGCTCCTTGGCCATCTTGATGAAGGCCTTCTGCACCGCGGGCAGTTCGGCATCGCCGATCTCCACGCCCAGGTCGCCGCGGGCGATCATGATCGCGTCGCTGGCCTGGATGATCTCGCGGATGCAGTCGACCGCCTCGGCACGCTCGATCTTGGAGACGATGTGCGCGCGACACCCGGCCTCCTGCAGCAGGCGACGGGCCTCGTGGATGTCCTCGCCCGAACGCGGGAACGACACGGCGATGTAATCCACACCGATCTTGGCGGCCGTCTTGATGTCGGCGCGATCCTTTTCGGTGATCGCCGGCGCGGACAGGCCACCGCCCTGCCGGTTGATGCCCTTGTTGTTCGACAGCATGCCGCCGACGGCCACCGTGGTGCGCACCTTGTTGCCCTGGACCTCGTCGACCTTCAGGACGATGCGCCCGTCGTCGAGCAGCAGGATGTCACCCGGGCGCGAGTCGGAAACGAGCGCCTTGTAGGTGATGCCTACCTGGTTCTCGTCGCCGCTGTCGGGGTCAAGGTCGGCATCGAGGATGAACGGCTTGCCCTCTTCGAGCTCCACCTTGCCGTCCTTGAAGCGGTCGATGCGGATCTTCGGCCCCTGCAGGTCACCCAGGATGGCGACGTAGCGCCCCTCGGCGGCCGCGGCCTCGCGCACCATGTCGGCACGCCGCTGGTGGTCGGCGGCCTTGCCGTGCGAGAAGTTCATTCGCACGACGTCGATACCCGCTCGCACGAGGTTGGTGATGGTCGCCAGGTCGTCGCTGGCCGGACCCAGCGTGGCGACGATCTTGGTGCGTCGCTGCGCCGGAAGATGATCAGTGGAACCGTGCATGTTCGCCATCAGCCTTTCGCCCGCTCTTCGAGCATGGCGACCGCCGGCAGGGTCTTGCCCTCCAGGAACTCGAGGAACGCGCCCCCGGCCGTGGAGATGTAGCTGACCTTGTCGTAGATGTCGTACTTCTGGATCGCCGCGATGGTGTCACCGCCACCGGCCAGGGTGAAGGCCTTCGTGTCGGCGATCGCCTGGGAAATGCGCTTGGTGCCGTCACCGAACTGGTCGAACTCGAACACGCCGACCGGACCGTTCCAGACGACGGTGCCGGCGTTCTCGATCACCTTGGCCAGGACCTCGGCGCTCTCCGGACCGATGTCGAAGATCATGTCGTCGTCGGCAACGTCCTCGACGCGCTTGAGGACCGCCGGCTCGTTCTCGTCGAACTGCTTGCCCACGACCACGTCGGTCGGCAGCGGGATATTCGCGCCGTTGCTCTTGAGCTTGTCCATCAGCGCCTTGGCGGTCGGCACCAGGTCGTCCTCGCAGAGCGACTTGCCGACGCCGTGACCGGCGGCCTTGACGAAGGTGTTGGCGATGCCGCCACCGACGATCAGCTGGTCGACCTTGGCGGCCAGCGCCTCGAGGACGGTCAGCTTGGTGGAGACCTTGGAGCCGCCGACGATCGCGACCATCGGGCGAGCCGGGTTGGCCAGCGCCTTGGTCAGCGCCTCGAGCTCCTCGGTCAGCAGCGTGCCCGCGCAGGCGGTCGGCGCGAACTTCGCCACGCCGTGGGTGGAGGCCTGCGCACGGTGGGCCGTGCCGAAGGCGTCCATGACGAACACGTCGCACAGCGCGGCGTACTGCTTGGCCAGCGTCTCGTCGTCGGCCTTCTCGCCCTTGTTGAAACGGACGTTCTCCAGCATGACTACCTCGCCGGAGCCCACCTCGACGTTGCCGTCCAGGTAATCGCGCTCCAGACGCACCTCGCGGCCGAGCTTGTCGCCCAGGTCCTTGGCCACCGGGGCGAGCGAATCGCCCTCGGAGAACTCGCCCTCGGTCGGGCGGCCCAGGTGCGAGGTGACCATCACGTGGGCGCCCTGGTCGAGGGCGGCCTTGATGGTGCCCAGCGAGGCGCTGATGCGCGCATCGGAGGTGACCTTGCCGTCCTTGACCGGCACGTTCAGGTCGGCGCGGATCAGCACGCGCTTGCCGGCAAGATCGAGATCAGTCATGCGGATGACGTTCGCCATGGAAAACTCCTCAATGAGACAGATAGAAAGCGGTAGGGACTGGGTGGCGACCGGGTGGCGCCCAGTCCTTACGGCTTTCGCGAATCGCGAAAGGCGGGTGGAAAAACGGGTGGGAAGACCCACCCGTTCCGGTCAGTCGGTTTACTTGCCGACGTGCTGCACGACGCGCAGCATGTTGCAGGTGTAACCGAACTCGTTGTCGTACCAGGCGACGACCTTGACGAAGGTGTCGTCCAGCGCGATGCCGGCCTTGGCATCGAACACGGACGGCTCCGGGTGGCCGCGGAAGTCCGTGGAGACGACCGCTTCCTCGGTGTAGCCCAGCACGCCCTTGAGCTCGCCCTGTGAGGCTTCCTTCATGGCCGCCTTGATGTCGTCCATGGAAGCGCCCTTCTCCAGCTCGGCGGTCAGGTCGACCACGGAGACGTCGGAGGTCGGGACGCGGAATGCCATGCCGGTCAGCTTGCCGTTCAGGGCCGGCAGGACCTTGCCCACGGCCTTGGCGGCACCGGTGGAGGACGGGATGATGTTCTCCAGGATGCCGCGGCCGC
>CAYUAO010000185.1:0-3477 GCA_964442775.1 uncultured Halothiobacillus sp. | reverse complement strand
GTGGTGCGCAGCGCCATCAGCTCATCCAGCGGCAGGTTACCGACCTGCTCGCGCTCGAGACCGTGGGCCTCGCCCACCTCGGCCAGCGCCTCCAACGCCGCCGAGAGGTTGCGGCTGAACACGAACTTTGCGTACTCGCGCCCCTCGATGGCCTGAAGCAGGAAGGCCTCCACCGACTCCGGCTCGCACGGCAGCCTCAGCTCACGCAAGGCGGCACAGAACGTCCCTCGCTCGGCCCGCCACGGCCTTGGGCGCTCCTCCTCAAGCTTTGCCTCACGGGCGTGCTCCGCCAGCGGCCGCAGGAAACGCTCGGGGTCAGCATCGTAGCGAGGCGAGGTGACGTCATAGGTGCCGGGGCGTAGGTGTCCGTAACGGGCGACGAAGGTCGGCCAGTCCAGGGGGCCGTCGGCCACCGCCCGAGCGTCGGCGGTGAGGTCATGGCTCACTGTCTGCACCGTGGAGAGGAAACTCTCGCGCGCTTCGGAACTGATAATCCCACACGCCTCGGCCTCGCGTAGCAGGGTCATGGCGACGAAGCCGCTGCGCGCCAGATGGGCGAACGGCAGAGCACCGAGTCGGCGGCAGTCGTCAAGCAGCAGCCGGGCGCGCTCCAGCGGAGCCAGCCGCCCGTCGGCCATCACCGCCTCGAAGCGAGCCGCCAGTGTGTCGATTCGGGCGCGATCGCCGTCGCAGCGCTCGAACGCTCCGGCAGTGATAGCTCGCAGCCCATCGCGTAGCTGCGTCACCTCTTTCGCACTGAAGCCACCCGCTTCCCGTAGCCGTCGTTCCCAGCGCTCGAAGCCGGGCGCCAGGCATGTGGGGACCACCTCGAACTCCACCTTGTCGTGGAGCTCGGGATGCTTTCGGAGCCAGTCGAGGTAGAAATTGAGAAGGCGCCCCGCCAGCCCTTCGGGCAAGCTCGCCGGCAGGAACGAGGCAAAGCTGGCTCGCACATCCACATAAGGGTGACCAGCGAAGGTCGCCAGAAGCGGTGCCGGTCGCACATCCCTGTAGCCGTACTCGGCTCGTTGCATCGCCCACACTTCGTCCATCACCAGGTAGCGGTAAATGCTTGCCGCCAGGGCCCCCGGCGCAGTGCCGATGATTTCCGCCGGATTCCAGTCGGGCATCAGCCCGAACAGCGGTGGAGGGTCGCCGGGTAGGTGCGGCGGTGCCGGCGCCAGTATTCGCCAGTGACGGTGGGCGGCGTCCATGGCCGCGTTGAAGGAGGCGTCGTCGAAAGCGCTAGTCCGACTGTCCGCGGCAATGGGCCTGACCTGGAGGATGTGCACCTGAGCCTCGGCGTCGATAGCGAACTCTACATCCAGGGCGTCATAACCCAGCAGCACCTCGATCTCTTTCAGGGCAGCGACCAGTGCTTCCAAACGCGGCTCTGGCAGCTGGCGTAAAAAGGCACTGCCAGCTTGTTCGCCACCACTAACGCCTCGTCGTAACAGCAAGGTGCGATGTTCGGCGCTGGCGCCGCTGGTGATGGCCTCGGTGTCGCCCCCGGTCTCGTAGTTAATGACGTACCACGGCGCGCCGTACTCAAGCGTCCGGGTGAAAGCCACACCGCTGAAACGAACGTCGTCGACCATCGGCTGAATGAGCACCTGATCGTCGGCGGCGGCCGCCTCACCGTAGGAGGCGACCACCCGGGCCACAGCACTGGCAAGACCGGACACCGGATCAACGTCGAGAACACTGTCGTAGCCGCCGGCGTTGGAGGCGTGGAACGAGTCCTCGCTGCGGGCGCTAGATCGCACAACAAGCCGCCAATCGCCGAAGCGATCGCGCACCCGCGCGAGGACCGCCTCCGGCTCGGCTCGCCACTCGGCCACGTTGCAGACCACCTGATCCTGAATCATCGCATGACGCACCATGCCACGCAGTCGGCACAAGGTCTCCGCCTTGGTACCAAGGATAAAGTGGGCAATATCGCGTGGTTCGTTGAATTCGGCCCAGTCGCCGGCGACGTCCACCGCCGCCACCGACAACCCAACGGCGCGCAGGTATTCAATGTGCTCGGAAAGGTGGCGCTTACGCAAACTCTCGGGACCGACCTCGCGTAGCCGCACCAGCCATTCGACGGCTCTGGGCGAAAACCTCACCAGTCCTATGAACTCGCCATCGGCCCAGTCAACCGGCAGGTCGGCACCCAATCGCTCCACCCGCTCGCCATTGACCACTACCTTCTCGCTGCTCGCCAGATCCTCGGCGGCACGCCCGGCGTAACGGTGCTCCCAGGCGCTGTCCCATGCCACGATGATATCGGCATCAATACCCTCCAACGCCGACGGCACCGTCTCGCGAAAGAGAATGTCGCTGTAGCAGACCAGCAGCGGCTGTTCGGCGGACAAGGGCGCAGCCAGCAGCGAGGTGCCGCTGCCAGTGTGCGCCCAGTCGGGGTTTTCAACCACCGGCAGTTCGGGGTAGCGGGCACGGATGGCCTCAGCCTGGTAGCCAGCGACGAAAGTGGTGTCCCGTTGCCCGCAGCCCGAGGCATCCAGCAACCACTGCAGCATGGAAGTGCCGGAGCGTGGTTCACGCAGGGCGGCCGGGACGTCACCACGATGGGGGGCGCCAGCGCCCAGGATAATGAGCCTCGACGCCTTCATTTCCAAGGTCCTTTCACAAGCCTGACGGCACGCCACCAATGGAGTAGTATTTCAATACGGCCTCACCAAACAGCCAGTCTAATTCAGTATCAATATCCAAAGACTCCACCTCAAGCATGCGGTAAGAAAAACATCGATCAGAAATCAGGAAACTTTTTTTACGACTCAAGCATCCCGATCGGGCGATATAAATCGCCCCATTTAAACGATAATATTTTGGCAAATCCTGACTCCTAGCCCCGATCACCTCTTTTTTCAGAAAGCCGTCCATATCACCGTCGTCGGGCAAGGTATTGCACCAGAGCGGGCTGTGGGAAACCGGACATACTGATATCACAGCATTAGCGCCACGCTGCTCTCGTAACTCCAAAGCTTCGCGAATGTGATCAGCGGTCCGAAACGGCGAAGTCGGCTGGAGTAGCATGACGAAATCGTAGACGACCCCCCTTTCTTTCCGATACCAATCCATGGCGTGGCACACCACATCTATCGAACTGGCCGTGTCGCTAGCCAATTCGTCCGGACGAATAAACGGTGCCTCGACACCAAGCATGATCGCCAGGTCTCGGATATTGCGATCATCGGTGCTGACACAAACAGTATCGATCATCTCAACGGATCGCGCGGCCTCAATGGTCCACTGAATCAGTGGCTTACCCCCTAGGGCCCGATAATTCTTTCCCGGAAGCCGCTTACTCCCCGCTCGGGCAGGGATTACCGCAAGCGTGCGTTTCTTAACCGACACCAAATACCTCCCGATATTCAGATTGAGCCCGGTTGAAGTCCTCCATGCGTCCGATGTCCAGCCAGTACTCGTGAATCGGGAACATGTTCACTCCGCGTGCATCCCGGATCTGCG
>CAYUAO010000184.1:0-3482 GCA_964442775.1 uncultured Halothiobacillus sp. | reverse complement strand
ACCGAGGGCAACGTCGACGAGGCCGCCCGCGCGGCCATCGCCGCGGTGAAGAACCCCGCGTTCACCTAATCCAAGGCGCCCTGACCCGTGCATCGCTGTGACCTGCTGGAACAACTCACCCGCTACGAGACGCGCTACCTCGACGAGGCCGCTTTCGTCCAGCGCGCCCGGCAGTTCGTCGCCTCGCACCCTGACACCTTCTATCGCCACCACCTGCCAGCCCACGTCTCCGCGTCCACCTGGGTGGTCAACCCCTCGCGTACCGCGGTGCTGCTGATGCACCACAGGAAACTCGACTGCTGGCTGCAGCCGGGTGGTCACGCCGACGGCGCCACCGACATGCGCGCGGTGGCACTCAGGGAATGCATCGAGGAGACCGGCGTTTCCCCCGAGCACGTGCGGCTGGTCGACGGCGAGATCTTCGACGTCGACATCCACGCCACCCAGGAACCGCACCCGGACGCCCAGCCACACCATCACATCGACGTGCGCTACCTGGTGGAAATCGACGACAACATCCCGGTGCCGGGCAACGAGGAATCCTTCGAGCTGCGCTGGGTGCCCCTGTCGATGGTCGCGCGGCTGAACAACAGCCGCTCGACCCTGCGCATGGTCGACAAGACCCGCAAGATGCGCTGAGCCTCTCCCTCGCCCACGAGGGTCGAAAATCCGGTCGAAGGCACCTTCACCCTGATCCGGTCAACCCGGCCACTCGCTTTTCTTCGACGAGTTCCAGCAAACGGTCGCCCGCCTCGGCGGTGACCAATCCATCGTGTCCACGGCGTTCGCCAGGGATTCCGGGTTCCTATTGAGTCGTCCCCTGCCGCTCGACGAGCTCCGCGAGTTCCCCCGCGACAACTTTTCCCTCCGGCTCGCCTGAGCCATTGCCAGCCGCCACGAACCGCATCCAGCACCAGCGGTTGTGGGATCACGGCAGTTCCGCCTGGGTGTGCCGCAGCAGCGACCGCCAGTAGCGATTGGCATCCGAGAGAATGTGAGTCGCGGCGATGACCAGTTCACGCAGTTCCTGGGTCTGCATCCAGCGCGTCTGCGACACAGCGTAGTCCGCCAGCAATTTCCGGTGCAGGTCGAAGGCTTCCTCGAGCACGCTCAATTGCCGCCATACCTGGCCGGACATCGCCGACAGTCGCGCCACCTCGTTCTGGGCTAGGATTCCGTGGATCGCCGCCCCCCAGGCGGGAAAGAAGGCCGTGAAGAACAGGCTCCAGGGCAGATGCACCAGGAAATGCAGTGTCACCACCACGAAAGTGGAAAAGAACAGACCGAAGGCCAGCCGGTGCAGGTAGCGTTGATTGCGCTGGAGGTCCCTTGCCGAGCACCGGTGATAGTCCCGGTGCTTCTCGAGTACCGAGTGGATGTAGTCGAGCACCTCGGCGTTGTGCTCGCTCATCCGGTAGGGCACCCGCCCGTCGCGGCCCCGGGGGATGCCCTCGGCGACCAGCAGGCGTTGCAGCAGCCACAGCTCGGCGCTCTCCAGCCGCATCGTCAGACCGGCATCGGCACGAGGCACCGATCGCCAGCTGGGCGAGAAGAACGTCTCGGGGATGGCCAGCAACGGATAGCCCAGCCGCAGGTAACGCAGTTGCTCGGCAAGAAAGCGAAACCGGATCCAGTGGCCGTGGTAATCGCGGTAACGGGCCTTGAGTACGCGGCGGACGATGAAATGCAGCAGGACGAACTCCATCGCGATCCAGAAGAACGGCGTCTCGCCCGGCGCCGCGGGCCAGACCTGCAGGGCCCCGGCCACGGCCGCGAACACAGCCAGCGCGGCGGCGTAGTAGATCATCCAGGTATCGTCCTGGTGCCGCGTGGCAAAGAGGCGGGCCTGCTCGTCCGACCAGTTGAAGAAGCCCTCGAATCCCGGCTCGACGATCGGGTGATCCGCCCGCAGTGACGGACCGGGCCGGATGGCGTCGTACTGATTGCGCCGCGGTACCGCGCGACACGCCGCCAGCGCCCGGGAAAAATCCAGCATCGCCAGGGCGGAAACCAGCCGGTGCAGGCGGTGGAGCAACCGGTGCCGGCGGTGCTTGCCGCGCCCCTCGGTATGCAGCAGTTCCAGCACCCGGGAGGCCTGGCTGCGTTCCGGGGGTTCGAGCATCGCAGACAACCACAGCCAGAGTCCCTTCAACCAGCGCCACGGTCCCGGCGGTCGCCCCCGCTCGGGGCCGATGCCGACCAGCGCCGTCACCCAGAGCAGCCAGTCGCGCAGGTAGCCGAGCAGACCGGTCTGCGCCTCGATGCGCCGCAGCAGCCGGTTCTCGCTGTTATCCGGGTCCAGCGCGGGCGCGTAGGGGCGCAGTATCCGCCCCATCCAGGCATCCAGGCGGGCATCATCCGCCGCCAGCGGCTCGAACAGGGACAAAAGCGAGACCGTGGTGACCTCCATCACGTCCAGGCGCGTGAGGGCCGCATCGGTCAGGCGCGCGGCGTCCAGCAGCATGGGTTGCGGCCGGTCGTGGTCGGGATCCAGCCGCAACAGGAGGACACACTGGCGCCGCATGATGGCGTCTCGCAGCATGCGTCCCGCTCCGCTGGCGATCTCGTCAGGCTCCTCGCCGTCCCAGACCACCACCAGCACGTCCGAGAAAGTCAGCGCAAGGTGATCCCGCAACCGATAGGCGGACTCGGATACGTCGTGTCGACCGCCAGCGGACTCCGCCCCGAAGGCCACGCCACGAACCGGCTCGACTCCGGCACGACCGTCGGTGACGTCTCCCGCGGACACCAGATGCAGGTCCACGCCCAGCCTTCCGGCAGCGAGACGCGCATACTCGTCGGTCCCCGAGGCTCGCCCCGTGATCAGACGCAGTGCGGGCGGCTCGGCGGCGTAGACGCCGTCGCTGCACGCCAGGTGCGCCTTTGCCAGCCCATAGAGACGGGCGAGCAGCCCCTCCAGGGCCTCGCGCAGGTTCTCGCGACGACGCCGGGCGGCACCGCGCCCGTACCATCGTCGCTCCAGCCGTTCGGCCCGATGCCCTCCCACGAGCACGGCGAAGGCCGGATCGAGCTGCCTCGCGATCTTCTCGTTCCGGTTCATCCCCTGCCCCTTGTCCGTGACCGCAACCCTAGCATCGGCGAGGACATCTTGACGGCAAAACCCTCGCCCCCGGAGACTGGCTACCGACGGACGATCATGCCGGCGACCACCGCGCCAAGGACTGCCCATGTTCCACTACTTCGGCTTCGGCTCGAACCTCGACCTGATCTCGCTTCGCGCCAAGGGCGTCCATGCGCTGCGCTCGCGTGTCGCCGTACTGCCCGGCTGGCGACTCGCGTTCAACGTGCGGCACTTCTTCCGTCACGAGGGCGGGGTGGGCAACATCGTCCGGTCGGATGACCCGGCCGCGCGCGTGCTCGGCGTGCTGCACGACTGCCCCGACGAGGACCTCCCCGCGCTCGATGAGGCCGAGGCCCGCGGGGTGGGCTACGACCGCATCGAGGTGAGCGTGGAGACGGCC
>CAYUAO010000183.1:0-3489 GCA_964442775.1 uncultured Halothiobacillus sp. | reverse complement strand
ATCACCGGCGGCGGGCTGACCGAGAACCTGCCGCGCGTCTACCCGGATCACCTCGCCGCGGCGATCGACTGGTCGAGCTGGCAGCGCCCGGCGGTGTTCGACTGGCTCGCCGAGCAGGGCAACGTCGAGATCGCCGAGATGCGGCGGACCTTCAACAACGGCGTGGGCATGGTGGTGATCGTCGCCGCCGACGAGACCGAGACGGCCCTCTCCGCCATGCAGGCGGCCGGCGAGAAGGCCTGGGTGATCGGCGAGATCGTCGAGCGCGGCAACGGCGAACCCGTCGCCTACCGCTGATGGCGGCGGGAGACAAGGCCCGCCTGGCCGTCCTGGCCTCGGGCAACGGCTCGAACTTCCAGGCCATCATCGATGCCTGCGAGAGCGGGCAACTGGACGCCGAGGTCGTGCTGCTGGTGGTCAACCGTCCCGGCGCCCACGCGCTCGAGCGGGCACAAAAGCACGGCATCCCCAGCCGGCTGATCGACCACACCGCCTTCCCCGACCGCGAGTCCTTCGACGCCGCGATGGCCGAGACGATCGACGAGGCGGATCCGGACTGGATCATCATGGCGGGCTTCATGCGCATCCTCACCGACGACTTCGTCGAGCGCTTCCGCGGGCGGCTGATCAACATCCACCCCTCGCTGCTGCCCAAGTACCCCGGCATGAACACCCACGCCCGGGCGCTGGACAACCGCGACACCGTGCACGGCGCGACCGTGCACTTCGTCACGCCGACCGTGGATGCCGGTCCGCCCATCATCCAGGGGCAGATCGAGATCGGGGCGGACGACACCCCGGAACGGCTCAAGGAGCGCATCCACCGCATCGAGCACCGCATCTACCCGCTGGCCATCGAATGGCTGATCGAAGGCCGGGTGGACTTCGAACACGCCAGCCGCCAGCCGGCCCCCGCCGTCGTGGACATCGACGGGCACATCCTCGCCGATCCCGAAACCTGACCAGGCACCACTCGATCACAACGGAACGTCTGCAAGCCGCGGACACCGCTTTGCCCCTCTCCGCCGTTCGCCATAAAAGCCGAGATCGGCGACGACGCGCCTTGATCACGAACGGCTCGCCTGGCCAGAGTGGTATGCCATTCGTGCAGACCTTCCCTGGAGCCCCAGCAACCCCTCGATGGCTGCCATGTCGAGCTGGGCCTCCATGGCATCGGCCAGGCGATCGAGCTCGGCGAGGCGGTGGGCGTGGTAATCCACTCCCTCGTCGGCGAAGAGGCCGCAGTGGGCCAGCAGCGCTGAGGCGGCATCGGGGAGGTCGAACAGGCCGTGCAGGTAGCTGCCCATCACCTGGCCATCGGCACTGATGGCGCCTTCCGCCACTCCCTCGATATTGCACAATGGGCGTTGCAGTGCCGGCCCTTCGCTCACCCCGTTGTGGATCTCGTAGCCGCTGATCGGCACGCCCCCGAGATGCAGCTGCCCGCTCACGTTGCGCAGCACCTTCCCGGGGACCATGCGCGTTTCGAACTCCAGCAGCCCGAGCCCCGACGTGGAACCGCTCGCCCCCTCCAGCCCCTCGGGATCATGGATCCAGTCCCCCAGCATCTGGAAGCCGCCGCAGATCCCCAGCAGCTTGCCGCCATAGCGCAAGTGGCGGCGAATGGCCTCGTTCCAGCCTTGGGCGCGCAACCACTCGAGGTCACTGCGGGTGTTCTTGCTCCCCGGCAGGATGATCAGGTCCGCGGGCGGGATGGGTTGGTCAGGGCCAACGAACGTCAGCTGGACCTGCGGATGCAGGCGAAGCGGATCGAAGTCGTTGTGGTTGCTGATCCGCGGCAGGGCCGGCAGCACGACCCTCAGCGTCGGCTGCGGGTTTTCCACGCCCGTCAGTCCGACGCTGTCCTCGGCGTCCAGCAGCAGACCCTGCAGATAGGGAAGCGTGCCGACCACCGGCTTGCCGGTGCGTTCCTCGAGCCAGTCGAGACCCGGTTGCAGCAATGCCATGTCGCCGCGAAAGCGATTGATCACGAACCCGCGGGTACGCATGCGTTCGCTCTCGCTCAAGAGTTCGAGCGTCCCCACCAGTTGGGCGAAGACCCCGCCGCGGTCGATATCGCCAACCAGCAGCACCGGGCAATCGATCATCTCGGCGAAGCCCATGTTGGCGATGTCGTTATGGCGCAGGTTGATCTCGGCGGGGCTCCCGGCCCCTTCGGCGACGATCACCTCGAAACGGCTCGACAACGCCTTCCAGGCAGCCAGCACCGAACGGCTGGCCTCCGCCTTGTAGGCATGGTAATCCAGGGCATCCATGTGGCCGTGAACCCGGCCGCGCAGTATCACCTGAGCGCCACGATCGCTCTCGGGCTTGAGCAGCACCGGGTTCATGTCGCTGTGGGGAGCGAGCCCGCAGGCCAGCGCCTGGAGCGCGGTGGACCGGCCGATCTCGCCGCCATCCTCGGTCACCGCGCTGTTGAGCGCCATGTTCTGCGGCTTGAAGGGCGCCACCGATACCCCGCGACGCGACAACGCCCGGCAGATCGCGGCGACCACGGTGCTCTTGCCGGCATCCGAGGTAGTGCCCTGAATCATCAGGGTGGCCATGGTCTAGAGTTCCACCCCTTTCTGGGCCTTGATGCCCTGATCCTTGAAGGCGTGCTTCACCACCTTCATTTCGGTGACGGTATCGGCCAGCTCGATCAACTGCCCAGGCGCATGACGCCCGGTGACGACCACATGCTGCTTTTCCGGCCGCGCCTGCAGGTCGTCGAGGACCCGGTCGAGGTCCAGGTAGTCGTGACGCAGGGCGATGTTCAGCTCGTCGAGCAGCACCAGCTCGTAGCTATCGTCGGCGAGCATGCGACGGGCGATCTCCCACGCCGCCTCGGCCGCCTCCACGTCGCGCTGGCGATCCTGGGTGTCCCAGGTATAGCCCTCGCCCATCACGTGGTAGTCGACGCCCGGCAGGTCGCGAAAGAAGGCTTCTTCGCCGGTGCTGAACTTGCCCTTGATGAACTGCACCACCCCGACCTTCATGCCATGGCCCAGGGCGCGCGCCAGCATGCCGAAACCGGAGCTGCTCTTGCCCTTGCCGGGGCCGGTGAGCACCAGCAGTACGCCCTGGTCCTTGTCGGCGCGGGCAATGCGCTCGTGCATGATCTTCTGCTTGTGAGCCATCCGCCGGGCATGGCGGTCGGGGTCCTTGGCGTCGTCTCGCATGGGGGTCTCCGGTTCGGGGTCAGGGCCAGAGCGGCTGGCCACGGAAAAGCGCGCCGACCAGGTCGGGCGCCGAGGGGAAGTAACCATGAAAGTAGCTGGCGACCAGGCCGTGGTGCCGATACACCGGTTCGGCTTCGCTACCGGCCAGCCGCCGGGTACGGGTGACCGGCGACGCGTCGGTTTCCAGCAGGGAATGGTGGTAGGTGTGGCCGCGCAATTCACCCTGCGGCGACGCCAGGCTCTGCATCCCCAGCGCCTTCAACTTGGGAAACTCTGCACGATTCGATGACGTCTCTGCGGGACCTCC
>CAYUAO010000182.1:0-3578 GCA_964442775.1 uncultured Halothiobacillus sp. | reverse complement strand
TTGCCGTCCCTCGACGGGCAACGAGCCCGCCTTCGGTCCGGCGCCTTGATTGCGGACAAACCCGCAAGCCAGAGATGCCATCGAATCGTTCAGACCTTCCCGAGGGAATCCACATGACCCCGACCTCGTCTTCCCGCCAGTCCACCGACGCCGGCCCGGCCCGCTTCGGCGACCCGCTGGTACTCGTCCTGACCATCGGTTTCGTGGTCGGCTTCATCGGCCTGTCGCTCTGGGACATGGACCGGGTGGCCGACGGGATCGGCGCCGGCTTCGCCTGGACCGCGCAGGTGATGGGCTCCTACTTCCAGGCCTTCCTGCTGCTGACCTTCTTCATCGGCATCGGCGTGGCCCTGTCTCCGGCGGCGAAGGCGCGGGTCGGCGACCTCGAGACGCCCGAGATGAGCACCTTCAAGTGGCTCTCGATCATCATGTGTACCCTGCTGGCCGGGGGCGGCGTGTTCTTCGCCGCCGGCGAGCCGGTCTATCACTTCCTGGTCACCCCGCCGGCCTTCGACACCGAGGCCGGCACGGCCGAGGCGGTCGCCGGCGCCCTGGCGCAGTCGTTCATGCACTGGGGCTTTCTCGCCTGGGCGGTTCTGGGTTCGCTGACCGCGGTGGTGCTGGCCTACGCCCACTACGTCAAGGGCCAGCCGCTGCGCCCGCGCACCCTGCTCTATCCCGTGTTCGGCGAGCGCGTCATGCGCGGCTGGTTCGGCGGCGTGGTCGACTCGTTCTGCGTGATCGCCGTGGTCGCCGGCACCGTCGGTCCGATCGGCTTTCTGGCAACGCAGCTCTCCTTCGGCCTGTCCGAGCTGTTCGGCCTGCCGGCGACCTTCGCCACCCAGCTCGGGATACTCGCCTTCCTCGGCGTGATCTACATCACCTCGGCGGTCACCGGCGTGCATCGCGGCATCCAGTGGCTCAGCCGCTTCAACGTGCTGCTGGCGATCGCCATCGGCGCGGTGATCTTCGTCTTCGGCCCGACCCTGTTCCTGTTCAACGCCTACGTGCAGGGCATGGGCGCTTACGTCTCCTCGTTCTTCACCATGGCCACCATGACCGCCGAGACCGCGCCGGGCTGGTGGATGCAGTGGTGGACGGTGTTCTTCTTCGCCTGGTTCATCGGCTACGCGCCGCTGATGGCGGTATTCGTCGCGCGGATCTCGCGCGGACGCACCATCCGCCAGATGATCCTCGCGGTGGCCGTGATGGCACCGATCGCGACCACCATCTGGTTCACCCTGCTGGGCGGCTCGGGCATCTTCTACCAGCTCGAGGGCGCCTTCGATCTGGCCGAACCGCTGGAAAACTTCCAGTTCGACGTCGCCACGCTCACCGTCGCCCAGGCCCTGCCGGGCGGCACCTGGATGGCCGCGGCAATCATGCTGCTCACCCTGATCTTCGTCGCCACCACGGGCGATTCGATGAGCTATTCGATCGCCATGGTCGGCTCCGGCCACGATGCGCCACATCCGCTGGTCCGCGCCTTCTGGGGCGGGGTGATGGCAGTGATGGCCGCCGTCCTGCTCTACATGGGCGAGGGCCAGATCAGCGTCCTGCAGCAGTTCATCGTCATCACGGCCATCCCGGTCTCGCTGATCCTGCTGCCCTCGCTCTGGACCGGGCCGAAGACCGCCTACGCCATGGCACGGGCACAGAAACTGATCCCCGACGACTGAGCCGTCGTTCGCCCCGGGTGGTGCCTATACTCCCGGCGGTTACGCCTTGACCCCAACGGGAGGAGCCCCCATGAAAACCACGAACCCCACTCGCCATTCCCTCAGCCGGTTTCCGGCAGCCCTGCTCGCCGCCGGCCTGATCGCCCACGGACCGGCCCTGGCCGACAGCCATGGCGAAGACTTCAAGCCTGCCGGCGAGGACATCGGCTACCAGGTCGACGGCGAGGCCTTCGAGGGCTACCTGTCACCGGCCGAGGGCGACTCGCGCGGCACGGTGCTGGTCGTGCACGACTGGGACGGCATCGACGACTACGAGCGAAAGCGCGCCGACATGATCGCGGCGATGGGCTTCGATGCCTTCGCCGTCGACCTGTACGGCGAGGGCAACCGCCCGCAGGAGACCGGCGCGAAGAAGGCCGAGACCGAGCGCCTCTACAAGGACCGCGAGCGCATGCAGACGCTCACGCGCGCCGGGCTGGAATTCGCCCGCGACCAGGGCGTCGCCGAGGAGACCGTGGTGATGGGCTACTGCTTCGGCGGCGCGGTCGTGCTCGAAGCGGCACGCAACGACCTGATCGACCAGGCGCGCGGCTTCGCCACCTTCCACGGCGGGCTCGGCACGCCCGAGGGGCAGGAGTGGACCGATCCGGAAGCCCCCATCCTGATCGCCCATGGCGGCGCCGACTCGATGATCTCGATGAACGACGTGGCCACGCTCTCCGAGGAACTCGAGGACGTCGACGCGACCTACACCATCGAGGTCTACTCGGGCGCCCCGCACGCCTTCACGGTCTTCGGCACCGGCGCCTACCAGGAGCGCGCCGACCGGCAATCCTGGACGGCGTTCACCGAGTTGCTCGACGAAGCCTTCTGACACCCGGCCATGACCCAAACGACAAAGGCCCGACGAGCGTCGTCGGGCCTTTCACGTTCCGGGACGTGGCCAAGCCTCGCTCAGGTGCGCTGCCACCACGCCTTGCGCGCCTTGATCTTCTCGATGTGCTGGCGAACCGCCCGCGAAGCGGCCGTCTCGACGATCGCCTGGCGCTGGAGCTTCGACACGCCCTGCGCGTGCTCCCATCGATCCATCGCATCGGCCAGCGCCGCCTTCAGCGGCTCGATCTCGACCTTGTTCTCCTCGAGCCAGTCGAGGGCGAACTTGATGGCTTCACTGGTCAGTATCTCGCGGTTGGTCATCTCTGAATCGATTCGTTCCGGTCGGTTGACGCATCAAGCGTGACAAGGCACCGACCGCGACCCGGTCGACGCCGAACGCATCCTACCGAAACCGACCAGCGGAAACACCCGCCGTTCCCACATTCCCCGCGCCGCATGTTGCCCGCCGAACGCTTCAATGAGGCCTCGGCGAAATGCCGAGGAAAACAGCGTAGCTGTCATCGTCAGCTCGCCAGCGGATGCGGCTTCAATGAGGCCTCGGCGAAATGCCGAGGAAAACCGCGCCAACCGATACAACCAAAAGCAGACAAGACAAGCTTCAATGAGGCCTCGGCGAAATGCCGAGGAAAACCGCCTGCTTGATCTCAGCCCAGTTCATTACTTGTCGCGCTTCAATGAGGCCTCGGCGAAATGCCGAGGAAAACGCGCAGCCGCGCGCTGGGCGAGGTGAATACTGCGCAGGCTTCAATGAGGCCTCGGCGAAATGCCGAGGAAAACCCGCTCCCTTATCGGTGGCGACGGCGTGAACATAGCGGCTTCAATGAGGCCTCGGCGAAATGCCGAGGAAAACTCGTCTGGTCATCGACTGCCTTTCGCTCGCTGAGCCCGCTTCAATGAGGCCTCGGCGAAATGCCGAGGAAAACATCAAGCCACGTCGACGACTCGGCCAGGCGACGAATGCTTCAATGAGGCCTCGGCGAAATGCCGAGGAAAACCCCGTCA
>CAYUAO010000181.1:0-3587 GCA_964442775.1 uncultured Halothiobacillus sp. | reverse complement strand
TTGGACTTGGCCTGGCGACCCTTGGGGTTCTGGCGCACCCACTCGAGTTCCTGCTTCATCGCCTTCTGGTGGGCGGACTCGGCCTTTTCTTCCTGCTCCAGGCGCTTTTCCTTGGCTTCCAGCCACTGCGAGTAGTTGCCCTCGAACGGGATGCCCTGGCCGCGATCGAGCTCGAGGATCCACCCGGCGACGTTGTCGAGGAAGTAGCGGTCGTGAGTGACCGCGACGACCGTGCCGGGAAATTCCTGCAGGAAGCGCTCCAGCCAGGCCACCGACTCGGCGTCCAGGTGGTTGGTCGGCTCGTCGAGGATCAGCATGTCCGGATTGGACAGCAGCAGGCGGCAGAGGGCCACCCGGCGGCGCTCACCGCCGGACAGTTTCGTCACATCCGCATCCCAGGACGGCAGGCGCAGCGCGTCGGCGGCCACCTCGAGCTTGCGGTCGAGATCCCAGCCGCCGCCGGCCTCGATCTGGTCCTGCAGCTTGCCCTGCTCTTCCATCAGCGCCTCGAAATCGGCGTCCGGGTCGGCGAACTGCTCGGAGACCTTGTTGAAGCGCTCAAGTAATTCGGCCATCTCGCCGACACCATCCATGACGTTGCCGCGCACGTCCTTCTCCGGGTCGAGGTCCGGCTCCTGCTTGAGGTAGCCGATCTTGGTACCCGGCTGGGGGCGCGCCTCGCCGATGATGTCCTTGTCCTCGCCGGCCATGATGCGCAGCAGGGTCGACTTGCCCGCACCGTTGTAGCCGAGCACGCCAATCTTGGCGCCGGGGAAGAAGTTGAGGTTGATGTCCTTGAGAATGTGTTTTTTCGGCGGGACGACCTTGCCCACGCCGTTCATGGTAAAGATGTACTGAGCCATAAGGGTCCGAGAGTTTGTGTTGTTGCAAACGAAATGAAGCGGCACTATCCGGCAAGATAGTGACCGCGTTTGATCACAAGGATACCAGCACTGTGCCGCGACTTTGTCCCTCCTTCCCGACGAACCCTTGCATCCGCTCCCGGTCGCGGGCTCGCGTTCCCATCGGGATGTCCGCGGGAATGCGTCGGGCCGCCATCGCCGTCGGGGCACTCCTGCTCGCCGCCTCGCTAGCTGTCTCCCCCGCGTACGCCGCCTCCGAGCCCGAGCTGCACATCCTGATCGACGTCTCGGGCAGCATGAAGAAGACCGACCCGGAGAACCTGCGCGAGCCGGCGCTGCGGCTTCTCGGCGACCTCGTCCCCGAGGAGAGCCACGTGCGGCTGGAGCTGTTCGGCAATCGGATCAGCGAAATCCTCCCCGCTTCCCGGGCCACCCCGGAGACCAAGAAGACGATGCGCGAGGCGGCCGGTCGCATCCGCTCGGACGAACCGTTCACCGACATCCCCGCCGCTCTCGAGTCGGCCAACCGCGACTGGGCCGACGATACCGAGCGCAACGTCATCCTCCTCTCGGACGGCAAGGTGGACATCTCGCCCGACGAGGCGGTCAACGAGCGCGCCACCGCCCGGCTGCGCGACGAGGTGATTCCGGCACTGGTCGAAGCCGACGTCCAGGTCCACACGGTGGCCCTGTCCGGGGCCGCCGACGAGTCGATTCTCACCGAGATCGCCGAGCGTACCGGAGGACTGGCGCTGAGCGCCCGGAGCAACGAGGACCTGCAACGGGTGTTCCTCTCGCTGTTCGAGGCGACCGCCCCGCGCACCGGTGTCCCCCTGGTGGAGAACCGCTTCCGTGTCGACGACAGCATCAGCGAGCTCACCCTGGTCGTCTTCAGGGAATCCGACGCCGAACCGACCCGCATCCAGGTGCCGGACGGCGGCGAGGTCGACCTCGACACGGCCAGCGCCCTCGAGGGCTGGCGCTGGGACGACAGCGCCGGTCGCGACCTGGTTACCGTCCGCGATCCGCCCCCGGGCAGCTGGCGCATCCTCGCCGCCGAGGACCCGGACAACCGCGCGCTGGTGATCACCGATCTCAAGCTGGCCATGCCCGGGCTGCCCAGCCGGGTGTTCCCCGGCGAGGCGATCGAGGGCGGGCTCCTGCTGACCAACCGCGGCAAGCCGATCGTCGAACGGCGCCTGACCGACGACATCGAGGCGATGATCGAGGTCGACACCCCCGAATCGGATCGTGTCGAATCGATCGAACTCAACGACCAAGGCGCCGACCCGGACGTCCTCGGCGGAGACAGCCGCTACGATTTCCACCTGCGGCTCGACGGCGAATCGGGAATCTACACGCTCGAAGGCCGTGCGAGCGGTCCGACCTTTGAGCGCGTGATCCGCAAGAAGATCGCGCTGGCCCGCAACCTGCCCTTCGCCGCGCGGGTGGTGCGCCCCCACCTCGCCGCCCGGGTGGAGGACAAGAACGAACGCGAGACAGAACGCGAAGACGAACCGCCGGCCCGACTGATCATCGAGCAGGACGTCGCCCTGCTCGACCCGGACGCCTCGCGGCTGGTCGCGCAGATCGTATGCGACAGCGACGACCCGGTCGACATCGAGGCCTCGCTCGATCGCGCGACGAACCGGATCGAGTTGCCTGCGTCCGCCGGCGCCGACTGCCGCGTCAGCGGGACAGTCAGCGGCGAGACGAACGACGGTCGCAAGGTCAGGCTGCCCCTCGACGAGGCCATCCCGGCGCCGGTAGCGGCCGCCGATGCCGAACCGGAAGACGACGAGACGAGGGATGAGCCGAGCGAAGACCCCGCCACCGAGCGGGGCGGCAACCCGTTGCTCGCCACCCTCGTCGGGCTGGCCGGGTTGGCGATGCTTGCCCTGTTCGGCTGGCTCTGGCGGTTGTCTTCCCGCCGCCGGCGTCGACAACTGATCGAGGCCGCGCGGAGCTGATCCGCCAACCCACACGCACCATCGATTTATCACGGAAACACCGACACATGCTCGATTTCTTCCTGAGTTCAGACTGGGCCATCATCGCCACCGAATTGCTGGCGGGCTTCATCGTGATTTCGCTGATCCTCGCCGTGCTGGTCTGGCGCGGGCAGCGCCGACACACCGGCGCGGCCGAACGTCTCCTCGACGACCGCGATCCGATCGTGCGGGCCTCCGAGGAGATGGTCGAACGCCAGATCCAGCGCGTCTGGCCGGAACTCGAACTTGACGACGAACAGCGTGAGACCTACGCGGAGCGCAGTCTCGATGCCGTCGAGGCGATGGTCGAACCCTGGCTCGAACCCAAGCGTTACGAGCTGGCAGCCGTCGCCCGGCGGTTCTTGCAGGTCCGCCAGGGCGATCTCGAACAGTTGCTCACTCTCGCGCGGGCCCATGCCGAGCAGGCCGACAAGGACGACCCGCGGATCGCCGAACTCGAAAGCGAGATCCGCGAATTGCGCGAGTTGCGTGATCGCCAGGCCAGGCAGCTCAACGAGTCCCTGGAGACGGTCAACGTGATGGTCCGCGAATACGGCCGCAAGTTCGATTACGACGACGAACCGCACGTGGCCACGCTACTCAAGGCGATCGTGGTGGTCGACGAAATGGATGCCGGGGCGGACTGCGAGACCGCCAAGCGCCGCGCCGACGAGGTGTTCAGCGAGGATCTCGTGGCCACCGCCGCCCCGCCCGAGCCCGAGCCCGAATCCGA
>CAYUAO010000180.1:0-3801 GCA_964442775.1 uncultured Halothiobacillus sp. | reverse complement strand
GCGACGGCCATTCACGGCGCACCGCGCCTTGCATCTGGGCCCTTGGAGGTCCCGCAGAGACGTCATCGAATCGTGCAGAGTTTCCATAGGCCCCGGGATGGCGAAACCCGCCGAACAATGCGACCATACCGATGTTCGATTCCCATGACAGTCGGTTATCCATCACATGACCCAGCCCAGCAATCCGGCCAGCGATCCGGTCCAGCAACGTGAAGACGAGATCACTCGTCTGGTCTTCGACGTCTCCCGGTTGTGGCGCGTCCAGGTCAACGAGATCCTGAGCGAATTCGACCTGACCGCCTCGGCCTGGGCCGTGCTGCGCATCCTCCGCGACGAGGGCGAGGGCCGTTCGCAGAAGGAGCTGGCCGGCGAGCTGGGCATCGAGGGGCCCACCCTGGTCAAGCTGCTCGACGGGCTGGAGAAGGGCGAATGGATCGAACGGCGCGTTTCCGAATCAGACCGTCGCGCCAAGACCATCTGGCTTCAGCCCGAGGCCCGAGAGCGCATCGAGGCCGCCGACCGTGCGCTCGCGGGTTTTCGCCACCGGGTGCTCGGCGAGCTGACCGACACGGAAAAGCGCGACTACATGACCTTGAGCGGCAAGGTGCGGGATCTCCTCAAGAGCCTCTAGGAAATGCCCCAGCGGCACCCCGGCAAGGGTCGCGACATGATTCGTCGCCACGCTTATCGACAAGCCGACGTTTGACGAGGGCCGCATGCCACGCAAGTTCTTTCGTCGCCTGACTCCCAGCCGACACCGGATCGTCAACCAGCCATTCCTGCGTCCGGTCGCGCACCTGCTCGGCGATCCCAACCTCTGGCACCTGAACCGTCGCTCGGTTTCCGGCGGCGTCGCTCTGGGACTGTTCCTGGCCTTCGTCCCCCTGCCCGGCCAGATGCTGATCGCCGCGATCGGCGCGATCGCCATGCGCGTCAACATCGCCCTGGCCGTCGCCCTGGTCTGGACCACCAACCCCCTGACCATCCCGCCACTGCTCTGGGTTGCCTACCAGGTGGGCGCCCTGTTGACCGGCGCGTCGCTCGACCCGCCGACCGGCGAACAGGGGGCGATGAGCGTCGGCTACGCGATGAGCCAGCTCCCGCTGATCTGGCTGCCGCTGGGCGTGGGGCTGCTCACTCTCTCCCTGGTCAGCGCCCTGCTCGGCTTCACCGTCATCCGCGTGCTCTGGCGCATCAACATCTCGATCCACAAGCGTCGCCGGCGTGCCCAGCGCCTGAGGCGTCTGCGCAAGCCCTGACCCGCCGGTCCCGGAGCCGGTCACTGCGGTATACTCCCGCGTTCGAAATTCACCCGCGCCGGCCGCGCGGCCTGTCGTGCAGGCCGCCGTCCCGGCCGACCCAGGACGCCGCGTCGCCCATGACTTCGATCGACCGAGACCACCCCGTATTCGACCAGCTCCGCGAGCTGATGCGCGAGCGCATCCTGGTGCTCGACGGCGCGATGGGCACCATGATCCAGAACGCGCAGCTCGGCGAGGACGACTTCCGCGGCGAACGTTTCAGTGACTGGCCGGTGGACCTCAAGGGCAACAACGACCTGCTGGTCCTGACCCGCCCGGACGTGATCGAGGACATCCACTGCCAGTACCTCGACGCTGGCGCGGACATCATCGAGGCCAACACCTTCTCGGCCACCCGCATCGCGATGGCCGACTACCAGATGGAAGACCTTTCCCGGGAGATCAACGTGATCGCCGCACGGATCGCCCGGAAGGCGGCCGACGCGAAGACCGCCGAGACGCCCGACAAGCCGCGCTTCGTCGCCGGGATACTGGGGCCGACCAACCGCACCGCCTCGATCTCGCCGGACGTCAACGACCCCGGGTATCGCAACACCAGCTTCGACGAACTGGTCGAGGCCTACCGCGAGTCGGCGGAAGCCTTGCTCGAGGGTGGCGTCGACATCTTCCTGATCGAGACCATCTTCGACACGCTCAACGCCAAGGCGGCGGTGTTCGCCCTCGAGGAGCTGTTCGCCGACCGTGGTCAGCGCTGGCCGGTGATGATCTCCGGGACGATCACCGACGCCTCCGGGCGCACGCTCTCGGGACAGACCACCGAGGCGTTCTACAACAGCCTGCGCCACGCCCGACCGCTGTCGATCGGGCTCAACTGCGCGCTCGGCCCGGACCTGTTGCGCCAGTACGTCGCCGAGCTCGCGCGGGTGAGCGAGTACCCGGTCTCGGTTCACCCCAACGCCGGCCTGCCCAACGAGCTGGGCGAATACGATCTCGAGGCCGACCCCATGGCCGAGTCGATCGGCGAGTGGGCCAACTCGGGGCTGATCAACATCGTCGGCGGCTGCTGCGGCACCACCCCGGCGCATACCGCCGAGATGGCCCGCCGAGTCGAGGGCGTCGCGCCGCGCCGGCCGGGCCGCCCCGAGGTCGCCTGTCGGCTGTCCGGCCTCGAACCGTTCAATATCACGCCCGATTCGCTGTTCGTCAACGTCGGCGAACGCACCAACGTCACCGGCTCGGCGCGCTTTCGCCGCCTGATCAAGGAAGGCGATTTCGACACGGCCCTGGATGTCGCCCGCCAGCAGGTGGACAACGGTGCCCAGATCATCGACGTCAACATGGACGAGGGCCTGATCGACGGCGTCGAGGCGATGCAGCGTTTCCTGAACCTCGTCGCCGCCGAGCCCGACATCTCGCGGGTGCCGATCATGATCGACTCCTCGAAGTTCGAGGTGATCGAGGCAGGGCTGAAGTGCGCCCAGGGCAAGGCGGTAGTGAACTCAATCTCACTGAAGGAAGGCGAGGATGCCTTCCTCGAGCACGCCCGGATCGTCCAGCGCTACGGGGCGGCCGCCGTGGTGATGCTCTTCGACGAGAAGGGCCAGGCGGACACCCTCGATCGTCGCCGCGAAATTGCGCAACGGGCCTACGACCTGTTGACCGGCATCGGCTTTCCGCCCGAGGACATCATCTTCGACCCCAACATCTTCGCCATCGCCACGGGGATCGAAGAGCACAACAACTACGCGGTCGACTTCATCGAGGGCACGCGCTGGATCAAGGAGCACCTGCCGCACGCGCTGGTCTCCGGCGGGGTATCGAACGTGTCGTTCTCCTTCCGCGGCAACGAGCCGGTGCGCGAGGCGATCCACAGCGTGTTCCTCTACCACGCCACCCGCGCGGGCATGGACATGGGGATCGTCAACGCCGGCCAGCTCACGGTGGTCGATGAGATCCCCGAGGAGCTGCGCGAGGCAGTCGAGGACATCGTCCTCAACCGCCGTGACGACGCCACCGACCGCATGCTGGAGCTCGCCGACCGTTACCGGGATTCCGGCGGCGAGAAGTCCAGCGGCCCGGATCTGGCCTGGCGCGAATGGCCGGTGGAAAAGCGCCTCGAGCATTCGCTGGTCAAGGGCATCGACGAGTATGTGGTCGAGGACACCGAGGCCGCCCGCCTCAACGCCGAGCGCCCCCTGCACGTGATCGAGGGCCCGCTGATGGACGGCATGAACGTCGTCGGCGACCTGTTCGGCGCCGGCAAGATGTTCCTGCCGCAGGTGGTCAAGTCCGCGCGGGTGATGAAGAAGGCCGTCGCCCATCTGCTGCCGTTCATGGAGGAGGAATCCTGCGAGGTCCAGTCGGCGGGCAAGGTGGTCATGGCCACGGTCAAGGGTGACGTCCACGACATCGGCAAGAACATCGTCGGCGTGGTGCTGCAGTGCAACGGCTTCGAGATCGTCGACCTGGGCGTGATGGTCTCCGCGCAGAAGATCCTAGACACCGCCCGCGAGGAGAACGCCGACCTCATCGGGCTGTC
>CAYUAO010000179.1:0-3840 GCA_964442775.1 uncultured Halothiobacillus sp. | reverse complement strand
AACGAGCCCGTCTTCGGTCCGGCGCCAGAAAAGCGAAGAAACCCGCGAGCCAGAGATGCCATCGAATCGTGCAGAGTTTCCCTAACGACGGGATCGTGTGGGCCGACCGATCGAATCACGCGTCGCCCGGCACGTCCCGACCGTTCACGCGACAGACCCGGTGCAGACGCTCGACGGCTTCGAGCAGGGTGGTCGTCATCTCCCAGCGATCGCGGCTGATGTAGAGCCGCACGGACACCATCCCCGGCTCGCTCGTCGGCTCGGGCAGCATCACCACGCTGTGGCCGACCGCGTTGATCACCGCGGGGTTGCCGTCGCCGGTATCGACCGAACCGCTGGTGTCGCTGTGGATCCAACGGCCCTCCCCGCTGACCAGCACCCGCCCGAACTCGTCCGCCAGCGGCCGGAGCAGGGACCGGTGGTGCCGCAGGCTCTCGGGCAGGTGAGCCTCCAGGTACGCGACCAGGGCCGTCCGGTCGTGGATCTCGTCGGTCGTCAGCCTCACCGTGCGCACGTCGAGAAACGGACTGTCGGGCTGCTCGGCCAGCGAGGAGCCAAGCGCCTCCCGCTCGGCGGAAGGGAGAACGGCACAGCGGGCGGTCAGGTGGTCGATGCGGGCACGGGGGGCCGCATCGTCGGCGCTCCGTCCCGGGCGCAGCATGCCGATCATTCGCTCCGGCTGCCCGTCGGGGTCACGCAGAACCCGCAGCTCGATCCACAGCGATTCCGCACCCCCGTCACCGGGCACCCGCCCTTCGAGCGCCAGCCGATCCACTGCGCCCCGGGCGAAATAGGCCGGCAGCGACGTCTCCGGGTCCCCGACCAACGGCGAGGCCGGATCCGTGGGTTCGAACAGGTCGAACAGTTGGACACCAACCAGCTCCTCGCGGGCCCGGCCAAACCACTCGGCCGCCTGTCGATTGGCGACGATGACGTGCAATCGTTCCGGATCGACCTCGATGAGCCCCAGCGAGGGCATCTCGAGCCAGGCGTGGTGCCAGAACTCGAGCTCGCGCACGATATCGGCACTCCGATCGCGGTAGCGCGCCCGGAGGAAACGCCACAGGAACAGCAACGCGGCGAACATCCCCAGCGTGGAAAGCATCGCCGTCAGGCTCAACCACTTCTCCAGCTGGTCGACCGGCGCGAGGACGTCGCGACGATCCTGAAGCACCAGCAGACGTGACGAGAGGCGTTCGAGCTCCACCGACGCGTAGACACGGTCCGTCCCCTCGATACGGGTCACGCCCCCCTCGGCTTCCGGCTCGGACTCGGCCACGGACAGGCCAGAGCGGAGGCGATCGACGATCCCCCCCGGCGTCTCGCCCACCGTGGGGGATTCCTCACGCGGGTCGAGGGTCAGCATCGGCCAGAAGGCCGAGCCGCTGCCCGGCTCGTCGGGGGTGTTGATCAGCAGGCTACGCAGCCCTTCGGCGGCCTGAACGCGTCGACCGTCGCCCTCGATATCCTCGAGCAGGCTGTCAGTGTTCAACCGCGTCCACAGCATGAGATACCAGGGGCCGCGGGTGACGGCAGTGCGGTCGTCGTAGATGGGAAGAATCCAGAACAGGTCGACACCGTCGCGCCCGCGCGTGAAGCGCGTGACGGTATGGATCTCCCCCTTCACCGCCGCCTGATCGAAATGCCGCATGTCGGGGGTAACCACGTTGCCCGTCCCGGTCTGCAGCCGGGGAGAACGATCCGGGTCGAGCAACGTGATCGAGCGAAACCGGCTGACCAGGCTGCCCCGACGCAGGTCATCGGGGAACGCGTCGGCTTCGCCCTCGTCGAGATCCGCCATCCAGCCGCGCAGCCAGTCGCGACGCTGCGCGAGTGCCTCGACCTGCTGGTCGCGCTCGTCGATCCAGTTCTCCAACTCGATCGCGCGGATGGCCGCGAGGTTGGCCGCTTCGCGCTGGGCCTTGTCCAGCAGCAGGGGGGCGTACTGACGGGCGGCCACAGCCGCGATGAAGATCTGCATCGCCGCGATCGACACCAGGGCCACGAACATGGCGACGAGCCAGACCTGACGCGGGGCGTGAACCCTCGGGCGGCCGAAATCGATCCCGCCCCGGCGGATCGTGGTCAAGCGCTCGACGAGCACGTAGAGCATCGCGCCGGTCACCAGCACGAAGATCTCGCCGAAAACCAGACCGGCGGTGGATATCTCCCAGTGCGCGCCCCCGAGCCGTCCGAGCAACCACTGTGTGGCCCAGATCCACAACGAGGCCAGCAACAGGTAGGCTACCGTGATCGGTAACGCCGGTCGCATGCCCCCCATGTTCATGTCAGGCGCCGATCCGGTCCCGGAAGGCGTTCAGGCGCTGGATACTGCGCAACCGCCCCATCAGTTCCAGGATCACGCCGAAGCTCGGCGAGGAGGTGTGCCCCAGCAACGCCAGGCGCAGTACCGGCCCGACCTTGCCGAGTTTCAGGTCGAGCGTCTTCGCCACGCCCTTGACCGCCGCCTCGAGCGTGCCGCTGCTCTCCCAGGCGGCATCGTCGTCCAGCGCGACGATAAGCGCGTCGACCACCATGGCCGCGGAGGCATCCAGCTTCTCCATCGCGCCCGCGTCGGGCTCGACGGCGTCCTGGTAGAAGGGTTTCGCCTGCTCGGCCATCTCGACCAGCGTGTGCACCCGGTCGACGTAGGCCGGCACGATGGCCGACGGCTTCGGCCCGATGCCGTCCGGATCGATGCCCAGCTGGCCCAGGTGCCAGCGCAGCTCGGCGGCGACCTCGGCGACCGGCAATTCCCGCATGTAATGCTGATTGAGCCAGCGCAGCTTCTCGGGGTTGATGCTCGAAGCCGAGTGGTTGACGTCCTTGAGGTCGAACAGCTGGACCAGCTCGGCGCGCGAAAAGATCTCCTCGTCGCCGTGCGACCAGCCCAGGCGCGCCAGGTAGTTGATCAATGCCTCGGGCAGAAAGCCGTCCTCGCGGTACTGCATCACGCTGACTGCGCCGTGGCGCTTGGAGAGCTTGGCCCCGTCCGGGCCGTGGATCATGGGCAGGTGGGCGAATGCCGGCGGCTCGACGCCCAGAGCGCGGTAGAGGTTGATCTGGCGCGGGGTGTTGTTGAGATGATCGTCACCGCGCACGACGTGGGTGATGCGCATGTCCATGTCGTCGACCACCACCGTGAGGTTGTAGGTCGGCGTGCCGTCGCCGCGGGCGATGATCAGGTCGTCGAGCTCGTCGTTGCGGAAGGTCACCCGGCCGCGAATGGCGTCCTCGACCACCACCAGCCCGTCGATCGGGTTCTTGAACCGGACCACCGGCTTGACGCCCGCCGGCGGCGTGCCGGTGAAGTCGCGGTAGCGGCGGTCGTAACGCGGCTTCTCGCCACGCTTCATCTGCGCCTCGCGCAGGGCGTCGAGTTCCTCGCGGGTGGCGTAGCAGTAGTAGGCCTTGTCCTCGGCGAGCAGCTGCTCGATCACCTCGCGGTACCGATCCATGCGCTCGGTCTGGTAGAAGGGCCCCTCGTCGTAGTCCAGCCCCAGCCAGGTCATGCCCTCGAGAATCGCGTTGACGGACTCGGCGGTCGAGCGCTGGAGGTCGGTGTCCTCCACGCGCAGCACGAACTCGCCGCCATGGCGACGGGCGTACAGGTAGCTGAACAGGGCCGTGCGGGCGCCGCCGATGTGCAGGTAACCGGTGGGCGACGGGGCGAAACGGGTGCGAACGGTCATCGATACCTCGTTGGGAGCGCAAGGGTGTCTTCCCTGCCGGCTCGATCGACAGGGACGAGTGCGAGAACAATCTGGTCGTGAAGTATAGCGGTTAGGGAAGGTCTGCACGATTCGATGACGTCTGAAGCGGGACCTCCAAGGGCCCAGA
>CAYUAO010000178.1:0-3853 GCA_964442775.1 uncultured Halothiobacillus sp. | reverse complement strand
TCCGGCGCCGGAAAAGCGAACAAACCCGCGAGCCAGAGGCACCATCGATTCGTGCGGAGATTCCCTAGGAAAGGAGGTCGGGACGTCACTCGATCTCCACCCGGTTTCGTCCCGCGTCCTTGGCACGGTAGAGCGCCCGGTCCGCGCGCAGCAACACGTCGTCGACATCACTGCAGCCGGAGCGAATCGCGGTTCCGCCGATGCTTACCGTCCAGTCGACCCGGTTGCCGTCGTCATCCTCGACCGGCGACCGCATCACGTCCTGGCGCAGTTCGAAGGCCAGTTCTCGGGCCGATTCGATGGGGGTGTCCGGCAAGAGCAGGATGAATTCCTCGCCACCGAACCGGGCGACGACATCGGTGCGACGGCGATTCGCGCCGAGCAACCCGGCGAACCGGACCAGGACGCGGTCGCCAAAGGCGTGGCCGTAATCGTCGTTGATGCGCTTGAAGTGGTCCAGGTCGAACATCAGCAGACTGGACTCGATCCCGCTGCGATCGGCCCGCAGGCATTCCTCCTCCAGCCGTGCCATCATCACCCGCCGATTGGCCAGCCCGGTGAGCGCATCGGTGGTCGCCAGCTCACGCAGGCGCGTCTCCAGCCGGCGCCGCTCGGTCACGTCCTGGAAGACCACCACGGCGCCCACGGATCGGTCACCCGCCCGGAGGGGGGCGACCCGCAGGTGGATGGGGAACGAGCTGCCGTCCTTGCGGATGAAAGACTCCTCGCCCTCGCGGGCGCGCTGGTCAACGAGCGTCTTGTGTATGGGGCAATCCTCGTGCGCATAGGCCGCACCGTCCTCGCGCCGGTAATGGAACAGTGCATGCTGATCCTCGCCGATCACCTCGTCCCTGCTGAAACCGAGCATTTCGAGGGCCGCGGGGTTGACGAACGTGCAACGCCCGGCCTGGTCGACCCCGTAGATCCCGTCGCCGGCCGATTCGAGCAGCGACCGGTTGCGCTCGGCCAACTGGTCACGCTCGTCCTCCGCCGCCTTGCGCGCAGTCAGGTCGCTGAAGGCCGCGACCGCACCGACGAGCTGATCGCGCTGATACAGCGGGGTGACCACCAGATCCACCGGGAAACGCTTGCCATCCATCCGGAAAAACCACTCCTCGACGTGACGAACCTGCCCGTCCGCCAGCGTCTGGGTAATGGGACACTCGGATTCCGGGTAGACCCGCCCGTCCGGATAGTGGTGGTGGAACAGGTCATGCTGGTTCAACCCGATGACGTCCCGCTTCTCGACGCCCAGCATCCGCCGCGCCGTTCGATTGATGAAGGTGCAGCGACCTTCCCGATCCACCCCGTAGACACCCTGTCCCAGGGCGCCGAGCAAGCGTTCGAATCGCTGGCCCGCCACGGTGACCCGACGCAGCAGCATCGCGAGGATCACGAGCAGCAGGAGAATCAGCACCATGGCGATGCCGAGCAGGACCAGCATGACGCCCCAGCGCTCCCAGGCGTCGGCCAGGGTGAAATCGGGGGGCCGGTCGAAGGGCGGCAGCCGGAGTTCGCGGGTCAGGTCCTCGACCGGCAGGTAGTCGTCGGGGATGGTGAAACCGTGAATACCCGCGGCCAGGGCGGCGGGATGGTCCGGCTCGAGGGCGTACAACGCCGCGGCGAAGTGGCGGATCACTTCCTCCGGCACATGCGCGAGGGCAAAGACCGGCCATTCGGGATACAGCCGGGTGGACACCTGGTGCGGGAAACGGGGGTAATACTGGGCATTGAGGAACGTGACGTCCCCATCGGACAGGGAGCCTTCGGCGGCCATGCGCTCGACGGTCCCGTCACGGGCGAAGGCCACGTCGGCTCGCCCGTCCATGATCGCCTCGACGGCCGCTTCGTGGGTGTCGGTTTCCAGCAGGCTGTCGATGTCCCCGGGCACCTGGATACCCGCCCGCGCCAGTTCCAGGGCCTGGGCGCGATACCCCCCGAGGTGCTGGGTGCTCGGCGCCGCGATCACCTTGCCGGCCAGGTCGTCCAGTTCGCGCAAGTCGTCACGATCCGATCGGGTCACGATCGCGCCGCCCAGCTGGTGCATCGGCTCCCCGTTCGGGCCGGATTCGACCAGCGTGGCAATCACCCCCGTCAGCGGCTGGCGCTTGCGCATGACCAGGAAGTGGGTGGGATTGGTGGTGACCAGGTCGACCTCGCGTCGGTTGACCGCCTGGTAGAGCGCATCCTGCGACAGCACGCGCAACTCGATGCGCTCCTCGGGCAAAGCCTCATTGAGGTGGTCGACGACAGGCTGGTACTTGGCGCGAGTCCGTTCCTCGCCGAGATAGTCGAACACGCCGAACACGAGGACCTCGCGCTCCGAAGGAACCGCCATACCGGGCTGCAGGCAGCCCCCCAGCAGCAGGGTGGCGAGGGCGAGCCGCCCGAGCGTGGACCGTAACGATACCCACGACGACAGGCGCGAGCGGTGTCTTTCAGGGGGCAATCCCGACTCCTCCGGTTTCATGGTTGGGGTCGGGGCTGCCTCCCTGCCAGCGGTCCCTTCCCGGAATGATCGTCGTGGCCCGACCCATTCCAGTGAACTCGACGACGTTGCCGACGAGCCAAGGCCGAGTGGGCGGACATTAAGGGTGAAACATTAGCATCAATCAAATCTATTTTGTTGGTCGGGCCGAAGCAACAAGACGGGCAGTCGGCCTACCATCGGCCACACCTCGCCCCCAAGGCTGCGGCCACGCAGGTTGTCGACAAATCCGGCCGCTCATGGAGCGTGTTCCGCGCCCTCCCCTCCCCCGCGAGGCGACCGACGCTCGCACCTCCCGAGCGCGCCCTCAGACCCGGTCGGACTAGAACCGCGCGTTGAGCTGCAGGCCGAGGATATCGATCTCGCCCTCGTATCGCCCGGTGACGTTTGCCGGTGAATCACCTTCGTCGATGCTCATGTCGTTCATCCATATGTGCGTGTATCCCACGTCGAGGGACCAGTGCGAGTTGATCTCGTAGCCCAGTCCCGTCGAGGCCCAGATCCGGTCGCTACCGGGCAGACGAACGGTGCGGAAGTCCGCGCTGGGCACCGGTGTCGGGTCATAGGCGGTGCCGGCGCGCAAGGTCCAGCGGGGCGCGAACTGCCATTCGCCACCGGCCGACACCCGCAGCGTGTCGTCCCAGTTTTCCGGCGTGACGATGTCGTCCGCTCCGGTCTCGACCTGGCGGACGCGGAGTTCGTCGAAACTCGACCAGCCCGTCCACAGCAGGCCGAGGGAGGCTTGCAGCGTGTCGGTAAACCGATGGGTGACACTCGCCGCCACCGTGGGCGGCAGGTCCAGGCCGGCGCGCACGTCGCCGTTCAACGCCGGGGTGGCCGTGTATTCGATCTCCCCATCGAGGCCGTGATCGACACCCGATCGATAGCTCAGGCCCAACCGCGTCCGATCGGTCGGCCGCCAAAGCACACCCAGGTTCAGGCCAATCGACCAGTCATCGCCTTCGACGGTCGTCAGGCCTTCAGGAAGCGGTGGCCCGGCGACCGAGCTCAGCTTCGCTTCCGCGTATTGAATGTTGACACCACCGGCGATCGTCAGCTCCGGCGTGAGGTCGTAACTCATTACCGGGTTGAGATCGATCACTTCCACGTGGCTTTCGACACCGTAGTAACGGCCCAGCCAGTCCTCGTCGTACTCGGTCGCCAGGCCGAACGGCACCGAGAGCGCGAACCCCAGGCGGGTCCGCTCGTCCAGTCGATGCACGAACGAGGCGTTGGGGATGTACGCCGTCTAGCCGGCATCGCCCCCGAGCCCGCCGGTCAGGCCGGTCGGCCGGGTTTCCTGGAGCTTGAAGGAAACTCTGCACGATTCGATGGCATCTCTGGCTCGCGGGTTTGTTCGCAATC
>CAYUAO010000177.1:0-3969 GCA_964442775.1 uncultured Halothiobacillus sp. | reverse complement strand
TCCTCGGACGAAACCGAATCGGCAGGACGCCGATTCGGCCGGCGTGAGCCGGCCCGAAGGGCGAGGTCCAGGGATGGACCTCGCGACGCAGCAGATGTCCGGCTCAAGGCGCGCCCTGTGGGGCTTGGCGAGCCGCCCGTGCTCTGCGTTGCGTCGTCTTGGCGTGGCCACCGGCACGCCAGCGACGACACGCCTTGATCACGAACGGCTCGCCAAGCCAGAGTGACATCCGATTCGTGCAGAGTTTCCCAAGGAAGGGGCGAACGCACCACAAGCCACTTTCAGGTCCGGACCAGCCGAAGCGGAGGCCCGCTCCGATGTCATCCCGTCCAGTCGCCCCGATGGGCATCCTGGCCGCCTCACTCGCCCTGGCCGCCTGCACGACCAGCGGGTCGGCCGGTGAGGAGAACGCGTGCGGCGACCTCCGGGGCGTACTCGCCGCGGAGGCCCCGATCCTTTTCGTACCCGTCGGCAGCGACGACCGGGGCTGCACGCAATACACCAAGAAACCGCTGCGCGAGGGCCTGATGGTCGACACCGGCATCTGGTATCGCACAGCCGATGGCCACTTCGACATGGACGCCGACCGCTGCGCGCCACACGAGCACCCCGTCCCGCCGGAAGACTGAACCGGAACCCACCCTGCTGCCGTCGAGCGCCCCTTCGCCGAGCGGAACGATCTGGCCATGACCGGCAACGACAAAGGCCCACCATGAGGTGGGCCTTGAGACATATCCGCAAGTCGAGTGACGATCAGCCCTTGAGCATGCCGTAGAGCTCGTCTTTCAGCGCCAGGCGCTGCTTCTTGAGATCTTCCATGTGCTCGTCGGTGACCGGCTCGTCCTGCTTTTCCAGCCGCTCGATTTCCTTGGTCAGTTCGTCGTAACGCTCGAACTGCTTGTGGAAGTGGTTGTCGCTGGTCTTGAGCTCGTGGATGCGCGCCTTGAGTTCCGGGAATTCATGCGCCAGATCGTGATGTTCAACCTGCATCGGTCACCTCTGTTTCGGGATGGAAAGCCTGCCGGGGAAATCCGGCCACCATCAGCGTAGATCATAACGCCGAATGCGGCAGGCGTCGCCCGAGCGTATCGCTCGGGCTTGCCGGAATCGCGGGTTTCGGTCCAGGGCCGGCTGGCTCCACCGCAGTCAACCCGGCCGGGCTGGCCGACCGTGCAGAAAGCCCTGCTGCACGACGGTCGGGTCCAATGACCAGAGATAGTCCGCCTGCGCGCGCGTCTCGACGCCTTCGGCGACCACCAGCAATCCCATGCGCGCCGCGACCATGATCATCGCCTCGACCAGCGCGGCGGTCTCGGCGTTCTCCAACGCACCCTGCACAAACTCCCGGTCGATCTTGATCTCGTGGATGGGCAGGCGACGCAGGTAGACCATCGAGGAATATCCCGTCCCGAAATCGTCGATGGAAAAGCGCAACCCGAGCCGGGTGAGTTCCTCCATCCGCTCGCGCACCATGTCGGGGTTGTCGATGAACACCCCTTCGGTGATTTCCAGCACCAGCCGTTCGGGCGATGCGCCGGTGCGGGCGAGCATGGAGCGCAGCTCGCTGACGAATCCCGGCTGGCGGAACTGGCGCGGGCTGACATTCACCGACAACGTCCATCCGGCGTCCGCGTTTTCCGCACTGGCAAGCAGTTCCAGTGAACGCTCGAGCACCAGGCGACCCAGGGAGACGATCAGGTCGGATTGCTCGGCGACGGGAATGAAACGGCCCGGCGAGATCATGCCGCGCTCGGGGTGCCGCCAGCGCAGCAGCACTTCCCGGCCGACCACCTCGCCATCGCCTGCGACCTGCGGCTGCAAGTAAAACAGGAACTGGTCGTCGTCCAGGCCGAGACGCAGGTCCCGCTCGATCCGGAACTGCTCCCTGGCCAGGTCGTCCATGCCGGGCTCGAAGAAGATCACCTGGTGGCCGCCGCGCTCCTTTGCGCGGTGCAGGGCCGTGTCCGCGCGCTGGACGACCTGGACGGCCGTGTCGTCCGACCGCTCGGGGAACAGGGTCACGCCGATGCTGGCTCGCATGGCAAAGGACTCGCCCTCGAGCGTCACATCCTCGGCCACCAGGGTCCCGATCCGCTCGGCGAGAGCCAGCGCCGACACGCTGGCGTGGCCATCGGCCTGTTTGCCCGGTTGCAACACGGCGAACTCGTCCGCCCCCATGCGCGCGACCGTCGCCGTGGCGGGCAGGAATTCGACCAGCAGCTGCCCCACGGCATGCAACAGGCGATCGCCCACCTCGTTGCCGCGCACGTCGTTGATCAGCTTGAAGCGGTCGAGGTTGATCAGCATGAGCGTATGCCGGGCGCTCGCGCCCTCCTCGCTCGCCAGGCTCTGGCCCAGACGATCCATCAACAGGCTGCGATTGGGCAGGCCGGTCAGCGGGTCGAAGTAGGCCAGCCGCCGGATGCGCTCCTGTTGGGCATCCTGCTCGGTGACGTCCTCGGTGATGGCCAGGTAGTGCCTGACTGCGCCGTCCGCTTCCCGGACGGGCACCAACGTGCTCGCGGCGAGGTATCTCTCACCGTCACGCCGTCGGTTGATGAACTTGCCGCGCCAGGTGTCACCGCCCCTCAGTGTTTTCCACAAACTCTCGTAGACCTCCGGCTCCGTCTCGCCGGACTTGAGCACGGCCGGCGTGCGACCGATGATCTCGTCCTCGGGGTAGCCGGTCTGACGAACAAAGGCGGCATTGACGTACTCCACCGTGCCCACCGGGTCGGTGATCATGATCGCGTGGGGATTCTGCGCCACGGCCAGCCCCAGCTTGCGGACCTCGGCCGCCGAGGATTGCAGGGCGACCTGCGCCCGCTTCAGCACGCGGTTGCGTCGGCGCATCACAACGAGCATCGCCGCCAGCGACAGTCCCAGCAGGCCGAGAGTGCCCAGCAACGGGAGTTGCCATTGCCGCCAGGCCTCCTGGAGGGTCAACTCGCGCGAGCGATCGAAAGGCGGCAACCCGAGCTCCCGCAGCAACGTATCGATATCCCGGTAATCGCCGGGGAACGTGAAGCCGACGATCTCGAGACGATGTGCCGTTTCGGCATCATGCGGCAGATCGAGCAGGGCCGCGGCCACCTGCCGCTTCAACTCTGCCGGCGGGTGGGGCAAGGCCACGAACGGCCACTCGGGGTAGAGACGGGTCGAGGTAAGCAAGGGAAAGTCCGGGCGGCGTTGCGCCCCGATCAGGCGCAACTGTCGGGGCTCCAGCCGACCCAATCGGGCCAGGTCTTCCAGCACCCCGGTGCGCACGAAGCCTGCATCCACCTCGCGGTCGAGCACCGCCTCTACCGCGTTGAACTGCGGCTGGCCGGTCACCACCAACTCCACGTCATCCGTGGTCACGCCGTGGCGCATCAACTCGAAGGCCTGCATCTGGAAGGCACCCAGCGAGTCGCGCCCGGCGACGGCGATCCGTCGACCGGCGAGGTCACCGATGGTTTGAAGGTCGTCCCGGTCGGCGCGCGAGAAGATCACTCCGCCGAAGCGATCGGTCGTCTGGCCCAGTTCCCGGTTCACCACGGTGGCCAACGGCGCGGAAAGGCCGGCTTCGTAGGTCAGCGCGACATAGTGGGATGGCTGGGTGAACACGAAATCCACCTCTCGACGGCGCACGGCCTCGGCCATCTCGTCGAGGTGGAAGACCTCTAGCGCGAAACGCCGCCCGGGAATCCGATCGGACAGATAATCGGCGAGCGGCTGCCAGCGTTCGCGGGTCGATTCGATGCTCCGGTAGGCAAGCACCGCCACCTTCCACGGCTCACCCGCGGCGTCCTCGGGCGCCGATGCCGGCGTCGCTGCGACCGGGAAGAGCCACCCCGCCAGCAGCAGGACCGGAAACAGGACGGCTAGGGAATCTCTGCACGAATCGATAGTGCCTCTGCGGGACCGCCAAGGGTCCAGATGCAAGGCGCGGTGCGCCGTGAATGGCCGTCGCCATTCGCAAGCGCCGCA
>CAYUAO010000176.1:0-4004 GCA_964442775.1 uncultured Halothiobacillus sp. | reverse complement strand
CTTCACGCGCTTGTGGTAGCTCTTCTGCAGGAGCTTGAGGACCTCGAGGTTGTCGCCCTCGATAAAGAGATTTTTCGTGCTGTCCCAGTTGACCGATTCTTCCGGGCAGGGGCGCAAGGTGCCGGTCGACGGGGTCTGCGCGATCCGCCGGGCCCGGCTCTTGCCGTGCCAGGTCAGCCGATAGCGTTCGGCCTGGTCCTCGACCTGATCGCCCAGCAGGTGCCGCAATGTCTCGAAGTCCACCTTCCAGCGCGGCCCATCCGGGTCCGAGCCCTCGGTGAATGCCTCGGGGAACAGCTCGCGCAGCTTGTCGAGGTTCTCTTCCGTCAGATCCGGCGAGGCGCCGTCCTTGTGAGGATCGAGCTTGTCCATGGTCCGTTTCGTTCTCGTTTGCAGAAGGGAGAATGAGTGTCGTGGTTCGCGGTCACGACAAAGCGCTTATTGTGCCCGATGAGTGGTCGTCCGCGGCACTGTATACCTCAAGGAGCCGGCGGCTTTGACCGCCTTCGCGGGCGAGGCCCGCTCGCACGGTGGCCGGGTGCCTTGTGCGAGCTTGCCTGCAAGCGAATCGCGCGGGACGCGCGAGTTCCGGCTTCCGGTGGCTCGGCGTGTTGTGGCGAGGGAGTCGGCGCGGCGGCCGACGTTGGACTGAAGTCACACCCTACGGTGAATGACCGGCTGCCGTAGGTCGGACTTCAGTCCGACAACCCGCCGGGAAGCCATGGGTCGGAGGTCGCGCCGACATGTCGCGGCCAAAGCCGCTCCTTCAGTAGGGCCCCTTTCGGCCATCGAGATGCAGGGGCGCCCCACCACCACGTGACCGGGCAGGCTCGATTGCGCGCAACCGGATCGGCAACCGGGTCGGCAGGCGAACGCCGGCGGCGCTCAATCCCTTCTGCTTGGCAGTGCGGCACGTCGGTCACGGCAACGCAGGTTCAGCCTAAAGTTCAACGGCCACATGCCGATGCAATGCCCGATCAGTAAATTGAATGGGTTATCCTGAAAACGCCGGCTCGCTCAGTGGAGATCCTTTCCCGGTCGGCGTCGGCATGACAGGCAAGGTATGAACATTCCCCCGGGAAAGGAGGGCGGGCGTGCTTCCAGAACACCAGCCGAACGGCCGTGAAGTCAGTCTCAGTGACGACGAGTTCATCGTCAGCAAGACCGACCCCCAAGGCCGAATCATCTACGCCAATCGCGCCTTCATGCGGATTGCCGGCTACGGCGAATCGGAACGCCTAGGGCCATCCCAGCACATCGTCCGCCACCGTCCGATTGGGCGCACCAGCCGCAGCGGCGGCGAGTTCTTCGGCCAAATCAACAATCTCTGCCAGGACGGCAGTGACCGCCGGGTCTGGACCAATATCACCCCGGCTCGCGATGAGCCGGGGCGAGTTGCCGGCATCTTCTCCGCCCGCAGCAAACCCGACCTCGCCGCCATTTGCCAAGGTCCAGCCCATCGATGCCGGGATGCTCGCCGCCGAGGGCCGGGCAAGCAATGTAGACGAGGGTTGCAAGGCATCGCCCGCCGTTTTGTATCGCCATATCCACCACGAGCACGCTGACCATGAAGCCTTTGTTCTTAGTCTCCAGGCTCAAGCTTGTCCTGGTGTTCTTCAATCTGGAGCTGCTGGCGGTCTGGTTGCTGACGTGGCTGGGGCCGGAGGGATTTCCCTACTGGGGGCTGATCCTGATCGGGGCCACGGTCGTGTTGTCGATCATGGCCTACCCGTCCCTGCGCGGCAGCCTGCGGATCGTCGAGCAGATCCGTGACAATCTGCGGGCGGCGCTCGACGGCAATTTCCACAACCGTGTCACCCGCATCCCGGGTCAGGGCGAGGTCGGCCAGGTGGCGCGGGAAGTCAACGAGACCTTCGATCAGCTCGAGACCTACTTCCGCGAGGTCGATACCGTCTTCGATCGCATGACTCGGGAGCAATACGACCGGCCGGCGCAAACTGCGGGGGTGCGTGGCGTCATGCGGAGTTCGCTCGAAGGCATCAACGAGGCGTTGCAGATCGCCGAGAAGCACCAGGCGCTGGTGATTCGCAACGAGCTGCTGGCGGCAATGCAGGAGCTTGGTTCGAGAAACATCAGTCAGAACCTCGGCATGGCGCAGCAGGACTTCATCAGCGTCAGTACGGAGATCGCCAGGGTCGACGACGTGATCCAGACCGTGGCGGGCAGCGCCTCGGAAAGCCAGTCGGACATGCTGGACATGAGCCGCACCTTCGATCGGACCCAGGCCCTGACCGACGAGGCCAACCACGCCGTCGGCGAGATGGCGCGGATGAGCGACGAGATCAGCAACGTGCTGGACATGATCCGGCAGATCGCCGATCAGACGAACCTGCTGGCACTGAATGCCGCGATCGAGGCGGCACGTGCCGGTGAACACGGCCGAGGCTTCGCCGTGGTTGCCGACGAGGTGCGCAGCCTGGCCTCCAAGACCAAGGGGGCGACCGAGGAAGTCGACGGCATCGTGCGTGAGTTCCGGCAGAGCTCGGAGAACATCCTCACCAACCAGACCGAGTTGAGCGACAACGCCGAGATCCTCAGCGGCCACATCAGCACCCTCCGGAAGACCCTGAGCCACTTCGTCGAGCAGACCGCCGTCGCGACGCAGGCCGTGCAGAAGGTGCGTGTCAGCAGTTTCACCTCGACGGCCAAGGTCGACCACATGATCTACAAGCAGAACGGCTACATGGCCTTCACCAGTGGTCCCGACTCCAGCGAGGCCCAGGCGGTGCTGGTCGACGAGCACGGCTGCCGGCTGGGCAAGTGGTACGACTCGGGCGAGGGATACCAACTCTATCGTGACCTGCCGGCCTACGGCCATCTCAAGACGCCGCACCAGGCCGTGCATCGACACGTCCGGGAAGCGCTGGAGCTGGCGCAGGAGGGCTGGCACAGCGACAAGACGTTGCAGGACCGGATCATCGAGTCCTACCAGGACGCGGAGCAGGCCAGCGTCGAGGTCTTCGAGGTGCTCGAGGAGCTGGAAGAGCAGGCGCACGCCCGGATCGACCGGGCCTGAACGTAGGCGGTCGAGAGCACGGCCCGCTCTCACGGTTGGGGGCGTTTCGCCGCGCTAGAGCAGGCCGCGCTCGGCCATCGAGATACAGGGCCGGCCCACCACCACGTGGTCGAGCAGCCGCACGTCGATGAGGTTGAGCGCCTCGCGCAGGCGCTCGGTGATGCGCTGGTCGGCGCTGCTGGGCTCGGCCACGCCGGAGGGGTGATTGTGCGCGAGGATCACGGCCGCGGCGTTGTGGCGCATCACGGCGCGGACCACCTCGCGCGGGTGGACGGCCGCTTGGTCGATGGTGCCGAAGAACAGGCGCTCGAAGGCGAGCACGCGGTGGCGGTTGTCGAGATACAGCGCGCCGAAGACTTCCTGCGTCTCCCCGTCGAGCTCGGCCTGCAGGAAGCGGAACACCGCCTGCGGGCTGGCGATGTCCGGCCCGACGCGCAGTTCCTCGGCGAAGTGCCGGCGTGCCAGTTCGAGTACCGCCTGCAGCTGGCAGAACTTGGCGTCGCCCAGCCCGCGGGCCTGTGAGAAGTCGCTTCGCGAGGCGTTGAGCAGCGCGCTGATCGAGCCGAAGTGCGACAGCAGGTCACGCGCCAGGTCGACCGCCGAGCGCCCGGCCACGCCGGTGCGCAGGAAGATCGCCAGCAGTTCGGCGTCGGACAGGCTCGCCGGCCCGCGGGCCAGCAGGCGTTCACGGGGCCGCTCGGTGGTCGGCCAGTCGGTGATGGGCATGGCGATTCCCTCCCTGGAATCTCGTGCAGACCTTCCTTGTTGATGGTTTCCTGGTTCAGCGCGGCGGGCGCGCCCCGATCAGGATACCCTGCGAGCGCCACTGGTCCAGTTGCGCGCCGGCGAAGTCCAGCAATTCCCCGACCGGCCGGCCGAGGCCTTCGGCCAGCTCGGCGATGACGTCCCGGCCGCTCTTGGGAAACTCTGCACGATTCGATGACGTCTCTGCGGGACCTCCAAGGGC
>CAYUAO010000175.1:0-4093 GCA_964442775.1 uncultured Halothiobacillus sp. | reverse complement strand
CAGGAACAGTCCGGCCGCGCGACCCCAGTGTCCTGATTGCCGATCGCCGCAACGAGAAAGGGCCAGCCGATATTCCCGGCTGGCCCTTCTCGGCGGAGTCTGGTGGAGGTGGCGGGAGTCGAACCCGCGTCCGCAAGCCCTACGCTCTCGGTCCTACATGCTTGTCCTGTCTATTGCTTTAACCGAGTACTACCCGACAGGCAGGGAAGATACTCGGCGAGTCCGGTTTGGGTTTTAGTGGATCCACGCCGGACGCGCTTCACCACGAGCTTGTGAGAGTCGACGCCTGGGTTCCGGACGCACAAGCACGGCTCCGGCCAGACGGCACCCTACAGGGTTTTAAGCTGCGAGTGCGTAGTTGTCGTCGTTGGCAACTATTGGTTTTGCAGTTGTTTAACGAGGAGACTACACCTCGGCATGCACCTTGAGTTTCGCGACCCACGTCGAAGCCGTATCACCCCCGGTTGATTGACAGTGTTGGGACTGTCGGCCCGTATTTCAAGACATTCGCAAGGAATTCCTACTCTTGTCCCGATCCACTGACTGTTCAGACAGTGATCGCGCGGCAAAGGTTCCATCGTCTGCCGAAACATCATGTGCGGGGAGCATGAATGCCTCATGCCCGCCGACATCGCCAGACTAACATGCTCCACACAGGAGCGGCAGGTTCCGTGGCGGGCGGGTCGCCATCCCCGCCGGCAGCCGAATCGACAGGAGACGCCCGGGCCGACTCATGGCCCGGCCGCGACGTCCCCGCCCACCGGACCTCGGCCCTGGCCGGCCAGGGCCGGCGATTGTCGGGCCGCCGGCGAGATCAGCAGCGCGGCCTGCAGGCTGAACAGCGTGGCCGCCCCGAGCAGGTGAAGCGGTTGCAGGGCGATCGGCAGGTCGAAACCAATCAGCGCCCCGCCCAGCGCCACCTGGCCTGCGAGAACCGCGAGCAGCAGCATCGCCGCCCGCCGGGCGATTCGACCACCCCGGAACAACCGGAAGGCCAGCACAAGGTTGACGGCGACCACCACCAGCGCCACCAGCAGGTGCACGTCGAGAACCGGGCCGACCTGCTCGACCCAGCCCGCCCGGTCGCGGAAATCCGCCGCACCCGCCGCCACCTGGTCGACCTGCTCGCGCACCTGCGCGCCGAGCCCCGTCTGCAGCAGGCTGACGAGCAGCGCAACCGGCAGGAGCGGCATCCAGCTGCGCTTCTCGTCCGCCGCCACGCGCCAGCGCCCCGGCAACGTGCGGGTCACCACGCCGAGCAGGAGCAGGATGACGCCGAAGGAGAGCATCATGTGGGTGGTGACCACCGCCCCGTGCAGGTTGGTCTCGACGACCACCGCGCCCAGCCAGCCATTGAAGCCCACCAGGACGAAGGCGCCGCCGGCCAGCGCCGGAAGCCAGCTGTCCCGGTGACGCGCCAGCACGGCGAGCACCAGCGTCATCAGGGAAAGAAAGCCGATCAGCGTGCCGGTCAGGCGATTGAGATATTCGGTCCAGGTCCGCACCGGATCGAAACGCATCTCGTCGTAGCCGTAGCGGGCGAACTGCTGCCGGTAGTCGGCGGGCAGGTCCGCCTCGCTCATCGGCGGCACCAGCTGGCCGAAGCAGGTGGGCCAGTCCGGGCAGCCCATCCCGGCGCCGGTCGCCCGCACCGTGCCGCCGACCCAGATCAGGAACAGCACGGCCAGTACCGTCACGATGGCCATGACGCGCAATTGCTTGAGCCGTCGATTCACCCTGCCTCTCCTCTTGTCGTGGCATTGCCGGACCGATCAATCCACCGATGCCGCCGGAACGCGACCAGCCCGATCAGCATGGCGACCGGCAGCAGCAAGGTGCCCCAGAACCACAGCACCCGGCCGCCGATGCCCAGCACCTCGCCGGTGTGGATCGCCGCGAGCCATTCGGCCCCACTCGCCCCGGACGAGGTGCCGTCACCGGCCTCGTGACCGATGCCGAACGGTCCGATGCTCCCCGGGGCGCGACAGCGGACCGCGATCCGTCCGTTCTCTCGCCACCACACCGTGTCGATCGCCTGCCCCTCGCAGACGCCTGACAGAGACGCGGGGGCCATGCCGTTCGCCGTCGCGGGATGCGTGGCCGTGTCGCTCAGCGACCGGCCGGCCGCGACGGCCACCACCCCGGTCAGCGCACAGAGCGACCATAGCCACCCCCCCAGGGAGACGAGCCGACGATGTGATCGCCCGGCCCCGTCAGCATGCCGGGAGCGCCTACCCATCCAGCCGAACACGAACAGGGCGAGCACGCCGACCGACGCGGCAGTCACCACCGCGCGACCCGCCCCGCCGACGCCCAGGCTCCGATGGACGCTCCCCAGCCAGTTGCGCGGGTCGGCACTCGCCGAGCGCTCGCCCACGATCGTCCCGAGGAACGGGTGGAGAAACACCTGCCGGCGCTCGCCGCGCTGGTCGACCAGGCTCGCCATCGCCGTGTCCTGCAACCGCCCCGGCAGTTCCAGCCGTTCGAGCCGCATCCCGGGCAGGCGTGCCTCGATGACCCCGACCAACCGCGTGGCCGGCACCGGCTGGGCCCCGCGCGGTGGCGAGACCGTCCAGAGCTCCGGGGCCAACACGCGGTCGATCTCCCGGGCGAACGACAGCCCGGCGCCCGAGATCGCGACCAGCGACAGCGGGATCAACAGCAAGATCCCCAGCCAGGCATGCAGGCGCACAAGGCGAGCGCGCCGGGAGGAAGGCGCCGCGTGACGAGCGTAGCTCACAGCAGGTAATGATCCAGCAGCAGCGCGAGGAACAGCAGGGCGAGATAGACGATCGAGTAGCCGAACAGGCCCATCGCCCCGGCATGCCGCTGCGAGCGATACAGGCGCCATGCCCGACGCAGGTACTCGCCGCCCAGTCCCAGCGCGGCCAGTCCGTACAGCCAGCCGCTCATGCCGATCACCCACGGCATCACCGTGACCACCACCATGGCGACGGTGTAGAGCAGGATCTGGTACTTGGTGGTCTGGATACCGTGCGTGACCGGCAGCATCGGCACGCTGGCCCGGCGGTATTCCTCGACCTTGGCGATCGCCAGCGGCCAGAAGTGCGGCGGCGTCCAGAGGAAGATGATCAGGAAGAGCAGCAGCCCCTCGATGCCTACCTCGCCGGTGGCCGCCGCCCAGCCGAGCAGCGGTGGCGCGGCGCCGGCCGCCCCGCCCCAGACGATGTTCTGCGGGGTACGGTGCTTGAGGAAGACGGTGTAGACGATCGCGTAGCCGAGCATGGCGATCAGCGTGAGCACCGCGGTCAGGGCGTTGACCCAGACCAGCAGGATGGCCGTGCCGGACACGCCCCACAGTGCCGCCCAGGCCAGGGCGTAGCGTGATTCCATCAGGTCGCTGGCAAGCGGTCGGTTGGCCGTGCGCGCCATCAGCCGGTCGATGCGTGCGTCGACGACGTGGTTGACCGCCGCCCCGGCGGCGGCGACCAGGCCGATCCCGGTGCAACCAGCCAGGACGACGTACCAGTCGATCGTGGCCGGATAGGCCAGCAGCATGCCCACGTAGGCGGTGAACACGATCAGCATCACCACCTTGGGCTTGCCTATCTCGACGACCGAGCGCACCTGTCGCTGCAGTCCGATTGCGAGTTCTGCCATCTCCGGATCCCTCTGTTCTGACTGTCAGGCGCTCGGCGTCAGGGTCCCTCGGCCAGGTTTCACGATCATGTCACACCCGACCGGACACCATGGATTCGTGGTCGGCCTGGATGGTCACGCGTGCAACCCCTCGTCGAACGACGTGACAGGCGCCTGAACGTAGTCTAGATTGAGATTGGCCCATATACGGAAATATTCAACTCACCGGCGGAGGGCAAACGAATGCCACGACCCCCCGACTCGCCGACGACCGTCGCGCCAAGCGGGCCTGCGCCCTCCGACGAGACAAGGGCCGGCCGCACTCGCCTTCCCGCTGTCGCCTGCCCGCGACACTGCCTGCGGAAACTCTGCACGATTCGATGGCATCTCTGGCTCGCGGGTTTGTTCGCTTTTCTGGCGCCGGACCGAAGGCGGGCTCATTGCCCGTCGAGGGACGGCAACGACGAGTGCGGACAAACCCGCGAGCCCCGTC
>CAYUAO010000174.1:0-4160 GCA_964442775.1 uncultured Halothiobacillus sp. | reverse complement strand
GAGGGCCGCGAGACCATGCTGCACGTGGTCGAGGCGGTCGCCGCCGAGGTGTTCATCCCGCTGACCGTCGGCGGCGGCATCCGCACGCTGGCCGACGTGCGTCGGCTGCTGCATGCCGGGGCCGACAAGGTCTCGATCAACACCGCCGCCGTCCATCACCCCGAGCGCATCCGCGAGATGAGCGACGCGGTCGGCTCGCAGTGCATCGTGGTCGCCATCGACGCCCGGCGCGTCTCCGGCGAGGGCGAGGCGCCCCGCTGGGAGATCTTCACCCACGGCGGACGCAAGCCCACCGGGCTGGATGCCGTCGAGTGGGCCGAGCACATGGCCGAGCTGGGCGCCGGCGAACTGCTGGTCACCAGCATGGACCGCGACGGCATGCAGCAGGGCTTCGACCTGGAACTGACCCGCGCGATCAGCGACGCCGTGCCGATCCCCGTGATCGCCTCCGGCGGCGTGGGCAACCTCGATCACCTGGTCGACGGCATCACCCAAGGGCACGCCGATGCCGTGCTTGCCGCAAGCATCTTTCACTTCGGCACCCACAGTATCGGCGAGGCGAAGGCCGTGATGGCCGAGGCCGGCATCGAGGTGCGCGACTGACCCGACGGTGCCGCCGAACCTGGCGAACCGCCCCGGAAGGATCCGGGCAGACCTTCGTGACCCATCCCTGATATACTTCCGCGCCGGCCGACGGCCCGCCCACCGCTGAAGACGACACAGACTGTGACCGAATCTCAGGCAACACCCCCGGCATTCCGCAACTCGCGCGACTGGATCGAGGCGATCGCCTTCGACGAGAACGGCCTGGTGCCCGCGATCGCGCAGGACGCGGAAACCGGGCGGGTGCTGATGTTCGCCTGGATGGACCGCGAGGCGGTCGAGAAGACCGTCGAACTGGGCGAGGCGGTGTACTTCTCGCGCTCGCGTCAGAAACTCTGGCACAAGGGCGAACAGAGCGGTCACACCCAGACGGTGCGCGAGATACGGCTCGACTGCGACGGCGACGTGCTGCTGCTGTCGATCGAACAGCGCGGCGGCATCGCCTGTCACACCGGACGCGAGTCCTGCTTCTTCCGCCGGCTCGAACACGGCCGCTGGCAGACGACCGACGAGGTGAGGAAATCCCCGGGGGATATCTATGGCGATGGCTGATCCCACCCTCACCTCGACCGAGGTGCTGGAACGGCTCGCCGTGCTGCTCGAGGAGCGCAAGGGCGCGGACGCGGGCAGTTCCTACGTCGCCAGCCTCTACGGGAAGGGGCGGGCCAAGATCGCCCAGAAGGTGGGCGAGGAAGGGGTCGAGGTCGCGCTTGCCGCGGTGGGCGGCGACCGCGACGAATTGATCAACGAAATGGCCGACCTGTGGTTCCACAGCCTGGTACTGCTGGCCGATGCCGACCTGACCCCGGCGGACGTGCTCGACGAGCTCGAACGCCGATTCGGACTGTCGGGCCTTGAAGAAAAGGCACGGCGCGCACAAGATTGACAGGACATCCGTAGGAGATCGCGATCATGGGTACTTTTAGCATCTGGCACTGGCTGATCATTCTCGCCATCGTGCTGCTTCTGTTCGGCACCAAGCGCCTCAAGAACCTCGGCTCCGACCTCGGCGGCGCGATCAAGGGTTTCAAGTCGGCGGTGAAGGAAGAATCCGAGAAGGACGAGGAAGAGCAGAAGCGCACCGAGAACCTGGAGCACAAGGAGGGCGAGAAGCCCGATGCCAACCGGGTGATCGAGAGCGAGACCATCGAGGCGGGCAAGGAAAAGACCGCCGAGAAATCCGACGAGCGCAAGGGCAGCTGATCGCCGCCCTCGCGCAGGATTGATCCGTGTTCGGTTTCAGCTTCTGGGAAGTCTTCCTGATTCTGGTCGTGGCCCTGCTGGTCATCGGCCCGGAGCGGCTGCCCGGCGTGGCGCGAAAGGCCGGCGAATGGACGTACAAGGTCCGCAAGTTCGTCGCCAACGCCAAGGCCGAGATGGACAGCGAGTTCAACATGCAGGACATGAAGCAACTGCTGAACTCGCAGGAATCCGAGATCAGCAAGCTCCGCGCGATGGTCGAGGAGACCCGCCACGATCTCTCGGACACCGAGAACAGTGTCAAGGGCGCGCTGTCGGAGGCCGAGCAGACCATGCGCAACTCGGCGGAAGAGGAGAAGGCGCGGCTGGACAAGGCCGGCAAGCCCGGCGGGGACGAGGCGAACCCCGCCGAGAGCACCCGTCTCAAGGCGCTGGATGACGAACCCGACACCTTCGAGGACGAACTGAGCCGGCTGGAATCGGAAACCGGCGAGAGCTTCCGCCGACCGTTCGAGCCGGTCGAGCCCGACCCCCCGGCCGAACCGGCCACGCCCCAGGAATCGACGGCAAAGAAACAAGATGAGCCAACGGAACGCGGACGCGACAACTGACGAACCCTCCGGTCTGGCGGGTTTCGTCTCGCACCTGGTCGAACTGCGCAACCGGCTGATCAAGTCGGTTGCGGTCGTGTTCGTCCTGTTCCTGGCGCTGTTTCCGTTCCGCAACGACCTGTTCCGGCTGCTCTCCGACCCGCTGTCACGCTTCCTGCCGGAAGATACCGGCATGATCGCGGTGCAGGTCGCCTCGACCTTCTTCATCCCGCTCAAGCTCGCCGGCTTCACCGCGCTGTTCATCTCCATCCCGTTCCTGCTCTACCAGCTGTGGGCATTCATCGCCCCGGGCCTCTACCAGCACGAGCGCAAGATGGTGATCCCGCTGGTCTTCTCCAGCACGGTCCTGTTCTACATCGGCGCGGCCTTCGCCTATTTCGCCGTGTTCCCGGTGGTGTTCGGCTTTCTCGCCGGCACCGGCCCGGCGGAGGTCAACTACGCCCCGGACATCAACGAGTACCTGAGCTTCGTCATCACGATGTTCTTCGCCTTCGGCTTCGTCTTCGAGGTGCCGGTGGCGGTGGTGCTCCTGATCCTGATCGGCGTGGTCACGCCCGAGCAACTGGCCGAGAAGCGCCGCTACGCCATTCTCGTGGCGTTCATCATCGGCGCGATCTTCACCCCGCCGGACATCCTGTCGCAATTCATGATGGCGATCCCGGTGTGGTTCCTCTACGAGCTGGGGATCATCATCGGCCGGCTGCTGCTGCGACGGCAGGGCGGCCCGGTATTGCCCACGGACGACGAGCCCGAACCCACGCCACCGGACGGCGGTCCGGACAATGGCTCGCCTGCCGGCGGCAGCGGCGTCAAGGCGAGCGACTCCACCGGAGCGGGGCGTGCCTACGAGACCGAGAAGGACGACGACTTCGACTTCGATCGCGCCTTCGAGGAGATCGAACGCGAGCAGCAGTCGCTGGAAGCGATCGAGGCAGAGGCCCGGCGCGAATCCGAAAAGGACCAGCCCGAAAAGGGCGAAACCGAACAGGACGAGGCCCCCCGCCCGTCCGACACCGACGGCAAGCACGGTGATTCCCCGGACGGCCCGTCCGAGACGAACGACGAACGCAACGACCGGCGCTGAACCCGGTCGACCCCGCCGCCACCGGCGCGCGGGATGGCGGGCATCACCGCTCGCCGAACCCGGAACGAATCGGATGGCGCGTGCCGGCCGCCACGCGGCGGCGCAGCGGGTCATCCGATTCGTTCCGGTGACTCGAACCGAAACACGACCAAGGAACGCAAGCCCATGTCCAACATCGCCCCGCGACGCCCCGTCCTGCTTGTGATCATGGACGGCGTCGGCGTCAACCCGAGCCGCAAGAACAACGCCGTGAGCCTTGCCCGGACGCCTCGGCTCGACGAGCTGTACGCCAACCACCCACACACGGTAATCGAGGCCTCCGGGCGGGCCTGCGGTCTGCCGGACGGCCAGATGGGCAACTCCGAGGTCGGTCACCTGACGCTGGGCAGCGGCGCGATCAACCGCCAGGACCTGGTGCGCATCGACGACGCAATCAAGGACGGCAGCTTCTACGAGAACGCCGCCCTCAACCAGGCGATGCAGAAGGCGGCCGACGCCGGTCGCCCGATCCACCTGATCGGGCTGGTGTCCGACGGCGGCGTGCACAGCCACGTCCGCCACCTGCTCGCGCTGATCAAGATGGCGAAGAAGGTCGGCGCCCGGCCGCTGATCCACATGATTACCGACGGCCGCGACACCGCGCCGAAATCGGCCCTGACCTA
>CAYUAO010000173.1:0-4203 GCA_964442775.1 uncultured Halothiobacillus sp. | reverse complement strand
GCTCGCGGGTTTGTCCGCACTCGTCGTTGCCGTCCCTCGACGGGCAATGAGCCCGTCTTCGGTCCGGCGCCAGAAAAGCGAACAAACCCGCGAGCCAGAGATGCCATCGATTCGTGCAGAGTTTCCCTGGCCGGGATCGTGTCGTCCCCGTTTCGGGACGGCTCGGGCCGCCCTGTCCTAGAACGGCGTGCGGCAGCGGTATTCGACCCTGGGGCCGTCCGGGCGCTCCGGGTCGGGAAAGACGAGTCGTGCCGCGTGCAGCATCAGGCGCGCGTGGCGATCGGCCGCGGGATGGTAGAGCGAGTCGCCCTGGATGGGCCGTCCCAGGGCGAGCAGGTGGACACGCAACTGGTGCGAGCGGCCCGTGATCGGCTCGAGGATCACGCGGACGCCGTCTTCCACCGGTTCGTCCAGTCGGTAGCGGGTCTGCGACGGTCGCCCCGTCTCCGGGTCGATGCGGTAGCGCGGCCGGCGCTGGTGATCCTTGCCGATCGGCAGGTCGATCAGTCCCTCGGCCGGGTCGAGCGGGGCGTCGATCAAGGCCTCGTAGGTCTTGTCCACCTCGCGTGCGGCGAAGGCCTTCGACAGGAACGAGTGCGCCCGGGCGTTGCGCGCCAGCACCAGCAGGCCCGAGGTGTCCCAGTCCAGCCGGTGCACGATGCGCGCCTCGGGGAATTCCATCTGCACGCGCGTGATCAGGCAGTCCTGCTTGTCCGGTCCGATGCCGGGCACGGTGAGCATCCGTTCGGGCTTGGCCACGACCAGGAAGTCGCGCCGTTCCTCGATCAGCGCCCAGTCCCCGGGCGGCTGGTTGGCGGGCAGGTTGTGGTCGATCGAGCTCATGCCCGGTCCTTGCCGTTGCTGCCCTTGGCCGCCCGTGTCAGCGCCGCGGCGATGGCCTGCTGGTGGTCGCGGTCGTTGATCGGGTGGCCGAACTGGTCGACGACGAAGAAGGCGTCCTCGGCGCGTTCGCCCAGGGTGGCGATGCGCGCGTGCAGGAGGATCGCCCCCATGCGCCACAACGTGTCGGAGAGATCGGCGAGCAGGCCGGGGCGGTCCTTGGCCAGCACCTGGATCATGGTGCGGGCGCGGGCGACGTCGGCGACGAACTCGACCTCGGTGTCGACGTCCAGGCTGGACAGCTGCGTCGGCGTGCGGCGCCGGGTGACCGCCAGCGCCTGCTCGGGATGGTGGATCACGCCGTCGAGACGCTCATGCAGCGCCTCGATCGCGCCGGGATCGCTGACGGCGTGTCCCTCTCGGTCGAGCACGAAGAACTCGAGCAGGATCAGTTCGGACTCGGGCAGCGCCTCGCGGTTGCCGTCGACATCGATGGCGTTGAGCCCGCTCTCGATCACCAGTGGACGCGGGATCACGGTGATGTTGGCCGACTGGACGTTCAGCCCCTCCCGGTCGATGCCGGCGACCACGTGGGCGAACAGCGCCGGGTGATTCTGCGCCAGGATCAGGATCTGGGTGGCCTGGTGCTGCGGGTCGTCGTTGATGGTCAGCGCGGGCAGGTCGGCGTCGATGGCCACGCGCGAGTGGCGCAGGATGTTGTCGATCTCGTTGCGCAGGAAGTATTCCTCGGGCATCCCCGACAGCCAGGCGGCCAGCTTGCCGGCGTCCATGCCTTCGCTTGAGCCCTGGCGGTTGGCGTCGCGCCGGGTCTCGCGGACGATCTGCGCCGAGGAGCGCATCCCCTCGGCGAAGTGCTGGTGGGTCAGGTCGAACAGCCGGCGGAGCAGCGAGTCGCGCCAGGAGTTCCACAGCTGCGGGTTGGTGGCGCGGATGTCGGCGACGGTCAGCAGGTAGAGGTGATCGAGCCGCTCGGGGCTGCCGACCAGCTCGGCGAAGCGGCGGATGACCTCGGGGTCCTCGATGTCCTGCCGCTGGGCGGTGAACGACAAGGTCAGGTGCTGCTCGACCAGCCAGCCGACCAGGTCGACGTCCTCGCGGGGCAGGCCATGCGCCCGGGCGAAGTCGCGCGCGTCGACGGCGCCCAGTTCGGCGTGATCACCGCCGCGCCCCTTGGCGATGTCGTGGAACAGGCCCGCCAGGTAGAGCACTTCCGGTCGGGGGATGCGGGCGAAGGCGTCCGCGGCCGTCGGGTTCTCGTCGCGGTGCTTGGGCAGGGCGGGCCGTCGCAGGTTGCGGATCACCAGCAGGGTGTGGGTGTCGACCGTGTAGGCGTGGAACAGGTCGAACTGCATCAGTCCGACGATCGGTGCGAAGTTCGGGATGTAGGCGGCGAGCACGCCGGTGAGGTTCATGTTTCGCAGGGCGAGGTACACGCCCCGCTCGGCACGCAGCAGCCGCATGAACAGCTGCTTTGCGTGGCGGTTGGCGCGAAAGCCCGCGTCGATGACGGAGAGGTTGGCGCGCAGTTGTCGGGCGGTTGCCGCGGTCATGCCCTCGACCTCCGGCTGCTCGGCGAGCAGCAGGAACAGCTCCAGGATGGCGGTGGGCGAGCGCATGAACACCTGGGCGTCGCGCGTCTCGATCAGTCGCCCGCGGCGGACGAAGCGCGGGTTGAGGCGCTGGACCGGTTCGAGGATCTCGGGATGCAGCCGTTCGCGCCACCGCTGGATCAAAAGCTGGTTGAGGCGCTCGACCTCGATGGTGGCGCGGAAGAAATGCTGCATGAACCGTTCGACCGCGAGGTTGCCGTCCTGTAGCCCCTCGAACCCGAACGCCCCGGCGAGCGTCTTCTGGTGGGTGAGCAACAGTCGTTCCTCGCCGCGGTCGGCCAGGCCGTGCAGCCCGATGCGGATGCGAAACAGCAGCGACTCGGCGTGTTCGAGCGCGCGGTACTCGTCGTCGCGGAGCAGCCCTTGCCTGTGCATCCCCGCGAGGTCGGGCGCCCGGTCGATTCGGTTGGCCAGCCAGCGCACGGTGTGCAGGTCGCGCAGCCCGCCTGGCCCTTCCTTGATGTGCGGCTCGATCTTGGTGCCGACGTTGTCGTGCGCTTCGTAGCGCCCCTTCTGCTCCTCGAGCTTGGCGGCGAAGAACCAGGCGGGGTCGAAGCGCGCATCGTCGCGGATGGTCGCGTCCAGGCGGGTGAGCAACTCCTCGTCGCCGGCGAGCAGCCGCATCTCGATCAGGCTGGTATAGACGGTCGGGTCTCTGGCCGCCTCGAGGCATTCCTCGAGACTGCGCACGGCGTAGCCGATCGACAGGCCGGTGTCCCAGAGGGTGTAGAGGAATGCCTGCACCGCCTCGTCGTGGGCGTGATCGGCGGTGAGCACCATGATGTCGATGTCCGAGTGGACGAACATCTCGCCACGGCCGTAGCCGCCGACGGCCACCAGCGCGCAGGGGGTGTCGGCGAGCTTGTCCTGCCACAGGGCCCGCAGGGCGCTGTCGACCCGCGCGGTGACCTCCTCGATGAAGCCGCGCGCGATGGCGTCGTCGGCCAGCGCGTCGGCCCAGTGGGCGTTGAGCGTTTCGAGCTGGCGTGCCAGCGGGCGGTCGGCCGGGAAGGTCGTCTGGTCGCCGAAGCGGCCGTCGGGGCGTGATCGCATCAAGTCAGGCGGGCGGCTTGCTGAGGATGTCGACGCCATCGCCGGTCACCGCGACCGTGTGTTCCCACTGCGCCGACAGCGTGTGGTCCTTGGTGACCACCGTCCAGCCGTCGCCGAGCAGCTTGATGTCCTTCTTGCCCGCGTTGATCATCGGCTCGATGGTGAAGACCATCCCTTCCTTGAGGCGCACGCCCTCGCCGGGCTTGCCGTAATGGACCACCTGCGGGTCCTCGTGGAAGTTGCGGCCGATGCCGTGACCGCAGTATTCGCGTACCACCGAAAACCCGCTGGCCTCGGCGTGGCTCTGGATGGCGTGGCCGATGTCGCCCAGGGTGGCGTCGGGGCGCACCGCCTCGATGCCCTTCATCATCGCCTCGTGGGTGACGTCGATCAGCCGCGTGGCGCGCACCGAGGGCTTGCCCACGGTGTACATCGCCGATGTGTCGCCGTACCAGCCGTCCTTGATCACGGTGACGTCGATATTGAGGATGTCGCCGTCGCGCAGGGTCTTGTCGCCGGGGATGCCGTGACAGACCTGGTGGTTGAGCGAGGTGCAGATCGAGGCGGGAAAGCCGTGATAGCCGAGCGTCGCCGGCGTGCCGCCCTGCACCTCGGTGATGTGGCGGTGGGCGATCTCGTTGAGCTCGCCGGTGGTCACGCCGGCACGCACGTGCTCGCG
>CAYUAO010000172.1:0-4224 GCA_964442775.1 uncultured Halothiobacillus sp. | reverse complement strand
ACTCAAGCGCAAGATCATCGGCAACACCTTCATCGACATCTTCGACCAGCAGGCCGGCAAACGGGAAAACGCCCAGTGGCTCGCCCAGGGCACGATCTACCCCGACGTGATCGAGTCGGCCGGCTCGAAGACCGGCAAGGCGCACGTGATCAAGTCACACCACAACGTCGGCGGGCTGCCCGAGCACATGAAGCTCGGCCTGGTCGAGCCCTTGCGCGAGCTGTTCAAGGACGAGGTGCGCCAGATCGGCCTGGAACTGGGCCTGCCAAGCGAAATGATCATGCGCCACCCCTTCCCCGGCCCGGGCCTGGGCGTGCGCATCCTCGGCGAAGTGAAACACGAGTACGCCGAACTACTGCGTCGCGCCGATGCCATCTTCATCCATGAGCTGCGCGAGGCGGGCCTCTACGACCAGGTCTCGCAGGCCTTCGCCGTGTTCCTGCCGGTACGCTCGGTGGGCGTGATGGGCGACGGCCGACGCTACGACTACGTCATCGCCCTGCGCGCGGTGGAGACCATCGACTTCATGACCGCCCGCTGGGCCCGCCTGCCCTATGAGTTCCTGGAGAAGGTCTCGCTGCGCATCGTCAACGAGGTGCGCGGCATCTCGCGGGTCGTCTACGATGTCACCGGCAAGCCGCCGGGTACCATCGAGTGGGAATGAACCGGTCCGATCGACCGACACGGAGGTAATGCATGGAAGGCTTTTCCCCCGCCTGGGCCTGGGCGGTCATCGGGCTGGTACTCGCGCTGGCCGAACTGGTCACCGGGGCATTCGTTCTCCTGGCCCTGGGGATCGCCGCGCTGATCACCGCGCTGGTGACCGCTCTGATCGGTATCGGCCTGACGGGGCAACTGGTGGTCGCCGGGATTTCCGCCGGTGTGCTGGTCCCGCTGGCCATCTACAGGATCCGTCCGCTGTTCAGCCCCAGGGGTGTGCAGTACGGCACCACCGGCGCCGGTGCCGAATCCGGCCAGACTTTCATCGTCGAGCCGATGAGCTTCGACCCCGAACTGCCGGCGATCCGAGTCAACGGTGACCAGTACCGCATCCGGGTGGTCAACGAGCGCGACCAGCCCACGGAAACGCCGGTCGAGTTCGGCGATCGCGTGCAATTGGACCGCTTCGAGGGCACCATTGCCCTAGTCCGAATCGAGGACTGAATCGTCGCCTGCCCGGGGGCTACAAACCTCCTCCCGGCGCATTCGCGGCTGGAACGGCCCCGGAGCGTCACCTGACTCCGGGCAGGTTTTCCCAACACAAGGAATCGTCACATGGGTATTTCCGCCGGGCTGGTCATCGCCCTGATCCTGGTCGTCGTCGGCCTGTTCATCGTCATCAAGGGGCTGCTGATCGTGCAGCAGTCCGAGGTGATGGTGATCGAGCGACTCGGCAGCTACCACCGCACCCTGGAAAGCGGCATCCACGTCATCATTCCCTTCCTCGACAAGCCGCGCGAGATCCAGATGATCCGCTACGAGAAGGTCGGCAAGGAATACCAGCCGGTCACCTCGTACGAGAAGCGCATCGACCGGCGCGAGACCGTGATGGACTTCCCAGGCCAGCCGGTGGTGACCACCGACAACGTCACCGTCAACATCAACGGCGCGCTCTACTACCAGATCATCGACCCCAAGCGCGCCATCTACGAGATCGAGAACATGAGCCAGGCCGTCGAGGTGCTGGCCAAGACCACCCTGCGCTCCGTGGTCGGCAAGATGGAGCTCGACAAGCTGTTCGAGTCGCGCGGCGAGGTCAACTCCGCCATCCAGGCGGCCATGGAAGAGCCGGCCGCCAAGTGGGGCGTGAAGATTTCCCGGGTCGAGGTCCAGGACATCTCCATGCCGCAGGAGGTCGAGGAGGCCATGCGGCTGCAGATGGCCGCCGAGCGCAAGCGACGCGCCACGGTCACCGAGGCCAACGGCGAGCGGGAATCGCAGATCGCCATCGCCGAGGGCGAGAAGCGCGCCGCCATCCTCACCGCCGAGGGGGACCGCCAGGCTGCGATCCTGCGCGCCGAGGGCGAGAAGGAATCGATCAAGCTGGTGCTCGAGTCGCTGGGCGATTCCGACGAGAACAAGCAGACCGTGGTCGGCTACCTGCTCGGCCAGACCTACATCAAGCAGCTGCCGAACATCGCCAAGGAAGGCGAGCGCGTGTTCATCCCCTACGAGTCCTCGGCGCTGATCGGCTCGATGTCGATGTTCCGCGATGTCGCCGGCACGCCGGAGATGGCGGACGCCGCGGCCAGGCAGGCGCTGCGTAGCGGCGTTGTCGGCAGTTCTGCCAGCGGCTGACCGAACGCCGTCCATATGCCGGGAAGGCGCGACCGCCACTACATGACCGAGGCCCTGGCCCTCGCGCGCCTCTCGATCGAGGCCGGCGAGGTACCCGTCGGCGCGCTGGTGGTCGACGCCGAGGGCCGGATCATCGGCCGGGGCCACAACCGCCCGGTCGCGCTGCACGACCCCAGCGCGCACGCCGAGATACTCGCCATGCGCGAGGCCGGCGAGCGGCTGGGCAACTACCGGCTCGACGACTGCACCCTGTACGTGACCCTCGAACCCTGCCCGATGTGCCTGGCGGCCGCGTCACACGCGCGCATCAGGCGTATCGTCTACGCCGCCCCCGATCCGCGCGCCGGTGCCTGCGGCAGCGCGATCGACCTCAACCGTGCCGAGTGGCACCACTTCCGCCCCGTCATCGACACCGGCCCCTGCGAGACCGACGCTGCCGCCCTGCTGACCGAGTTCTTCCGCGACCGCCGCTGACGGGCAAATCCTCCCGCTTCCATGCGAAGCAACCGCGTACAATGTGCCGCTCTTCCCTCTGTAATCTGACGTCTGATCCCTCGAGCCCATGCCCCTTCTGACCATCGAAAACCTGCAGTTCGCCATCGGCGAGCGCGTCCTCCTCGACCACGTGAACCTGACCATGGAGCGCGGCGACAAGTTCGCGCTGATCGGGCGCAACGGCGAGGGCAAGTCCACCTTCCTCAAGATGCTCGCCGGCATTCAGCGAGCGGACGACGGCCAGATCCGCCTCGAACCGGGGGCGAAGGTCGCCTACCTGCCGCAGGACCCGCACCTGGACACCGACGACTCGGTCTACTCCGTGATCGCCGAGGGACTGGGCGACCTGCACGACGTGCTTACCGAGTATCACCGGCTTGCGCAGAACGCCGACAGCGACGCCGCCCTCGAACGCCTGTCGACGCTCCAGCACGAACTGGAGACCCGCGACGGCTGGATGGCCGGGCAGAGGATCGACGAGGTCGTCACCCGGCTGGGCCTCGACCCGGACGCTCCGGTGCGCGGGCTGTCCGGCGGCGAGCGCCGTCGGGTGCTGCTCGGCCAGGCGCTGGTGGTGGAACCGGACCTGCTGCTCCTAGACGAACCCACCAACCACCTCGACATCGCCGGGATCGAGTGGCTGGAGGACCTCGTCAAGCGGTTCAACGGCGCGGTCGTCTTCATCACCCACGACCGGGCATTCCTCCGCCGACTGGCCAACGGCATCATCGAACTCGACCGCGGCCACCTGACCACCTGGCCGGGCGACTACGACAACTACCTGCGCCGCGTCGAGGAACGCGCCAACGCCGAGGCGCAGGAAAACGCGCGCTTCGACAAGACGCTGGCCCAGGAGGAGGTCTGGATCCGCCAGGGCATCAAGGCCCGGCGAACGAGGAACGAGGGCCGAGTGCGCAACCTCGAGAAACTGCGCGCCGAGCGCGCCGCCCGGCGCGAGAAGGCCGGACGCGTGGCGCTGTCGGCCGATTCGGGCAAGACCTCGGGCAAAATCATCGCCGAAACGGATCACGTCGACGTGAGCTTCGGCGACAAGACCGTCATCCGCGATCTCTCCACCACCATCCTGCGCGGCGATCGCGTCGGCCTGGTCGGCCCCAACGGGGCGGGCAAGTCGACGCTGATCAAGCTGCTGCTCGGCCAGATCGAGCCCACGGTGGGGACGATAAAGCGCGGCACGCAGCTCGAGGTGGCCTACTTCGACCAGCACCGCGCCCAGCTGCGCGACGACTGGACCGCGCTGGAGAATCTCTGCGATGGCGGCGACCGGCTGCAGGTGGGCGAATCCAACGTCCACGGCATCGGCTACCTGCAGCAGTTCCTGTTCACACCGGACCGGGCGCGCACGCGGGTCGAACTGCTCTCCGGCGGGGAACGCAACCGGCTGCTGCTGGCCAAGCTGTTCGCGAAACC
>CAYUAO010000171.1:0-4376 GCA_964442775.1 uncultured Halothiobacillus sp. | reverse complement strand
GCGCACGTTACGTTCGCGGTACGTTGGGTGTGGGCTACCACGACATGAATTCGGACCGCCGCGTGACCACGCTCGATCGTACCGCGCGATCGGATTACTCCGCCTGGGGAGTGGGTGCGAGTGTCGAGGGCGGTCATGCCTTTGCCCTCCGCTCCGGCACGACGCTGACTCCGTTCGCCGGGCTCGACTATCAGCACCTTCACAGGGACGGGTACACAGAGGACGGGGCCGGTGCGGCAGACCTGAACGTCGACAGCGAGAACGAGTATTCGCTGCGTGGCAGGGCAGGAGCACGGATGGCTCACGTGATTGACCGCGGGGGTGCGAATACGATCATGCCCTACGCCGAACTGGCGTGGGTGCACGAGTTCGGTGATCGCGCGAGTTCCATCGACACCGCGTTCGATGCTGCTCCGGCCAGCCGGTTCGGAATCGACGGCCCTGCTCTGGATCGTGATCGGCTGCACCTGGGTGCCGGAGTAGAAACCCGGGTTCGAGAGGACGGTTATCTTCAAGTCGGCTACGAGGGAGAAGTGGCTTCCTCCGACGATAACCATGCCTTGTTCGCGAGGTTCCGCCAGGCCTGGTGACAGCCGGTTTCTCGTCCGCACGGCTAGGAATGGGCCAGTTCGTACCTGCTGATTCGTCTTGATGCCCGTTTTCCCTCAAGTGCGAGATCGGGGCAGATGCCGGGGTCGGCTTCCATGATCGTTTCGTCCGCGAGAGACTGTGTGCGGTCGACAGGGACAATGGGATCGTCATGGAGGATAGTGATGGTGGATCGAGACACGGTTGAGCCGGTGAGAGGTGGACCCGGATTTCATGTACCTGTCGGTTCGTTTGCCACCCTCCTTATCGGGGTTGTGGCGGCGCTGCCGACAATGGCCGATAGTTCGCCCTTTGCCGAAGGGTTTGGTGAACCCGCAGGCGAGGTGATCCTGCGTGTTTCCGGGGACATCGAGCATGTCAACGTCGGGGATGAGGCACATCTCGATCGAAGGTCGCTAGAGCGTCTGCCGGAACGGAACCTGGAGACGCACACGTCGGTTACCGATGGACCGCAGCGCTTCGAGGGGGTGTTGGTGCGGGACCTGCTCGAGGCGCTGGGAGCGCCACGGTCGGGGGAGGTTCGCGCTCGTGCATTGAACGATTACCTGATCGATATCCCGATCCAGGATTTCCACGACTACGACGTCATCGTCGCCCACACTCAAGACGGACAGCGATTGACTCCTCGGGACAAGGGGCCGTTGTGGATCGTGTATCCCCGTGACGACCACGAGGAGCTTGTCGATATCCGGTATGACTATCGGTGGGTATGGCAACTGGAGCGTCTGGACGTTCGATGAGTTTCCGGCTGGGCGGCTTTTCTTCCTATGCGTTACCTGCCTTCGCCGTCGTTCTCTTCGCCGTGTTTCTTTCTGTTGCCCTGGCTCAGTTGGCCATCATCGAACGGGACATGCGGAAGAATGTCGACGAGAACATGCTGTGGGTGGTGACGCAGGCACAGGTGGCGAGTCATCGACTCGACCAGGCCGTCCATCGGTACACGCTTGACGATGATGCCGCTCGCCCCGATCAACGGTTCGATGTGCTCGTCAGTCGCTTGTCCTTGATGGACGCCGGTCCGCAACGTCGGTACCTCGACCGGATCGGGATGGGGAAGCAGTTTGATGGAGTTTCCACGGCCCTTGACGACATCGAACGTCGTCTCGAGACACTCGCTCCCGGTCACGAAGCAGCAGCCGACGCGATTCACGCGGAAATGGAGCCCCTGATGAACGCGCTCAACCGGGTTGCCAACGCTGTAATGGTCGAGGAGTGGGAGACGACCGGCGAACGACTGGATACTCACCACCACAGCCTGATGCTCGCTATCGCGATGATGGTGGGAATCCTTGTCAGCGGCGTTCTTCTCACGACGTCGTTGCTGATGGCGTTGCGCCAACGTCGGGCGGCCGAGCAAGCCTTGACCGAGCATCGGGACCGCCTGGAAATCGAGGTGAAAAACCGAACCCGCGACTTGGAAACCGAGAGGCGTCGCGTCGTGGACGCGATTGAAACCGCCCCGGACGGCTTCGCGGCATTTGACGCCAACGAACGGCTGACCCTCGTCAACCCGCGCATGTCCCGGCTGGTTCCGTTATCGCAAGAAATGCTACGGCCGGGGCGGGCCCTCGACCATGTCCTGGATGGTATCTGGTCGACAACGCGGCCGGTAAACCCTTGTGCCGGGGGCGGCAGGCTCGATTTTGGTGACGAGCGTCCCCAGGATCTCGAAGTGCCATGGCACGGCTGGGTTCAGGTGACGCTGCGACGGACGGGACACGGTGGAGCCGTGTTGCGTGTCGCGGATATCACGAGTTACATGGAGTCCGCCCGTCGCTTGTCGAACTCGCTCGAGCGCGAACGGGGCGTGAGCGAGTTGTACCGCAGTTTTGCCGCCGTGGCGTCTCACCAGTTCCGCACACCTCTGGCGGTCATCGATTCGGGACTTCAGCGTCTAGAGCGTGTGGGGGAGTCGATGGGCGAGTGTTGGCGGATCGATCGGTATCGGCAGTTGCGTGAAGTGATCGCCCAGATGGATCGCCTGGTCGAGGATGGCCTGAGATCGGCACGATGGAATCATGTTCCCGACGATTCGACAGGGTCGAAGGTCGACCTCCGCGAGATCGCGGAACAGGCCGTGTCGATCCAGCGACGAATCACGCCAGGCAACCCCATACGGGTTCACGCGGAACCCGATGGTCCTCTGCTCTGCGGCTGCGACGGGGTGCTGGTGGAGCAGATTTTCGTGAATCTGCTTTCGAATGCCGGTAAGTATTCATCGGCGGGAGGCACGATCCGAGTGATTTTGCGATCCGAATCGGATGCGGTTTTCTGCTCGGTCGTGGATGAGGGGATCGGTGTGCCGGAAGAGGACATTCCACGTCTTTTCGATCGATTCTATCGAGCCCGGAATGCGACGGAACATGGAGGGGTCGGCCTCGGGCTGGGGATCGCTCGCCGACTGGCCAGGATCGAGGGTGGGGATTTGCTGGTCCGTTCCCGGGAGGGATATGGCTCCACCTTTACCCTGGTGCTGCCCCGAGATGGAAGAGACGATGCGAGGGACCGGGGCGATCATGTGTGAGGAGATCAAGGGCCGAATTCTTTGTGCAGAGGACGAGGGATTTCTGCGCCGGGACATACGGGATGAGCTCGCGGAAGCCGGTTATTCGGTGGTCGAGGCGGCCGACGGTAACGACGCGTTGGCGCAGATCGAGGCGGCTGCCCCGGATCTGATTCTTTGCGACATCAACATGCCGGGACGCGATGGATACGAGCTGCTTTACGAGGTGCGTCAACGCGGCCCCGAACTGGCGGAAACCCCGTTCGTGTTCCTGACTGCGCTCTCCGATGCATGTGACGTGGTCGACGGTAAACGGGCCGGCGCCGATGACTATCTCGTCAAACCCATCGATTTCGATTTGTTGTTGGCGACCGTGGACGCGCGGTTGCGACAGGTCGGACGCATCAGAGACAAGCACGAGGAGCAAGTTTGTCGTTTGCGTAAAGCATTCTCGCCGATTGGAGGCGATCCGAGCGCGGCCGGGCTTGAAATGACGGCCCGCGCACTCGAGCCGGTTGCGGTGGGTATCGTATTACTCTCCGGGGACAATTCGGTGCTGCTGGCGAATCGTGCCGCACGACAGATGACCGATGGATTCATGACACTCCGGAAAGGGATGTTGCCGGAGCCCGCCTTTGGGCCGGATCACCGTCGACTTCGAGAGGCACTGGAGCGACTTCGTGATGATCGTGGCTTCGGGAACGGCGAGACCGAGGTGGAATGTCTCAGGCTTGCCCGCGGCGGCGAGAGGCGCGAACTGCTTGGCGTTATCTGTTCCCTGCGTTTCGATGGACGAGAACGTGACGCGGTTCCGAGCACCGTTATGTTGATCTCTGACCCGGAGTGTTCGGTACGGCTGCCCGAAGATGCGTTGGCTCGCCTGTTCGATCTGACTCCGACCGAGTCTCGGATCGCGCTGAGCCTGGCGGAAGGCAATCCGCCGGCGGCGATCGCTCAGAGTATGGGTGTCGCCCGCACCACGGTTACCTTTCACCTGCGTAACGTGTTCCAGAAGACCGATACCCATCGGCAGGCGGAACTGGTCGCGTTGATTCTTGCCGGTACCATGACCGTTTCGCTCGGTCCTCGGCAATGTGGTGGGGGTGACGTTTAGGATGGCTCTTTTGCTGAAAGCGCATTCAGCCCGATCGTTCGTACGGTGAGCGTAAGCCCTCGGGGTATTGGAGTGCTGACGTGTGCAGAGAAGGGCTACGCCGCCCAATCCAACCCGACGAGTAACGCGTGCTAGGGAAACTCTGCATGA
>CAYUAO010000170.1:0-4437 GCA_964442775.1 uncultured Halothiobacillus sp. | reverse complement strand
GTGCAGATCTTCGAGCGCGCCAGCCGCTCCGAGGTGCATGTCACCCCGGAGGGTCAGGCGATCGTCGAGCAGGCCGAGCGTGTGCTCGGCGAGATGGAGCGACTCGAGGACCTGGCGCGCATCCGCCGCGATCCGCTGGCCGCCCCGCTTCGCGTCGGACTGATCCACACGGTGGGTCCCTACCTGCTGCCTCGCCTGATCGGCCGGCTGCACGAACTGGCTCCGCGGATGCCGATCGAGATCACCGAAGGGCTCACTGCGGACCTCGCCGAGAAACTCGAGCACGGCGAGCTGGACGTGGTCGTGCTCTCGCTGCCGTTCGAGGCGCCGGGCGTGACGGTCGAGCCGGTCTACCGGGAGCCCTTTACCGTGGCGGTGCCGGTTGGTCATCCCCTCGCGAAACACAAGGCGATAGATCCCGATGAGCTCGCCGAGCACGACCTGCTGTTGCTCGGCCACGGCCATTGCTTCCGCGACCAGGTGCTGGGGGTCTGTCCGCGCTGCAACGACGGGCGCGCGTTCGGGCGGCTGCAGCGCACACTCGAGGGCGGCTCGCTGGAGACGATGCGGATGATGGTGGCGAGCGGGGCGGGTATCACCGTGCTGCCCTGCGCCTCGACCTGGGCGCAGGACGAGGGCACGCAGGCCCTGGTGCGCTACCTGCCGTTCGCCAGCGACACGCCCACGCGCGACATCGCGCTGGCCAGTCGTCGGCGGTTCTCGCGGCCGCAGGCAGTCGAGGTGCTGGCCCGCTCGATCCGGGAGACCCTGCCGGCCTGTTGCGAGCCGCTCAGTCCAGAATGACGACTTCTTCGGCCTGCGGGCCCTTGCGCCCCTGGCCGATCTGGTACTCGACCCTCTGGCCCTCGTTGAGGCGCGAGGCGCCGCCGTCGCTGATGGCGCGGAAGTGGACGAACAGGTCCTCGCCGTTGTCGCGGATGATGAAGCCGAAGCCCTTGTCGACGTTGAACCACTTGACCTTGCCGGTCTCGCGCACGGGTTCGTGTTCGACGGCGACCTCCTTGGGACGCAGGCCGGGTTTCGCCGGGCGGGCGGTGAGCCAGCCCACGAGCAGGGATATGATCAGGATCACGGCCGTGGAAGCGAGAAACTGCAGCAGCCGCCGGTCGAGGTAGTCGTAGATCTGGCCGATGGCCAGTGCGCCGATGACGGCGAGTCCGAGGGTGACGATAAAGGCGATGAGTCGGGAATCCTGCCAGGTCTTCATGGGTGGGATGGTTTCCGTGTTGCTTGTGTGTGTCGGTATTTCGTTTGAAGGTCTGCCACGGCTCGATCGGCGTCGTGGAGGGGCGAGGCCGAGTCGTGCCGAATACGGTAGGCGCCGGGCGACCGACGTGGGCCGTGACGGCAAGCGCCGCCCGCTTTCCGCCCCGGATGGTATAGGCCGGGATCCGGCGATGCCGCGGGCGATCGCGGCTGGTATTCTGTCATATTTGCTTCATGCCTGATGCCCCGAAACCGTCGGGTCAAGGCGAAAACACGGGAGGAGGGTCATGTCCGGCAAGCACGGCGAGTGGGTCTACGAGACGGTCGAGGAAATGGGCGCGCGTTTCGGCATTCGCGTGACCGAGAAGCTGCTCGACGAGCAGACGCCCTATCAGCACCTCGAGGTCTGGCGCACCGAGCACTGGGGCAACCTGATGCTGCTCGACGGCGTGATCATGCTCTCCTCGCTGGAGAACTTCCTCTACCACGAGATGATGTCGCACCCGGCCCTGCAGACCCATGCGAACCCGCGCAACGTGGTCATCATCGGCGGCGGCGACTGCGGCACGCTCACCGAGGTGCTCAAGCACCCGGAAGTCGAGTCGGTGGTGCAGATCGACATCGACCAGGAGGTCACCCGCGCCGCCGAGCGGTTCTTCCCCGAACTGACCGCGCGCAACGACGACCCGCGGGTGGATCTGCGCTTCGAGGACGGCGTGGCCTGGATGAGGAATGCCCCCGCGGAAAGCGCCGACGTGATCATCGTCGATTCCACCGATCCCATCGGTCCCGGCACCGGCCTGTTCGGTCCCGACTTCCTCGCCGACTGCCATCGCGTGCTGCGCGCCGACGGCATCATGGTCGGCCAGAGCGAGTCGCCGTTCTACCACATGCCGCTGATGATCGATTACCACCGCGCGATGAAGGCCGCCGGCTTCGCCGAACGCCGCTCGCTGCTGTTCCCCCAGCCGGTCTATCCGGGCGGGTCGATCACCGGCACGCTGGCGAGAAAGTCCGGCTCGCTCGACGAGATCCGGCCGCTGGCCGACGAGATCGCCACGCGCTACTACAGCACCGCCCTGCACCGCGGCCTGCTCGACACGCCGGGCTTCATGCGCGAGGCCCTGGGCGCCCTCTGAAGCCGCCCGCCCCGATACCCGTCACGACTTGAAACCCCGGCCCGGGACCCCGAGCGGTGTCCGGGTCCAACACCTTTTGCCGTGCCCGAATGTCCGAATCCCTTGCCCATCGTCCCCAGTTGATCATCGTCCGTCCCGCCCCGGAGATGCAGTTGAAGTCGCAGCCGACCCGGCGGCGCTTCCGCAACATCCTGATGCAGAACATCCGCGCCGCACTGGGCGGGATCGCGCACGAGATCCGCGTCGACCAGGGACGGCTGTTGCTCGAGACCGCGGAAATCGAGGCAGCCGGCAGGGCCCTGGGACAGGTCTTCGGCGTGGCCTCCTGGTCGCCCGTGGAGGCGGTGGTGAACGAGCCGGACATCGCCTCGCTCCGGGAAGCGGCCCGGGCGCACTTCACCGAGATCGTGCGCGGGCGGACCTACGCGGTACGCTGCAAGCGGCACGGCGGTCCGGCGCTGTCGCAGCGGGAGGTCGAGCGCCAGGTGGGCGCCGCGCTGGATGGCCCCGGACGCGTGGACCTCGATGCCCCCGACATCGAGGTGCGCATCGACCTGACCGAGCAGGGGGCCTGGCTGTTCGGCCGGCGTTACCCCGGCCCCGGCGGCGTGCCGCTGGGCGTGCAGGACCGGGCGATCGCCCTGATGTCGGGCGGCTTCGACTCGCCGGTGGCGGCCTGGTACACCATGCGCCGCGGCGTGGGTGTCGACTACCTGTTCTGCAATCTCGGCGGGGCGACCCACGAGAACATGGTGCTCAACGTGGCCCACCGGCTGGCCAGCCGATGGGCACACGGGGATCGGCCGCGCCTGTTCGTGGTCGATTTCCTGCCGGTGGTGGCCGACATGCGCCGGCGCCTGCCCGGCGAGGTATGGCAGGTGGTGTTGAAGCGCCTGATGTACCGGGCCGCCGAGTCGCTGGCCCGCGAACGCCGCGCCCAGGCCCTGGTCACCGGCGAGGCGCTCTCGCAGGTCTCCTCGCAGACGCTCTCCAACCTCAACAGCATCGACTCGGCGAGCACCCTGCCCGTCCTCCGGCCACTGATCGGCTTCGACAAGGCGGAGATCCTGTCCCTGGCCCGGCGGATCGGCACATACGAGGTCTGCGAGGGCGTGCCGGAATTCTGTGCGCTGTCGAACAGCAAGCCCCTGGTCTCCAGCCGCCGTGGACGCATCGAGGCCGAGGAGGCGAAGCTCGACGCCTCGCTGCTCGAACAGGCCGTGCTCGAGGCCCGCGAGATCGACCTGCTCGACATGGAGCGCGCCGCGCTGACCGCACCCGACGTGCTGGTCGACACGATCCCGGCCGATGCCGAGGTGATCGACTGCCAGCCGCCGCGGCGCTTCCGGGACTGGCACCTGCCGGGGGCGGTCAACGTCCCGCCGGACGAGCTGGCCCGGCGCTTTCGCAGCTGGCCGAAGGATCGGCATTACCTGCTCTACTGCCTGCGCGGCGCCAATGCCCCGGTGCTCGCCGAGCGCATGCAGCGGGCCGGTTTCCGCGCCCACGCGCTGCGCGGCGGGGTTGCGCGGCTGCGACGCGCTTGGGAACGGGGGGATGTGTCGGTGGTCGGCAAAGTGGATGTCGAAGGAGGTGAATTCGTCGCGGGTGATTGAGCCTTCGAGCGACCTGCAGTGGATGATTTCGCACGCCTGTTGATGTGCGAAAACACAAGAAACGACCGGTGCCGGGCGTGCGAGCCCCTTTTCTTGCTTGTCCAAGAAAAGAGGCGAAAAGAAGGACACCCCGCGCCCTGGTCCTTCGGACCCGGGAGCCTCGTTACACGAGGCTCCCGGCCTCACGAGCGAAGAGCGGCTGATCGGGGCCGGTTCGACGCGACATCGTGTCGCGACGAACCTCGAAGCGACGTCCATGTCGCTTCGCCCCGGCCGCCCTTCCTCGTGAGGCAGGACGCCAAGTGGCGCGCCCCTTCGATAAGCACGTGAACGCCGGCGAAAGGCGGTGCATTCGCCTCATGCGTTGCCAAAAGCGTGACAAACCATTCGTGCAGCGTTTCCCTAACCGAGAGACGATCTGCTTGTCGGCCTCGGTCGGTCGTTGCCGATGATTG
>CAYUAO010000169.1:0-4439 GCA_964442775.1 uncultured Halothiobacillus sp. | reverse complement strand
CATCCGGTGGACGCGGTGCATGAGGTAGCCGGTCGGATTGTACTTATTCCTCAAGCTGATCCGGGCTATGACTGGCTGTTCGGGCAGGGGGTCGTAGGGTTGGTTACCCTCTACGGCGGCGCCAACTCCCATATGGCCATCCGCGCGGCAGAGTTCGGGCTGCCTGCGGCCATCGGGATTGGCGAGCAGCGCTACCGTGAACTGGCTCGGGCGCGCGTGTTGGAGCTCTCGCCGGGCAACAACCTGCTGCGGGTCGTGCGGTGAACCGGCGGCGTATCGTCATCAGCCAACGGCGCGATGCCGTGGCCGATCGCGACGAAGTGCGCGACGCTCTGGACGTGCGGCTGGCCGGACTGCTCTGGGATCTCGGTTTCCTGCCGCTGTCGCTGGCCTCTGGCGTCGCCGATCCCCACGAATACCTGGCCGCGCTGGCCCCTTACGGCGTGCTGCTCTCCGGCGGCAACAACATCGGTAGTGCCCCGGCGCGCGATGCCCTGGAGTACGTGGCGCTGGAACATGCTGTCGCCCATGATCTTCCGGTGCTAGGAATCTGCCGGGGGATGCAGTTTCTCAACCATTATCAGGGGGGGAGCCTCCAGCCGGTGACCGGCCACACGGCGGTGCGCCACCATGTGCACGGCCCCCTTGTTGGTGATGACGGCCGCGAGGTCAACAGCTACCACGACCAAGGCCTGCTCGACGCCGACCTCGGCGATGCTCTTGAAGCCGTCGCATGGACTGACGACGGCGTGGTCGAGGCGCTGTGCCACCGCAGCCGACCGTGGCTCGGTATCATGTGGCATCCCGAGCGCGCCACGCCGGTGGCGGGCGCCGACCGAGAACTGATTACACGCCACTTTCAGGAAGCCGTATGAAGGCGATCATTCTTGCGGCGGGACAGGGCACCCGCCTGCGCCCGCTCACCGACGACAAGCCCAAGTGCTTGGTGGAGCTGGCCGGTAAGCCGCTGTTGGAGCACCAGCTCGAGACCCTGCGCGCCTGCGGCGTCGACGACATCCACATCGTCGGCGGATACCGTGCCGAGCAGATCGAGTGCCCAGGCACAAGCCTGCACATTAACGAGCGCTTCGCCGAGACCAACATGGTGAGCACTCTTTTTGCCGCCGAGGCAGTGATGATCGGGGACACGGACCTAATCATCAGTTACGGTGACATCGTATACGAGCCGCGGGTGCTGGCTGCGCTGCTGGCGGTGGATGCTCCTATCGCACTGGCCGTGGACCGCGAATGGCGCCGCTATTGGGCCGCGCGCATGGACGATCCGCTGGCCGATGCCGAGACCCTGAAGCTCGTCGACGGCGATCGGGTGGTGGAACTGGGCAAGAAGCCGCACAGCTACGCCGACATCCAGGGGCAGTACACTGGCCTGATAAAGATCCGCGCAGACCATGTGGCACGACTGCCGGAGGTGTGGCGCGCCATGGATCGTGACGCCATGTATGACGGCAAGGACTACGACAATATGTATATGACCAGCTTTATTCAACACCTCATCGACCGCGGTTGGGAGGTTCGGGCGGCGTTTGTCAACAACGGTTGGGCTGAGGTGGACTGCGAGGTTGATTTGGGAGCGGCGGCAATATATTGGAAGCCGTAAACAAAAATAACAGATGATTATCACTCCACAAGCAAAGAGCTGGTCGGAATGACGTGGGTGGATCAATGAAAGTAACGGTTAATAAATCACAATTTAAGGATCCATAGCCCCTTAACATGGGGAAGGCAATGTGCCGAAATGGGCGTTGCTGGTTGCAAGAACTTGCAATCATGACGGTTGTTTCCTTGCAAGAAAATAGGCCTTCATCATGGCCAGGTTACAGCAAGGGGCTGCTGACGTTCCGGTATGCATCTGGAAGCAGGATATCCTCTGCCTGTGCCGGAAACAGAGCACTCCGCGATATCCCCTCGTGGGGCGGTCGGGGCCAAATAGGCCCTTGTCCCCACTCAGTTCAAAGCTTGAAGGGCCGACGGGCCAGCGCCCGAAGGGCAGAACAAACATCACGACTGGCATGCGTAGGAAAATCGAATGTATCGGCAAAGGAAAAGCCCGACTATCTTGCGGCAAGCTGATCGCCGGCGCGAGCAGCTTGCCACACACCCCTTCGGGGTGTGCGCTCGCCGAAAAACTCGAATAGACCCGTGTTTTCTTCGAACCCAGAGGCGGGCAAGAAAATGATCGTCCAACTTGTTGGCTATTGGCCCGGGAAACTAATCGACTCCCCGTTCGTCACCGCCAGCGGGTCAAGAGCATGACTTCAAGTCAATGCCGCCGGCTGGAACGTCGCCAGTCGGTTTCCGGGTCATCCGGTCATCTCAAGGGCTAACCCGGTGAAGCCCTTAACATGGAGGTGGGTGGTTGATCAGTTTTTGTCTCCTGTTTTGGCGGGCCTGCGACTTGTCTTGATGATCTGGTGGGCACGTCGAAAACCGTCGCGAGCCGCCCGAGTGCAAGGAGTCGCGGATCGAGCGACGAGCCATTTCAACAAGATAGGCGAGGGGCGAGCATGCGATGCCGCAATCGTCTGGCGCAGTAGGCTTTTTCGAGGTGCCTTGTTGCTTTAGAAAGATGCTTGGGAGTTTCAGGTCGGCCATGGATTCACCTGAACTCAGGTTACGTGTGATTCTCAATAAATGTGACTAGGAATGTTCAGACTTGGCCAAATGGGTTTATGACGTCCTGGCTTGGGTTGATGTCTAATCATAGGTTTGGTATTTATGAAAAAGGTTTTGGTTTTAGGTCATTGGTATTCCGGATCCACAGTGATTTGCGACTTATTGCAAGAGCATAAGGATTTCTGGATCATGCCAAGCAATACCCGGGATAAGTTGCCTGAGTTTTTGGGTTACCATATTGGGCAAATTGATGAAATATATCGTGATATTGGCAATTTGAAACATGAGAAAAAAAAGGTTTTGCTAACCAACTTATATAGAATATTGGTTCAAAACCTATTTTCTAACATGAGGGGGGTTGATGAAGATCACCTGTCTTATTTCAAAAACTTGGGGGTGCAATATGTCGCTGCTGTGGCCGAAGTCTGTGACATAAGGTCGGAAGACACCAAGGATGCTTTTCTCCAGATTACCGCGGATTATATAGATGGGTTGGCTAGGGTTAGTGATCGGCCTTATGTGGTTTTTGATCAAGCAGTGAGGCCTTATTCCAATCCAAGTGTTTGGTTAGAGGTGTTTAGGGATTCTAAGCTCTTTGTGGTCGAAAGGAATATTTTGGATCAGGTTGCTGACATTCAAACCAACTCGCCTTTTTTCTGGGTAGTGAGAACATCCGGGGATCTTGAAGTTTTTGCTAAACAGCAAGACAATGAAAGAGAAATGACGCGTGAGTTGAAAGATCGGTTTCCTGACAGGGTTTTTATTTATAAGTTTGAGCACATTGTGTCGCAATACGATCAATTTGTTAGTGATTTTTTTTCCGAATTGCAAGTTTCTCCTGTCGGGCATGGGGAGAAGAAGAAATATTTTAATCCTCAGGAATCGAAGTTAAATATTGGAAAATATAAGGATTTCTTGAGTGACGATGATGCTCGGGTCCTTAAGTCACTTGCCGAGTCAAGCCGATATCTTTATTGACGAACTGGAGGTTTTGCCCCGTTTCTGCGGACGGTTGGGTTAAGGGTAATGCGTTGTCGTTTGCCCGAATCCGCCGGCGGACTCTCGGCTTGTGGAAGCGCTCGATGTAATCGAACACATCCTGTCGAGCCTCGGCGATGGTCGCGTATCGACGTCGGTTGACTCGCTCCCGGTTGAGCATGCCGAAGAACCCTTCGGCGGTTGTGTTGTCAGCACAGTGACCGACCAGCACTCATGCTGGATAGTACGTTGTTGTGGTCGGCGAGAAACTGCTGGGCGTCTCTGGTGAACTGGGTTCCCCTGTCCGGGTGCAGCAAGACAGGCTCCTTGCCTTTGCGTTGCGACAGCGCCATCAGCACAGCATCGATCACCATCGAGCGATTTTGAGTTCGGTTCATCGACCAGCCCAACACCTACACCTCGTTGTGGAAGAAGTCGATCACGACGCACAAGTACAGCTAGGCTTCCGCCGTGCGGATGTAGGTGATGTCGGTCACTCGCTTCTGATTGCCCGCCGTGGCGGCAAGATCCCGCTTTAGATGATTATTCACGTTCACCGGGCGCCGACCGATTGGCCTCTTGCCCCCAGCGTCGCCGCTGGGGTACGCCGCATAGCGAAGCTTGGCGCATCAGCCGAGCGACTCGGTGGTGACCGGCTACCACGCCTTCATGGCGAAGCGTCTCATGCATCCTCGGTGCCCCGGGAACGCCGTCACTTGACATGTGATACGCGCCTTGATGCGTTTGAGCAGCTACTCGTTGTGCTGGGGAGGTTGACTGGGATCACGGCCAGCCCAGGCATAGTAGCCGCTGGTCGAGACGTTCAG
>CAYUAO010000168.1:0-4453 GCA_964442775.1 uncultured Halothiobacillus sp. | reverse complement strand
CTCCTCGAGGCTGGAGGCCTGCTCCTCGGTGCGCTGCGAGAGGTTCTCGTTGCCCTCGGCGATCTCCCGCGAGGAGCTGGTCACGCTGTTGCTGGTACTGCGCACGTTGCCCACGATGCGGCGCAGGCCCTCGGCCATGCGACCGATACTGTTGACCAGTTGGCCTACCTCGTCCTTCGAGTCGGAGCGGATGTCGACGGTCAGGTCGCCCTCGGCGATGCGATCGGTGGCACCCACGGCCTCGCGCAGCGGACGGACGATCGAACGGGTCACCATCACCGCGGCGAACAGCCCCAGCAGTGCGGCGAGCACGGTGCCAGCGATCACCCACTGGCGCGCAGAGACGATGCCGGCGTCGAGCTTCTCTGCCTGGTCGGCGCGTGTGGTCTCGGCCTGCTCCATCAAATCGCGGGCCTGCGCCTCCATGTCGGCCAGCCTCGCCTCCTGGCGTTCGTCCGCGGCGACGTAGCGCTCGAAGGCGTCGCGGTACTCGTCCAGCCCGGCGATCACCTCGTCGGCCTTCTGCCGGTGCCAGTCGACGTTGTAGGTATCCTTGAGCGCCTGCATGCGCTCGATCGCCTCGCCGAGGTTGTCCACCACCCGTTCCGGGCCGCTGTTGCCCAGCATGAAGTGGGTACTGAACAGACGCGTCTCGAGCAGCAGGGCATTGATCTCGCCGATGCCCCGGGCCTTGCGGTACTTGTCGGCGATCAGGTCCGCGCCCTCCTCGGCGGTCTCCACCGCCTCGAGAGCGGTGTGCTCCTGGTCGGCCTCGATCTGGTCGACCCGCTCGATCGCTTCACGGGCGGCGGCAGTCATCTCGCGCTCGATGCCAAGACCATTGCCGTCGCTGCGCACCAGTCGATCAAAGGCATCGCGATAACGATCGATGGCGGTGATGGCCTCGTCAGCCAGCGCGCGGTGGCGCTCGACGTCATAACTCTCGCGCAATTCCTCGAATTGGCTCTCGGTCTCGTCGGCCAACGCACGGAATTCGGTGGCAAAGCTCGCATCGCCGCGCAGCTGCCAGTTCTTCTCCAGCGCGCGCAGGGAGAGAAGTTCTTCCTTGAGCAGCGCGGCGGCCTGGGCCTTTTCCACCTTGTCGCGAGTGAGCACGGCGGCCTCGGAGGTCTCGTCGAGCCCTTCATTCATCACCTGCCCCTGATCGGCGCGGATCTCGTCGATCACCGCAGCAACCGCCGTGCCGCGTTCCACCATGGCGTCGAGGGCGGTCTCCTGACGCTCGGCGGCAGCGACCACCTCGTCGAAGCCCTGTTCGTAGGCACGGGCGAACTCGAGGATGCGGTCCATCTCCTCCTTGTTGTACTGGTCAACGAAATTGGCCCGCGTGTCCTCGGCCTGGCTGCTGAGCGACTCGACATGCGCCTTCAGCTCGTCACGACTCTGCTGGTCGGCCCGCAGGAGGAAGTTCTTTTCCTGCAGGCGCGCTTCATCGGCCAACCGGAGGATGCGGTTGACGCCATGGGCATTCTCTACCCGGTCGGCGATGTCCGCGGTCGCCATGATGCCCACGCCGGCCACGCCGCCGGTGAGCAGCAATACCGCGCCGAAACCCGCACCCAGCTTGGTGCCTACTTTCATGTTCCTGATCATGATCTCTCTCCGGTTTACCCTTGTGCCTGTTCGCCTTCCGCCAGCGACGCGACCGCCGCCAGTTCCTCGTTCGAGAGCAGGCGATCGATGTCGAGCAGCATCACCATCTGCTCGCCCACCGACGCCAGTCCGCGGATGAACTCGATATCCACCTGCGCGCCGAAGTCCGGCGCGTTCTGGATCGCCTCGGGGGCGACGTTGACCACGTCGGACACCCCGTCGACCACTAGGCCGACCGTGCGCTCGTCGCTCTCCGTCTCCACGGTGACCACGATCACTACCGTGGTCGCCGTGTACTCCACCGCCGGTAGCGCGAAGCGCGAGCGCAGGTCGAGCACCGGTACGATCACGCCGCGCAGGTTGATCACGCCCTTGACCCAGTCGGGGGTGTTGGGCAGCCGGGTGGCGCTCGACCAGCCGCGGATCTCGTTGACCCGCAGGATGTCCAATCCGTAACTCTCGCCGGCCAGCGAGAAGGTCAGGAACTGTTCGCCGCACTCGTTGTGGCCCGCGTCATGGCTCCGGCCGGGCTGTTCGGCGCCGCCCGCGGCGCCCCTCGTCTCGTCAGTCATGGCTGTTCTCCCGTTTCGTCATCCTCACCAGTCCCGGCACGTCCAGGATCAGTGCGACCGAGCCGTCACCCAGGATCGTCGCCCCGGAGATACCCTCGATCGCGCCGTAGTTGTCTTCCAGCGACTTGATCACCACCTGCTGCTGACCGAGCAGGTCGTCGACCAGCAGGGCCACCCGCCGGCCATCTCCCTCGACCACCACCAGCAATCCCTCTGCCGGTTCGCGCACGCCGCCGTCGACGGCGAAGCTCTCCGCCAGCCGCACCACCGGCAGGTACTGGCCACGCCAATGGAAGGTGCAGCCGCCGCCGGCGACCGCGTTGATCTCCTCGGCTCGTGGCTGCACGGATTCCATGATCGAGATCAGCGGCAGGATGAAGCTCTCATCTCCCACCCGGACGGACTGGCCGTCGAGAATGGCGAGCGTCAGGGGGAGGGATATCTCGAAGGTGGTGCCGCGCCCGACGGCCGAGCGCACACCGATGTTGCCGCCGAGGGCCTCGATGTTGCGCCGCACCACATCCATGCCCACGCCGCGACCGGAGACATCGCTGACCGCCGCGGCGGTGGAAAAGCCCGGGGCGAAGATCAGCTCCTGCATCTGCTGCTCGGAGAGATCGGCGTCCGGCTCGATCAAACCTCGCTCGATCGCCTTGTCGCGGATCTTGTTCGGGTTGAGCCCGGCACCGTCGTCGCGGATCTCGACGATGATGTTGCCGCCCTGGTGGTAGGCATCCAGCGAGAGCGTACCGCTGCGCGGCTTGCCGGCCGCCTCGCGGGTTTCCGGGTCCTCGAGGCCGTGATCCATGGCGTTGCGGATCAGGTGCACCAGCGGGTCGCCGAGCTTCTCGATCACGGTCTTGTCCAGCTCGGTGGCTTCGCCGCTGATCGACAGATCGACCTCCTTGCCCAACTGCGCGCCGAGATCGCGCACCAGCCGCGGCACCCGCGAGAACACCGAGCCGATCGGCAACATGCGCATGCGCATGACCTCTTCCTGCAGCTCGCGGGTGTTGCGCTCCAGCTGCGCCAGCCCGTCCTGCAGCCGGGCGAGACGATCCATGTGGAAGTCCTCGCCCAGCGTGGAGAGCATCGACTGGGTGATCACCAGCTCGCCGACCAGGTTGATCACCGAGTCGACCTTGTCGATGCCCACGCGGATGGAAGAGGCGTCCTTCTTCGCCTTCTTTCCCCCGGCTGCCGGCGCCTGCGAGGCGGCTGCCAGGGCCGACTGCCCGGAGGGGGCCGACTCGTTCGGGGCGGCCGGTTCCGCGGTCAGCGGCTCGACCGACAGCTCGCAGTCGTCCTCTACCCAGGCGAATACCTCGTCGATCGCGTCGCGGTCGATCGCGCCGCGCAAGATCACCGTCCAGCCGAGGTAACTGACCTCGGGGTCGGTCGCGTCGATATCCGGCAACCGCTCGGCATCCAGCGTCACCTCGATCTCGCCCAGCTCGTCGAGCTCGCGCAGCAGGCGCAGCGGGTCATTGCCGGTGCGGTACAGATGCGCCTCGGGACGAAAGACGATCCGCCAGCCGTCAGCTGCGGCATCGCCGGGCTGAGCGGCCTCGTCCGCCACGGGATGGGCCGCCTCCTGGCCCAGCATGGCCTCGAGACGCTGCTGCAGCGTATCCCGGCGAGCGGTGTCCAGCTCACCTTCGCCCTGCAGGGTGGCCATCCAGTCGCGTAGCAGATCGACCGACTCGAGCAGCAGATCGACCATCTCGCGGGTCGGCTGGCGCTTGCCGTCTCGCACCTCGTCGAGCAGGGTCTCCATGACGTGGGTGAAGGCGGAAACCTCGGTGAAGCCGAAGGTGCCCGCGCCTCCCTTGATGGAATGCGCGGCACGGAAGATGTCGTTGACCCGCTCGGGATCGACGGCCTCCTCTTCCAGCGCCATCAGACCGGCTTCCATGATCTCCAGCCCTTCGACGCTCTCCTCGAAGAAGGCCTGGACGAACTGTGAGGTATCGATGCTCATGTTCCTGCAACCTCGGGTTGATGACGGGATGCACGCACCCCGTCGTTGAGCCGGATCAGCGCGCCACCTTTTTCACCGTGGCGAGCAGCTGCTCGGGCTTGAAAGGCTTGACGATCCAGCCGGTCGCGCCTGCCGCCTTGCCTTCCTGCTTCTTCTCGGCGGAGGATTCGGTGGTCAGGGTGAGGATCGGCGTGAACTTGTAGCTGGGCAGGCCGCGCAGCTCGCGGGTCAGGGTGATGCCGTCCATCACCGGCATGTTCACGTCAACGATACAGAGGGCCAGGTC
>CAYUAO010000167.1:0-4467 GCA_964442775.1 uncultured Halothiobacillus sp. | reverse complement strand
CATGCCGGGGACCACCGTGCCCACGGTCAGGCCGAGCGCCGTGTAGATGCGGCCCATCCACTCGGCGTCACGCTTGGCGAGGTAGTCGTTGACCGTGACCACGTGCACGCCCTTCTTCGTGATGGCGTTGAGGTAGACGGCCAGTGTGGCCACCAGCGTCTTGCCTTCGCCGGTCTTCATCTCGGCGACCTTGCCCTGGTGGAGCACCATGCCGCCGACCAGCTGCACGTCGAAGTGCCGCATGCCCAGCACGCGGCGGCTGACCTCCCGGCAGACGGCGAACGCCTCGGGCAGCAGCGAGTCGAGACTCTCGCCGTCGGACCAGCGCTGGTGGAACTCCTCCGTGCGCCCGGCCAGTTCCTCGTCGGACAGCGCCTGGGTCGCCTCCTCGAGGGCGTTGATCTCCGTGACGCGTTTCCTGAGCTTCTTGACCTCGCGGTCATTGCGCGTACCGAAAACCTTGGCTGCAAGCGATCCAATCATGTCCTATCCCGTGTTTCGACAAACCGCGCCGCTTCGGCGCGCGAAGGGTGAGGAATCGCCCGCCTCGACGGCCCGAGCCATGGTCGGTCGAAAACGGGCCGGTCGGCGGGCGATTCGGCGCGTGGTTTTCGACGGACGGGGGCGACGGACAGTTCCCGGGCGATTCCTTGGCAAATGCGCTGAATCTTACGGCAGAAGCGTGGATAATGATAGGCGGCAGGCCGATGCTGGCGCCTGTCACAACCCCGTCACGAGGGCCGCGCGATGAACCTGGAACGCTACCGCACGAACAACCCCACGCTGGCCGGCATTCTCGACCGGGTGGCCCTGATCCGCGCGTACCAGGCGATCGTCGACGGACTGGTTTCCGGGCGCTCCGGCCAGGCCGTGCAGGTACTCAACGTGGACGACCGGACCCTGACGCTGGGCGTGGGCAGTGCCGCGATGGCAAGCCGGATGCGCTTCGAGGCCCCGGACCTGCTGGCGCGGTTGCACCAGACGCTCGAGGCGCACCCCGGGGCGCCGCGACCGGCGAGCATCCAGGTGCGCATCGCCCCGGGCAGGCCTGCGACAAGGCCGGCGCCTCGTGGCCGTGAGCGCCCGGCATCGCGGGCGGGCAGCCAGGCGCTGCACTACCTCGCCGAGGCGCAGTCGGGAAGTGATCTCTCTAGGGCACTGGAGCGGCTTTCCCGGGCCATCAATCCCTCGCAGGACTGAATATCCCACACGGCCACCGGCGCGGCCGCCCTGCATCACGGGAGCCGTTTTCAGGGCATCTGGTCAGAGCATCTGGGGCAAGAACTGTTCACGGCGATCGACGACCCGACCGGAAACGATGAACACGCCATCACCGGTGTAGTGAAGCGTCCCGGGGTAGACCGGCTCGGGAAGCACATGGGCGCGGACAACTTCGAAGACGAAGAAGTTGCGATCTTCCACCAGACGATCGTCGACCAGCCGGCATTCGAAATTGGCGTGGCACTCGGCCACCTGGGGCGCCGCCACGATCTGACTCGGCTCGGCGGTCAGCTTGAAGTACTCGAACTTGTCGATCGCCTCGCCACTGGTGTTGCCGATACCGATGACCTGGTCGATCAGATCCGTCGTCGGCAGGTTGATCACGCACTCGCCCGAGCGCCGGACCAGGTCGAAGCTGTGGTTGCCCGCGGCGATCACGCAGCCGACCAGCGACGGCGAGAACGCCATCACCGTATGCCAGCCCATGGTCATGATGTCGCACTCGCCGTCACAGGCCGAGGAGACCAGCACCACCGGGCCGGGCTCGAGATAGCGACGCACCTTCTCCACGGGGAACTCGACTTTTCGCTGCCCGCTCATGCCGCGATCCTAGAACAGGCACGAGGCAGGTTCACTGCTGCCGGATCCGATCCGGACGAACACTCCGAGACGATCAAAGGGCCTTGTCGGGCAGCCGTCATGAAACCGTCCCGGCCGAGCCGTTCGATCACGAGGCGAGCGGCAGGCCCGACCGGAAACGAAAGAACCCGGCCGAAGCCGGGTCCGTCACGCACGCCCCGTCACTCGCGTCACTCGGCGATCTGCGCCGCCGGGCGGGAGAACGACACCGGGGGCGGTTCCTCGTTCTCGAAGGTCACCATCTCGTAGGCCGACTCCCGTGCCAGCAGCGCTCGCAGCAGCTGGTTGTTCAGCGCATGACCCGACTTGTGGCCGGTGAAGCTGCCGATCACGCTGCAGCCGAGCAGGTAGAGATCGCCGATGGCGTCGAGGATCTTGTGCTTGACGAACTCGTCGCCGTAGCGCAGGCCGTCCTCGTTGAGGATGTGTTCCTCGCCGACCACGATGGCGTTGTCCACCGACCCGCCCAGGGCGAGATTGCGCGAACGCATCATCTCCAGATCGCTCATGAAGCCGAAGGTGCGCGCCCGGGCGACTTCCTTGACGAAGCTGGTCGAGGAAAAGTCGATCTCGGCCAGGCGCGCGGACTTGTCGAGCACCGGGTGGTTGAAGTCGATCGACATCGCGACGCGGAAGCCCTCGTGCGGATCGAAGCGCACCCAGCGGTCACCGTCGATGACTTCCACCGGCTCGAGAATGCGAATGAAGCGCTTGTGGGCGTCCTGCTCCTCGATGCCCGCCGACTGGATCAGGAAGACGAACGGACTGGCGCTGCCGTCCATGATCGGCATTTCCGGCCCGTCGATCTCGACCACGCAGTTGTCGATGCCCAGGCCGGCGAGCGCCGACATCAGGTGCTCGACGGTGGATATCTTCACGCCGTCCTTGACCAGCGTGGTGGACAACTGCGTCTCGCCGACGTTGAAGGCGTGCCCCGGGATGGTCGCGTCGTTGCCCAGATCGACGCGGTGGAAGACGATGCCGCTGTCCACGGGCGCCGGGCGCAACGTCAGGCGAACCTGTTCGCCGGTGTGCAGACCGATCCCCGTGGCGCGGATGGTGTTTCGGAGTGTGCGTTGCTGAACCAAGATCGAAGAACCCAAGCCGGTAAATCGGATAATTATCGCATGTCAGGGAAGGTCTGCACGAATCCGTCGCCGCGCTCCAGGACGCGCCCCGCGTGTGGCGGCTGCCGCGTTGCCGCTCCCGGAGAAGGGGAACAGGCGAACGATCGCGTTACCCGCACCCCGCGCTTTGCCCGGTCGTGCGGCCCTTACGGACGAGGATAGCCCCCTCGATCCCGCTTCCCACTCAACCCCGCGTACCTAAAGAAGAACCCCCGGCAGGCCGGGGGTTCCCTTGGGGACACAACCGAAATATTCGACCGTCAGGCGAGCAGCCGGTTCAACCGGCTGACGAAATCGGCCGAGTCGGCCAGCTTGCCGCCCTCGGCGAGCATCGCCTGACCGTAGAGGACGTGCGCGATGTCGGCGAAGCGGTCCTCGTCGGACTCGTTTTCCGCCTGCTGGAGCAGGCGATGATCCGGATTGATCTCGAGGATCGGCTTGCTCTCGGGCATGGACTGGCCGGCCTGCTCCAGGATGCGCTGCAGGTGGAGGCTGACGTCGCCCTCGTCGGTCACCAGGCAGGCCGGGGAGTCGACCAGCCGCCGCGAGCGGCGCACGTCCTTGACTTCCTCGCCCAGGGTGTCCTTGAGTCGCTTGACGAGCGCCTCGTGCTCGGCCTTTGCCTCCTCGGACTCGTCCTCGTCCTCCTCGTCGACGTCGATCGTGGCCTTGGTGACCGACTTGAGCGTCTTGCCCTCGAACTCGGTCAGGTGGGCCATGACCCACTCGTCGACGCGGTCGGAGAGCAGCAGCACTTCCAGACCCTTCTTGCGGAAGATCTCCAGGTGCGGCGAGGCAATGGCCGCCTGGTAGGAATCCGCGATGATGTAGTAGATCTCGTCCTGGCCCTCGGGCATGCGCTCGATATAGTCGGCGAGCGAAACGCTCTCCTCGTCGCCCTCACCCTTGGTCGAGGCGAACCGCAGCAGCCCGGCGATCTTCTCCTTGTTGGCGAAGTCCTCGCCCACGCCCTCTTTGAGCACGCGGCCGAAGGTCTGCCAGAAGTCGGCGTACTTCTCGGGCTCGTTTTTTGCCATCTGCTCGAGCAGGTTGAGCACCCGCTTGACCGAGCCGGAGCGGATCGTGTCGAGCACACGGTTGGACTGCAGGATCTCGCGCGAGACGTTCAGCGGCAGGTCGGGCGAATCGATCACGCCGCGCACGAAGCGCAGGTAACGCGGCATCAGCTTCTCGGCGTCGTCCATGATGAACACGCGCCGGACGTACAGCTTGACGCCGTGGCGCTGCTCGGGCTCGAACAGGTCGAACGGGGCGCGCTTGGGGAGGTAGAGCAGCGAGGTGTACTCGACCTTGCCCTCGACGTGGTTGTGCGCCCAGGCCAGAGGCGGCTCCCAGTCGTGGGAGACGTGCTTGTAGAACTCGGTGTACTCCTCGTCGGTGATCTCGCTCTTCGGCCGGATCCAGAGGGCGTTGGCGTCGTTGACCGTCTCCCAGGCGCCCGGGATTTCCGTCTCGTTGC
>CAYUAO010000166.1:0-4484 GCA_964442775.1 uncultured Halothiobacillus sp. | reverse complement strand
CCGCCTTCGGGCCGGCGCCCTGATTGCGAACAAACCCGCGAGCCAGAGATGCCATCGAATCATTCAGATTTTCCTAAAGGACTCCTGATGCTTCCCGCCCCGCAAGCGATCCTGTTCGACCTCGACGGCACGCTGCTCGACACGGCCCCCGACATGGCCGCTGCGCTCAACCGGGTGCGCGCCGAGCAGGGTCTCGAGCCGCTGGCCTTCGACGCCATCCGCCCGCACGTCTCCAACGGCGCGCGCGGGCTGCTGGCGATCGGGCTGGGGATCACCCCGGAAGACGAGCATTACGCCGAGTTGCGTGACCGCTTCCTCGCCCTCTACGCCGAGGACCTGGCCGTGCATACCTGCCTGTTCCCGGGGCTGGAGGCGCTGGTCGACTCGCTCGCGCAACGCGCCCTGCCCTGGGGCGTGGTGACCAACAAGCCCGGCGGGCTCACGCGGCAGCTGCTCGAGGCGCTGGAGATCGCGCCCGCGGTGGTGGTCTGCGGCGACGACCTGACGCGCGCCAAGCCCCACCCCGACCCGTTGCTGTTCGCCGCCGGCAAGCTGCGCCTGCCGCCACGGGCGATCTGGTACATCGGCGACCACGAGCGCGACGTGATCGCCGGCAACGCCGCGCACATGCCCACCATCGCCGGGCGCTGGGGCTACCTCGACGGTGAGCGACCGATCGAATCCTGGGGGGCGACACAGGTGATCGATCGCCCCGAGGACATCGCCGCCCTGCTCGCGCAGACCGACCGGCAGGCGACGGCGGCCGACCGCGTGGACGCCGGATGATCGGCCGGGTGACCTCGCTGCTCGCCTGGCCGAGCGACGCGCGCCTGCGCAACGCCCCCCTCACCCCGGTAGAAACGCCGTCGGACATGGGCGAACTGATCGCGTTCTACCGCGAACGCCTCGACCCCTTTCGACCGACCGGATTCAAGAACCTGACCTCGACCGACCAAGCCCGAGTCGACGGGCTGATCACCGCGGTCCTGCTGGTTGATGGTTGGCTGGATGCCGCGAGTGATCGCGCACACAACCAGGCGATGCGACTGCCGGCCGAGGAAATCGCGCAATTGGGAATCACCGAGGCCCACTGGCAGGAGAAGCGCGTGGACTTCGCCTTCCGACGCTTCAACGAGCGCCTCGCCGGTCAGATTCGCGGGGTGTTGCAGGGCGCGGCCCCGCTCGGTCGCCCCTGGGTGGCCGGCTGGCGCTATCGACTGACCATCGCCCGAGTCGAGCAGATCCTGCGCGAGCGGCAAGTCGACCCGTCACTGTGGTTCGAGACCACGCCGCGACGCTCGCTGGTGGCCCGGGGGACCGCGACGCTCCGCATCGCCTGGCGGGTCGTCACCGGCCGCGGTTGAAGCGACGTCAGAGCCGGAAGCGCGAGACCTGCCCGGCGAGCCGCTCGGCCTCGCGGTTGACCGAGTCGACCGCCCGGTCGGCCGACTGCATGGTCGCGGCATTCCGCTCGACCATCTCGATCAGGGAATTGAGATCCGCGGTGAGCCGCTCGATCGCCGCCTGGTGGTGCTGCCCGTGACTGGCCGCCTCTTCGGTGAGATTCACGGTGTCGACCACCGACTCGAGCATCGCCGACAACCCGCCCGACGCGGTCTGCAACGACCGCTCGGCGTCCGAGGAATAGCGGCTGGCTTCCTGCATCTTCTCGTCGGCGGCGGTCACGTCGCGTCCCAGTGATTCCATCACCAGGCCGATCTCCCGGGCCGCCTCGCTGCTGCGACCGGCAAGCTTGCGCACCTCGTCGGCGACCACGGCGAAACCGCGTCCGTGTTCGCCAGCCCGGGCCGACTCGATCGCGGCGTTCAGCGCAAGCAGGTTGGTCTGTTCCGCGACCGCGTCGATCGTCGCGGTCATGCCGCTGATACGGTCGCGGGCGGCCACGAGCGAGGTGATCAGCGCCGCGGTCTCCTCGACGCGCTCCTGCGACCGGCTAATGGAGGCGACGCTCTCGCCGACCTCGCCGCGGGTCTGTTGGGCCCGGGACTGCATCTCGCCGGCCCGCTCGCCCGCCTGGCGAATCGCCTCGACCAGGCGCGAGCCACCGTCGGCGACCTCCCGGGCTTCGCCGAGTGTGCTCTCGCGCTCGGCCCGGACCCGGCCCTGGGCGGCCATCACGCTCGAGACGCTCTCGTCGAGACTGCCGGCGGCGGTGGAAAGTGACTCGCTGCTGCGGTTGAGATCGCCCATCTGGGCGTGCAACTGGTCGATCATGCCGTTGACGCTGGCCACGATCTCGCCCAGCGCGTCGTGGCTGATGATCCGGCACTTCTCGGTGAGATTGCCATCACGCACGGCGGCGGCCAGGCGCGCGAGTACGCCCAGCCGCCGCAGCAGTATCCGATGCGCCAGCCCGTAGTTGACGAACCCCACCGTCAGCCCCGCCCCCAGGCAGCCGAGCACGAACCAGACCAGCATGCCGTCGCGGAACTCGACGAAGAACGAGGCGAAGACCGGGAAGATCGCACCCATCACGACCCCCATGCCGACAAAGGACCATTTCAGGCGACGCAGGATACTGGGCTGGCTCATGGCGGCGGAGACCTTGATCGGGTTTGCTGGTGGATAACGACGACGGCTTTGCGATTTATCGGACGACCGGGCGATTTCTTGACAGGCCCGCCCCCCGGATGCCGGTGGGCGCGACGGCGGAACTGGTAGAATCGGCGCCGATGAACGCAGATACCACCAGCCCGTCGGTCGACCCGGAACTGGCCGCCGCCGAATGCGAGCGGCTCGCCCGCCCGGTGGGCAGCACCTTCCGCCTGGCCAGCCTGAAGCTGCCGCCGGCGCAGCAACGCGCCGTGACGGCCCTGCGGGCGCTGGACGTCTCGCTGGCCGAGATCCCCGAGACCGTCAGCGAGCCGCAGGTGGCCATGGCCAAGCTCGACTGGTGGCGCGAGGCGCTTCTGGGCATGACCCGCGGGCGACACGATCACCCGGTGATCCAGTCGCTGGCGAGCGCGCTCGACGAGATCGGACTGGGCGAGGAGGCCCGCCGCGAGGACTCGGCGCTGATCGGTCGCCTCGAGGAACGGCTGGGCGCGGCGCGCATCGAGCTGGAGTACGAGGGCTTTGCCGGCGAGTCGGACCTCGAGGCCTTCCTCGATGCGCGCTACGCCAGCCTGTTCGCCCTGTATGCCCGCCTGCTCGACCTGCCGACCGAGCAGACCGACGCCGCCGCGCGGATCGGCCGTTGGCACGGTCGACTCGACCGCGCCCGGCTGCTCGGACGCCACGCGCGCCACGGGCGGGTCTACCTGCCCCAGCAGACCCTGGACCGATACGGGCTCGACGAGGTCGACCTCTACCGCGAGCCGGCGCCGGCCGCCCGTGCGACGCTGTTCCGCGACGAGCTCGAGACCATCGCCGCGGGTCTGGACGACTGGCAGGCCCCCGGCCGACCGGCACGTCTGTTCCGCATCCTGGTCGCCATCGATCGCGAGCACCTGCGCCTGATGCGGGAAACACCCGAAGAGCTGACCGGAGGGCGGCTGGAAATCAGCCCACTACGACGCTGGTGGCTCGCCTGGCGCGCCGCCTGGTAACCAACGGCCCCAACCCGATTCGAGATACTCCCGATGACCGACTCCGCCCCAAGCCGCCCGGCCCCCGACACCTCGTTCGCCGGCCGGATCGTCCTCGTCAACGGCGCGACCGGCGCTCTGGGCACCGCCACCGCGCAGACGCTGGCCGCGCGGGGGGCGACCCTGATCCTGCTGGGACGCCGGCTCGACCAGCTCGAACGGCTCGCCAACGACATCAACGAGCGCGTGCTCCCCGAGGTCCCCGCCGAGGCGCGCGGGGAGCCGCCGGTGATCCAGCCGGTGGATTTCTCGGGTGCCGCGCCGGAGGACTACGACACCCTGATCGAAGGGATCGAGCAGGCCTTCGGCCGCCTGGACCTGCTGGTTCACGCCATGGGGACGGCAGGCGAACTCGCCCCGCTCGCCCAGGCCGACCTGATGAAGTTCCAGGAGAGCCTGCACGTCAATCTCACCGCCCCCTTCGCGCTGACCCGCAGTGCATGGGCCCAGCTCGAGCGGTCCGACCGGCCAAGGGTGCTGTTCTTCACCGATCGCGGCGCCGAGGCCTTCGGCAGCGCGCATGACATCGCGCACGCCGGGGTCGAGCGGATGATTCGCCAATGGGCGGCCGAGTCGCCCCCGATCTGGATTGCCGGCTTCGATCCCGGGCCGGTGAACAGCCGGCTGCGCCACGCGCGCTTCCCCGGCGAACGACCGGCGGATCGTCAGCCGCCCTGCGCGGTCATGCCGGCCCTGCTCGACTGGCTCGAACATGGCGAGACCGGCGAGATCCGTCGGCTGACGACCGCCCCGAAGACGGCCTGATCAGCCAGAAAAATTCTGAACGAATGCCATACCGCTCTGCGCACCTTGATCACGAACGACTCGCCAAGCCCCGCAGGGCGCGCCTTGAGCCGGGCATCTGCTGCGTTGTCG
>CAYUAO010000165.1:0-4544 GCA_964442775.1 uncultured Halothiobacillus sp. | reverse complement strand
CGTCGGGCTCATAACCCGAAGGTCGCAGGTTCGAATCCTGCTCCCGCAACCAGATACAGAAAAAGCCCCGGGGCCTCGCCTCGGGGCTTTTTGCATGTACCGGCTCAGGTCGTCCGCATGCGCCGCCGCTGGGCCACCCCGAGCACGCTCGCCGTCAGGGCGGGCAGGAAGGTCAGCGTCACGATGGTCGCCCCGAGCAGGCCGAACATCACGATCGCCCCCACGCCCCGGTAGAGCTCGGTGCCCTCGCCCGGGATCAGCACCAGGGGCGAGAGCCCGCTGATGGTCGTCAGGGTGGTCATCACGATCGGGCGCAGGCGCACCGAAACCGCATCCATGACGGCGTCCACCGCCCCACGCCCCTCGGCGAAGCTGCGCCGGGCCTGCTCGACCAGCAGGATCGGGTTGTTGACCACCGTGCCCATCAGGATCAGAAAACCGAGCATGGTGATCATGTCGAACGGCTGGCTGATGGCCTTCAGCCCGACCAGCGGCAGCAGCCCGCCCACGAGATTCATCAGCGCCAGGCCCGCGATACCGCCGGCAATGCCCAGCGGAATGGCGGTCATGATCAGCAACGGGTAGCGCCAGTGGGTGAAGATGGCGACCAGCAGCAGGTAGATGATCGCCAGGGCAATCATGAAGTTGCCGGCCAGCGCCTCGCGGGTCGCCTCGAGCTGGTCGGAGGCCCCCGAAATGGAGAGCGTCACCCCGGCGGGAATCTCGCCGGCGGCCCGCATCTCGGCGACCAGTTCCTCGCGCACTCGCTCGACGCCCGACTCCAGAGCGACCGATTCGGGCGGGATGATATCCAGGGTGACCATCCGCTTGCCGTCGACGCGGCGGACGATACTGGTATCGACCCGCGTTTCGATGCGGACCACCGATGACAGGGGCAGGCTCGCCCCCTGAGGGCTTTTCAGCAGGATCTCGTCGAGGCGCGCCAGGCGCGCGTCCCGACCACCCGCACCGTAGAGATAGATGTCGATCTTGTCGTCGTCGAGAAAGAAGTCGTCGACGTAGGCCCCTTCGGTGAGTGCGGATATCGAGAACCCGATCGCCTCCATGCTCAAGCCCAGTTCGGCGGCCCGGTCCCAGTCGGGTCGGATCTCCACCAGTGGCTGGGCCAGTTCGAGGGTCGAGGGACGCGTCTGGATGCGCGGGTTCTCGAAGACCTCTTCGGCACGCTGGTAGGCCCGGTCCGCAACCCGGTAGATGTCCGCCAGGTCGGTGCCGGCGATATCCAGGGAGATGCTCCGGGTGCCTCCGTCGTTGCTCGAGATGATCGACCCCTTGGCCGCGAACGCCCGCATTCCGGGGTACTGCTCGTAGAAGCGGGTGATCTCGCTCATCAGGCCATCGATGTGATCGGGATCGAGCGTCTCGGAAATCACGCGGATCTGTGTGGGCTGGACCTGCATGATCAGGTTGCGGATCGGCGGCACGGGCGTCTCGCCGCGCTCGAAGCCCCCCGGCTCGGCGTCCACCGCCGGCAGCAGGTGGGCCTCGACCTCCTCGGCGATACGGGCCATCTCGTCGAGGTTGTAGCCGGGCGGCGCGTTCATCACGGCGAAGGTCTTGGGCTCCTCCCCCTCGGGCAGGTACTCCGCCGGCGGGGTGAGCCACAGGACGATCGACACGCTCGCCGCGAGCACCGCCGCCATGGTGAAACCGCGTCGCGCCCGGGAGCCGATCATCCCCTTGACGGCCGACTGGACGGCACGGCCCCAGGCGGGCGTCCGTTCGGAGCGCCGGCCGGGCTGCGCGAAATCGAGGTGCGCGCTCAAGGTGGGCACCAGCATCACCGCCACCAGCATCGAGGCGACGATCGCCGCGGCGATCGCGATAGCCACGTCGGAGTACAACTGCCCCGCTTCCTCCTCGATGAACAGTATCGGCAGGAAGACCAGCACGGTGGTAGTCGTCGAGGCCAGCACCGCCGGCCAGACCTCGCGAACGCCCTCGACCGCCGACTCCATCCGCGCCATGCCGCGGCGCCTCAGCCGCTCGATGTTCTCCAGCACCACGATGGTGTTGTCCACGGTCATGCCGATGGCGAAGGCGACTCCGGCGAGCGAGATGACGTTGATGGTCCGTCCCGTGACCAGCAGACCGAGAAACGCGGCGATCGCACACAACGGGATGCCGATCACGCCGACGAGCGTGGCGCGGGACGAATGCAGGAACAGGAACATCACCAGGGTCGCGAACGCCGCGCCGAGGCCGAGGTTGACCCAGACGTTCTTGATCGAGGCCTGCACGTAGCGCGCATCGTCGGTATTGAGCGTCAGGATCATTCCGGCGGGCTCGAGCACCTCCTCGTTGATGCGCTCGACCTCGTCGATCATGGCGTGCTTGATATCGATGACGTTCGAACCGCTCTCGCGCCGCACCTGCAGGCCGACGACCTCCTGCCCGTTGGCGAAGGCGAGCGAACGCTGTCGCGAGCCGCCCTGCTCGACCTCGGCGACGTCCGCCAGCCGGATCACCGCGTCGCCGCGGCGCGCGATCACCAGTTGCTCGAGCTCGGCGGCCGAAGCGAAGCGCCCCACGGTACGCAGCAGGTAGCGACGCTTGCCGGCGTCCACCTCGCCGCCCGAGATGTCCTGGTTGCGCGCCCGGATGGCGTCACGCAGATCGAGCAGCGTGAGCCCGCGACGGGAGAGCTTTCGCTCGTCGACGCGGACCTGCATCTGGCGCTCGGCCCCGCCGCCCATCGTCACCTCGGAAACGCCCGGCACGCCCTCCATCCGCGGTCGCACCTCGTCTTCGATGAAATCCTTCATCAGGCTGACGTCCAGCCCGCGCGGGTTGTCCGGCAGGGTGGAAACCCGGTAGTACATGAAGGCGTTCGACGAGAACGAGGTCGCGGCGATTCGCGGCTCGTCGACGTTGCGCGGGTAGTCCGATACCTGGCTGAGCGCGTTGTTGACCTCGATCAGGGCCTCGGTGATGTCGGTACCGAAGGGAAATTCCAACTCGATCTCGGCCGTGTCGCTGCTGGCCGTGGCGTTGAGCTCGGCCAGGCCCGGGATGTTGCGCAGGTAGCGCTCCTGCTCGATCAGGATGTCCTTCTCGATGTCCTGCGGCGTGGCGCCGGGCCAGCGGGTTTCGACCGTGATGGTGCGTACATCCAGGTCGGGGATCATCTGCACCGGTATGCGCAGCGCGGCGACCGCGCCGAGGATGGCGACGATCAGGGTGATTACGGTGACCAGCGTTCCATGTCGCACCACCGCGGCGAACATCAGCCGCCCTCCCGCTCGTCACGCTCCTCGACGCGAACGGTCATGCCGCGTTCGAGCGCCTCGTTGCCGCGCACGATCACCTCTTCGCCTTCGTCCAGTCCCTCGGTGACCACGACACGCTCGCCGAAGCCGTCGGCGAGCTCGACGTTCCGCTCGGACACCTTGCGGTTCTCGTCGGCGTCGATCACCCAGACGGTGGTACGCCCGTCGGGATGCCGCTGCACGGCATCCCGCGCCACGGTCAACCCCTCCCGCCCGGTCGGCAGGCGCAATCGCCCCTCGATGGCCATTCCCGGCAGCACGGTCCCGACATCGGTCAACTCCCCCCTGACCAAAAAGGTGCGGGAGGTCGAATCGGTTACCGGCACGACCGTGGCGATCCGTGCGTCCCGCCAGTCCCTTCCGGCCCCATCGACCCGGTAGCGAAGCTCGGCCTCATCGCCGAGCAGTGGATAGAAGCGTTGCGGCACGGGAAAGTCGAGACGAAGGTTGTCGCGATCGACCAGCCGAACCAGCGCCTCGCCGGGCGACACCCATTCGCCGCGTTCGGCCCGACGCTCGATGATCACCCCGTCGAAGGGGGCGACCAGCCGGTGGCGATCCAGGCGTGCCCGACCGCGCTCCAGGTTGGCCGAAAGCCGGGCGACCCGCGCCTCGGCTTCGTCCACCGCGCTCGCCCGGGCCTCAACCTCCGTCCGGGGAATGTTTTGTCCCGCCCCGACGGAACGCCCCTCATCGAGACGGCGCAGGGCTTCCCGCCGGGCGGCGACGGCCTGGCGATGCTCCGCCTCGAGGCTCGCGACCGAGAATCGCTCCAGGTCGGCATCCAGTTCGAACAACGGCGTGCCCGCCTCGACCCGGTCCCCCGTCTCGACCAGGACGGATTCGACCAGTCCGGCGATCTCAACCGACAGCGCCGCGGTGTGCAGGCTGTTGACGGTGCCGTCCAGTTGCACCACCTCGACGATCTCGACGGGCTTCGTCGTCTCGGTGACCACGCGGGGGGCGTCCGCGGCGAAGATCACAGCCGAAGGGGTGACAACGAAGAGGCTCAGCAGCGAGAGCGCAGCGATAGTTGGCGACATGCGATGACGTGCATTCATTTCGGTACCGCAGACGGATCGTTCGGCCGAGCGGCGTGCTTGCCCAACCGATTCACACAAACGTAACGAAGGGTAGCCGCCCCCCGCGTCTCCTGCCACACGCCAGGCCGGGCGGCGGCGCAAAAATGCTAATCTGGCTAGGGAAACTCTGCACGAATGCCATACCGCTGAAGCGCGCCTTGAGCCGGGCAGA
>CAYUAO010000164.1:0-4553 GCA_964442775.1 uncultured Halothiobacillus sp. | reverse complement strand
CAGTGGGCGTAGTCGTACATCGGGTAGATCGGCCAGTCGTCGCCGGTGCGGTGGTGGTGCGCGTGGCGGATGCGATAGATGGCCGGGTCGCGCATGTTCAGATTCGGCGCGGCCATGTCGATCTTGGCCCGCAGGATGTGCGCGCTGTCCTCGAATTCGCCGGCGCGCATGCGGGTGAACAGATCCAGGTTCTCCTCGATGCTGCGATCCCGGTAGGGGCTGTTCGTGCCCGGCTCGGTGAGCGTGCCGCGATTGGCGCGCATCTCGTCGGCCGACTGGGAATCGACGTAGGCCAGCCCCGCCTTCACCAGCGCGAGCGCGCCCTGGTAGAGCGTCTCGAAGTAGTCCGAGGCGAAGTGCTCGTGGGCCGGGTCACGAAAGCCCAGCCACTCGATGTCCTCGCGGATCGCGTCGACGTAGGCCTGCTCTTCCTTGACCGGGTTGGTGTCGTCGAAGCGCAGGTGGCAGATGCCGTCGTAGTCCCGCGCGAGCCCGAAGTTGAGGAAGATGCTCTTGGCATGCCCGAAGTGCAGGTAGCCGTTGGGCTCCGGCGGGAAACGCGTGGTCACCTTGCCGCCGTAGGTGCCTTTTTCCTGGTCGGCGTCGATGCGGTTGCGGATGAAGTGACTGATCGGCTCGTTGGAATCGGACATGTGGGCTCGATTGCATTGGATGGGGAAATGGGAACGGCCCATTGTACGAAAAAATGCACCGTTCTCCGTGTGCCGCGACGGGAATCCGTTCCGGTGGGGGCGGTCGGCGGCAGTTCGACCGGGCGGTCCGGAAAATGAAGTGTTTTTCCCACTTGCGGACTCGGATTTTCTGTGATGATAATTGCAAACCTAATATTCCCTCGTCTGATGAGCGAGGGCCGGGATTCGGCTGGTGGCGGGCGACGTTCCGGTCTTAACTGTATGGTCTAAATGGGTTTTCTCGTTTATTGTCCCATGAGAGTCCCAGGGCGAATTCCGGGTGTAATCATTGTTTTAATGAAAGACTGATAGGTCTTTACCGGGTTCCGAGACAAGTCGGAGGCAGGCGGATGCAAGCGCAGGGAATTCTGGACATCGACCAGGTGTTCCACGAGATCAATGCCGAGCGCAGGCTGGCAGGGATGCCGCAGGTCGAGCTGTCGGTCATGCGGGTGCGGGTGAATATCCGCCTGTCGGTGGCGGGAGTCGAGCGCCTGCCGCCGCACGGGCCGGTGGAAGTCGACGAGACGCAGCTTGCGGCGATCGCCCGGGCGATCAGTGAGCTGTTCAACACCGGCTACACCGTCGAGCGCCTGGCGAACTTCGAACGCATGTTCGATGACCAGGCGTCAACGGGGAAGAGTGCGCAGCCGGAGCCCCCTGTTCGTCCCGAGGTGACCGCCCAGCCGCCGGAAGCGGACCGCCGTGCATCGCCGGCCCGGACCGCCGCGTCGTCCGTGTCTGCCGAGACCGGGGATGAGCCCGGCGAACGGCTCTACATGGTCGACTTCTTCACCGCGATCAACCAGGTACGCCGTCGCAGTCGTCAGCTGCCGATCGAGCCGGCCGTGGTGATCGTGCGCGTGAGCGTGCGCTTCGCCATCCTCCGTCGTCGCCGGCTGAACTTCGACGAGGCCTGGATCGAGGTCTCGCCGGGTGATGTGGCCGCGCTCGAGGAGATTCTGGCCGAGCAGTTCGACGTGCGCCTGGAAGGCGGGATGGGCCCGCTGATCGAGCGTGGCCGGGAGCGGGCGGAGCAGGAGCCGCGCAAGCTCTCCTGGGTCGACCGACTGTTCCGTCGCCGCAACTTCACGTTCCACGTCAACGACATGGTCATGGCGGTGACCCGGCAGCGCGCCCAGCTGGGATACCATCCCAAGGCGCCCAGCGAGATCCAGCAGTACTGCGAGAAGCTGCTCGCCGACATGCGCGTCAACGTGCGCGGGGGGCGCGTGAAATTGACCGAGGCGCAGATGGACCAGCTGGCGGAGTTCCTCCGCGAGGAGTACGGGTTGTACTTCGAGGATCTCGATTCCTTCATCGGCGTGGGGGCAATCGGTCGGAAATGACCGGGACGGGACATCCCGGGATTGCGCGCAGAATCAACAGGCAGAAAGGATGGAAAAGCGAGTCATGGGTATCGATCTCGAACCGGACAAGGGACTGGCCCGACTGGGTGGTCTGAGTCACGTATTCCATTGCAATCACTACAACGCCCACCTGCAGATGGCGGTGCAGCTCGGCGAGGGCATCGAGGAGGGCTTCGAGCCCAATCGCCTGCTCAAGGACGCCGCCCGCGCGATCGCCGAGCACCTGCGCCACGAGCGCGGCTACTCGGAGGCGCAGCTGCTCGAGGAATACTCGCGCTGCGGCTTCGGCATCCTGAAGAAGGTCGACGACGACACCTTCGAGGCCGTGCGCTCGCACTACGGCGAGCTGACCTACCATCATGGGCGCCCGCAGCCGAGCTGCCTGTTCGATGCCGGCTTCATCAGCGGCATGACCGGCCGTGACGCGGTCGAGGAGCAATGCCGTCACGCGGGGGCAAGCACGGACCGGTTCGAGCTGCGCGATCCGGTCGAGCCGCTGCCCAGTCCGTTCCGCAACCCCGATCCCCTGGTCGAGCCGCCGGCTCGGTTCGACTTCCCCGAATGCCGCGTGACCGACAGCGGCGTGGACGAGCAGGCGGTGATCGAGGCCGTCTCCGGCCTGGAGCTGTTCGGCAAGCCGGCCGAAGAGGGCGGCAACGGCCTGGTCGAGGCCTTCGGCGTGGGCCTGACCTTCCACTACGCCGACTACTACAACTTCATCAGCTACGAGATCTACCGGCGGATGGTGGCCATCGGGGTGCCTTCGGACATGGCGCGCGAGGCCTTCGTCCAGGCCGGGCACGTCTGCGCCTTCAATACCTTGGGCGGGATCATGGAAAGCGATCCCTGGGACCAGGCGGTCAAGCCCATGTGCCGCGATGTCAGCGACTGGGTGCACGGCATCGTCGCGGTGATCAACGCGCTGGGCTGGGGTGTCTGGCGGGTCGAGCGGATCGAGCCGGGCCGCGAGGTGGTGATCCGGATCTACAACTCCTACGAGGGGGTCGGTTTCCGCCGGCTCTACCCGGCCGACGACAGCGAGCGACAGATCTCGTTCCTCGCCATGGGCGCGGTGCGCGGCATCGCCCACCTGCTGTGGAAGATCGACATTCGAGAGCGCCCGGGTCTGAACGAGGATCTCTACATGAAGACCTTCAACGACCCGAAGGGCTACTGGTCGGTGGAGCAGACCCACGCCATCGGTGCCGGCGATCCCTATGACCGCATCGTGACGCGCGCTCCTGCCTGAGGGCAGGGCGGGCGTTCAGGCCCGGGGCCCGGTCCAGAATTCCAGCGTGGCGGTCCGCCGCTTCTTCGCGGCGCTCGGGGCGCTGTCGGCCCGCGTGCCGATGTTGATCAGGCCGATCAGCGACTCCTGCTCGTCCAGCCCGAGTTCGCGCATCACCCGCCGGTCGTAGACACGCTCGCCGGTCAGCCAGACCACGCCGAAGCCGGCCGCCTCCGCGGCCAGGACCACCTGCTGGGTCGCCGTACCCGCCGAGAGCAGCTGCTCGATTTCCGGGATCTTCTCGTGTCCCGGTTCGGTGCGGGCAATGGCCGCGACGATCAACGGCGGGCGCAGGGCGCGCTCGCGTTCCCGCTCGCAGGCTTGCTCGGTGGCATCGGGGGCCCGCTGACGGTAGGCGTCGACGAACACCTCGCCGAGGCGATCGAGCGCGGCCCCCCGGATGACCAGGAATCGCCAGGGATGCAATCCGCCATGGTCGGGCGCACTCTCTGCCGCCTGCAGAATCCGTTGCAGGGTTGCGTCGTCCGGGGCCGGCGCGGCGAGGTACTTCGGCGGCGTGGAGCGTCGTTCGATCAGTGCCTCGAGCAGGCGCGGGTCTTGATTCATCGGGATTCGAACCTATCGGTAGGGGGGTGACGATTTCAACGTGCCTTTTTCCCCGCGATCGGCGAAGATGTCGCACATTTCGGCTGGCCATCCTTGGCTAACCGGATCTTTTCATCGATAATCACGCACCATTTCAACCCGCTTGAGGATTTATGGCAAAAGAAGATTACATCGAGATGCAGGGGACGGTGATCGACACCCTGCCGAACACCATGTTCCGGGTCGAACTCGAAAACGGCCACGTGGTGACCGCCCACATCTCCGGGCGCATGCGCAAGAACTATATCCGCATCCTGACCGGCGACAAGGTCACGGTGCAGTTGACCCCCTACGACCTGACCAAGGGGCGTATCTCCTTCCGCTCCCGCTGATCCCGGCCCGGGCGACCGCCGCCAGGTTGCCGCTGCCGATCCCGACGGACGATCTCCGGGAAACGCTGCACGAATGGCATGCCACTCTGGCCTGTCGAGCCGTTCGTGATCAAGGGGCGATGTCACCGGCGTGCCGGCGACCACGTCAAGACATCGCAACGCCGAGCACGGGCGGCTCGACAGGCCCCGCAGGGCGTGCCTTGAGCCGGGCATCTGCTGCGTCGCGAGGTCCATCCCTGGACCTCGCCCTTCGGGCCGGCTCACG
>CAYUAO010000163.1:0-4606 GCA_964442775.1 uncultured Halothiobacillus sp. | reverse complement strand
GCCAAGCCGTGGGGTGTCCTTCTTTTCGGGCCTTTTCTTGGACAAGCAAGAAAAGGCCCTCGTGCGCCGGGCACGGCGGTAGCTCATGGCCACTTTGCGCAACGGGCGTGCGAAACCCTCCGCCTCGGTTTGAGATGGCTGGCTTGAGCCCGATCTAAAACGAAACGCTGATTCCAAATGAAAAAACCCCCGGCAAGGTCACCCTTGCCGGGGGTTGTTCGTTGGTCTTGGGTTTGCCGGGCCGTTCGATCAGAAGTCGAACTGGGCCCCGACCATCATGGTGCGCGGCTTGCCGACGCGGAAGCCGGCCGGGCGGATGCCGGCGACGTAAGTCTCGTCGGTGAGGTTCTCGACCTCGGCGAACAGCTTGGCGTTCTTGGTCAGGCGGTAGTTCGCGGAGAGGTCGACGATGGTGCGGGCATCGACCTTCTGATCGGCCGGGATCGAGCCGCTGCCGGCCACGGCGCGGGTCTCGCCGACGTAGTTGGCCGTGGCGTGCACGCCGAACCGCTCACCGACGACACCCGCGGACAGCGAGAGCTGGTGCTCGGGGGTGTTGGGCAGCTCGTCGCCACGGCGCACGTCGTCGCCCCAGGCGCCGTAGTTCGAGTCGAAGCTGGTCTGGAACTCGGTGTCGGTCCAGGTGTAGGCCGCGCGCACCGGCACGTTCACCGTCCAGTCGCGACCGGCGGCCAGGTCGTAGAGGGCGACGGCCTCTAGCCCGCGGACCTCGACCTCGCCGCCGTCGAAGCTGTCACCGACGTTGCAGTCGCCGCCGGTCGAGGCGGTGCACACGCCGACCAGGTTCTCGTAGTCGTTGAGGAAACCGATCACCTCGGACTGGAACGCGCCGTTCTGGTAGCGCACCCCGGCCTCCCAGTTGACCGCCTCTTCCTCGTCGGCACCGCCGACGCCAGTCGGTGCGAAGCCCTTGTAGACGCCGCCGAGCAGCTGCCAGTTCTCGCTGACGTCGTAGGTCGCGCCCAGGCCCGGGATGAGCACGTCGAAGCTGGCGGACTCCCTGCCATCAACTGTGGATCGATCAGGGTCACCATACTTGACGCGGTCAATATCGATCGACTCGTAGCGCAGGCCCGGGGTGACGGCCAGTTTGCCGAAATCCATGCGGTCCTGGACGAAGGCGGCGATGGTCTTCGCCTCGGTGACCTGGTTGCCGGCGTCCGGGTCGCCCGGCGTGCCGGCATCGGTCAGCACCAGCGAGCCGTCGACCATGTCGTACTCGTCGACCCACTGGAAGCGGTCGATTTCGTCCTCGTGGTAGCGCAGGCCGAATTTCAGGTGATGCTCGATGTCGCCGGTGGTCAGGTGCCAGTTGGCGCGCGACTCGAGGCCCTGGGAGACGTACTCGCGATTGTTGGCCTTGATGTCGCCGCGCAGGTCGTCGTCGTTCGCCCCGGTGATCCAGCTCATCTCGCCCGCGTTGGCGTCGGGGTCGGAGAGGATGCCGGAGATGCCGGTGTCGTCGACGCCGGCGAGCTTGTACCAGTTGCGGTGGAACTCGTTGCGATACAGCGTGGTGGTGACGTCGAGATCCGGGTTGACCTCGATGAAGTGGCGCAGCTGGTACTGCGTGTGCTCGGTGTTCATCTGGTCGTTGCCGGAGCCGGCGTAGCGACGGAACGGGTCGGCCTCGTAGTCCTCGCGGGTCAAGCCGAGGTAGGTCTCGTCGATGGTCTTCTCGTCACGGGCGAGCTTGAGCTCCAGTTCCTGGTAGCGCTCGGCGCTGGCCGGCGTGTTGAGGCGGAACTTGCCCAGGTAGTTCTGGATCTCGTAGCCCGGCTGGTCGCTGCCGTTCTGCGGCGTGTCCAGGTCACGGAAGCCGTTGGTTTGGTCCTGGTAGGTCTCGAGCAGGTAGCCGAAGGTCTCCTCGCTGTCGCCGTACCAGGCGTGCAGGCGGCGACCGTCGCGCTCGCCGGCGGAGACGCGCACGCGGCCCTGGGCCTCGCCCGGGATCGGGGTGGAGGTCATGTTGAGCGCGCCGCCGATGGTGTAGGGACCGTACTCGATCGACGAGGAGCCCTTGCGCACCTCGACCGAGTCCATGCGCGCGATATTGGGGAAGTAGTACCCGGCGGGCGCGGCATAGGGTGCCGGCGCGATCATCACGCCGTCCTCCATCACCGTGATGCGGGTGTTGCGGTCCTGGTTCGCACCGCGGATCGAGATGTTCGGGAACAGGCCGTGGCCTTCCTCCTCGGTGACGTAGACGCCGGGCACCTGGCGCAGCACCTTCATCGGGTCGTTGCCGGGAATGGTCTCGAGGGTTTCCTGGTCGAGCACGTGCGCCGAGCCGGCGACGTCGCGGATCGCCTCGGAACCGCCGACGATCGAGATGCGGTCCAGGACCGGGCTGCTGGTGGTGGGCACGGCCTGGGTCGCTTCGCTGTCGGCCTCCTGGGCGAAGGCCGGGGAGGTCAGGGCGGTGGCGATGGCGGCTGCCAACGCTCCACGTCGGGTGGATCGGAAGGTCATGTCAGCTCTCCTTATCATTTTTTCCGGTCGGGACCGGTCGATTGGCAGTGCTGGCTGGCTTGACCCCTCGACCCCGTGGGGTCCGGTCTGGCTGGCTGGCGGTCAGGTAAGGTCTTGACGAACTCCGATACCGCCAAGAGCGGGACCGGGTTCGGAATGAGTGCCCGTCGGTCTACTTGGTGAGGATCAGCTTGTTCGAGGCTGTCACCCGCAGTTGGTACTGCTGGCCGTCATGGCAGATCCTGCATTGGCCGTCGGGTGACATCAGCTTGCGGCTGTCGACGCAGTGCTCCGTTTCACCGCAGCAGCCCCGGGGCGTGGAACGGGAAGTGACTTGTTGTTCTGGTTCGTTCATGGCGTGTCGGGCTCCGAGACAAATCCAAGGCGTTCGATACCGGAGGTCTTGACGGTCGCCATCGCCCGCGCCACCAGTCGATAGGGGACCGATTCGTCGGCGCGCAGGTAGACGACCAGCTCGTCGTTGTCGCGGCGGGCCTGGACGAGCACGCTTTCCAGGCGCTGCTCCGAGACGGGTTTGTCGTCGAGGTACAGCTGCCCCTCGCCGTCGAGCGAGAGGGTGACCGATTCCGGGTCTTCTTCCTGCCGCTCGCTGCTGGCCTCGGGCAGGTCGAGCGTGACCGAGTGGGTGATCACCGGCGCGGCGACGATGAACACCACCAACAGCACCAGCATCACGTCGACCAGCGGGATGACGTTCATCTCCGCCATCGGCTCGTCGTGGTCGTCGAGTCGGCCGAATGCCATGGATCAGGTCTCCATCGGCTGCGGCGCGGGCTGGCCGGTGGGCTGATGGGTGTCCGCCCTGCCGTTGCGCCGGGCCCACTCGGACAGTCGGTCGTCGTGCATCAGCAGGGAATGGATGTCGTGAGCCGCGGCGTCGAGCGTCTGCCGATACAGGCGATGGCTGCGATTGAACAGGTTGAAGAACAGCACCGCCGGGATGGCCGCGGCGAGACCGGCGGCGGTGGCCACCAGCGCCTCGCCCAGCGGGCCGGCCACCAGGCCCATGGAGACGCTTTCGGCCGAGGACAGGTCGATCAGCGCGCCGTAGATGCCCCAGACCGTGCCGAACAGGCCGACGAACGGGGCCAGCGAACCGACTGTCGCGAACAGCAACTGGCCGGCCTGAAGCCGGGTTTCCTGGCGGTCGAGCGACTGGCGGATACCGCGGATCAGCGCGTCATCCAGGCGTTGCCGCGCCTGGGCGTCGCCCTCGAGCGGGCCGCGGTAGTCACGGGCCGCCCGAAGCGCGGCGTGGGCCAGGGCGGCGGTCGGGTCGTTGCGGCCGGCGAGTCGGGATTCGAGTTCGGCGGCGCGATGGGAGGCGGCGATCGCCTCCATGCTGTGACGGGTGGCGCGACGCCGCTCGATCAATGAGAGCAGCTTGGTGACCGCCACGGCCCAGGTCGCCACGGACATGATCAGCAGTGTGATGAACACGCCGACCAGGACCGGGTCGCCGTGATCGAATACGAGATTGATATCCATGGTGTCGTCCTCGGGCGTCGTGAGCCTGCCAAGCAAGCGGGATGGTAATTAAATTCCACGGAAATGCAAACCGTTTGCAATCGTGTTGTGGTTGGCTACTGCAATTCGAAGCGCATCGGCACGATCACCTCCCCGGCGACCGGCTTGTCTCCGCGGGTGGCGGGTTCGAATCGCCATTCGGCCACGGCGTCCTTGGCGGCCTCGTCGAGTCGCTCGTGGCCACTGGAGCGCTCGATCGACCAGTCGACCGGCCTGCCGTCGGCATCCACCTTCACGCGCAGGCGCACCTCGCCTTCCTCGCGCAACCGCTGCGAGGCGCGCGGGTAGGCCGGCGGCGGGTTGTCGAGGTAGCCGGCGGAAAAACCCGGTTCGCTCGCCGGCTCGTCGCTTTCCGCCCCGGCGGCGCTTGCCTCCTGCTCGGTTCGCTCCTCGTCCGTTTCCTGGTCGGACTGACTCGCCGATTCGCTGTCGGAGGACTCGGCCGCCTCGTCGGTCGATTCGGAGTTCGATTCCGGGGTTGATTCCGACTCGGGCTCCGGCTCTGGTTCCGGCTCTGGCTCTGGCTCTGGCTCTGGCTCTGGCTCTGGCTCTGGCTCTGGCTCTG
>CAYUAO010000162.1:0-4630 GCA_964442775.1 uncultured Halothiobacillus sp. | reverse complement strand
GAAGGAAGAGGGTGGTCGTCACACCCCGTTCTTCAACGGCTACCGTCCGCAGTTCTACTTCCGCACCACCGACGTGACCGGCGCCTGCGAGCTGCCGGAGGGCACGGAGATGGTCATGCCGGGCGACAACGTGGCGATGACCGTCACGCTGATCGCACCGATCGCGATGGAAGAAGGTCTGCGCTTTGCCGTCCGCGAAGGCGGTCGTACCGTCGGCGCCGGCGTCGTCTCCAAGATCATCGAGTAATCCGCAACGGGTTGCGTCAAGGCGCGGAGTCGGATAGACTTCGCGCTCTTTTTTCGCGGTAGGCGAAAACACTAGGGCAGTAGCTCAACTGGCAGAGCAACGGTCTCCAAAACCGTAGGTTGGGGGTTCGAGTCCCTCCTGCCCTGCCACTTCCGTGCAGGGGGTGCCCGCCGGATCCGGTTCGCCGGCCGGCGGGTGCTGTCTTTGAAGCGTGAGTTCCTAACATGTCGGAAAAATCCGTGCAGCCCACGTCGTCCGGCCTGGATTCGGCCAAGATCGCCGTCGCGATCGCGCTGATCATCGCCGGCATCCTGGGTTACTACCTGCTTGATGACCAGCCGCTGTTCCTGCGCATTCTGGCCGTCGTGGCAGGTGCGGGGCTCGCGATCGCCGTGGCGTATACCACGGCTGTCGGGCGGTCGATCTGGCAGTTCACCTTCGACTCGCGTCTCGAGGTCAAGAAGATGGTCTGGCCGACTCGCCAGGAAGCGACGCAGACGACCCTAGTGGTCATCCTGCTCGTCATCCTGATCGGCCTGTTCCTCTGGGGCGTCGACTCGCTGCTGGGTTGGATCGTTCGCAGCATTACCGGTTAGGAGGCTTTACATGGCGATGCGCTGGTACGTCGTCCAGGCGTTCTCACAGTACGAAAACAGCGTCAAGAAGGCGTTGCAGGAGCGCATCGAACGCGCCGGTCTGCAGCATCTGTTCGGCGAGATCCTCGTGCCTTCCGAGGAGGTGGTCGAGATGCGCGACGGCGTCAAGCGCCGTTCCGAGCGCAAGTTCTTCCCGGGCTACGTGCTCGTACAGGTCGACATGACCGACGAGGCGTGGCACCTGATCAAGTCGGTGCCGCGGGTGCTGGGATTCATCGGCAACTCCGGCGGCAAGCCCACGCCGATCACCGAGCGCGAGGCCGACCAGATCCTCAACCGGATGAAGGACTCGACCGAGAAGCCCAAGCCGAAGACGTTGTTCGACGTGGGCGAGATGGTGCGCGTCTGCGACGGCCCGTTCAACGACTTCACCGGCACGGTCGAGGAAGTCAACTACGAGAAGAGCCGCCTGCGCGTCGCGGTGAGCATTTTCGGACGTTCCACCCCGGTGGAACTGAATTTCGACCAGGTCGAGAAGACCTGATTTGTCGACACACGGGGAGCCCGGCCCGGCGCCGGGCGCTACTACCCACCTGAGAGGTCATCATGGCTAAGAAAGTCTCCGCTTACATCAAGCTTCAGGTGCCTGCCGGTCAGGCCAACCCGTCGCCCCCCATCGGTCCCGCCCTGGGTCAGCACGGCGTCAACATCATGGGCTTCTGCAAGGAGTTCAACGCGGCGTCGGGCAACATCGAGCCGGGTCTTCCCGTTCCGGTGGTGATCACTGTCTATCAGGACAAGTCGTTCACCTTCATCATGAAGACCCCGCCGGCGGCGATCCTTCTCAAGAAGGCCGTCGGTATCAAGAGCGGTTCGGCCGAGCCGAACAAGACCAAGGTCGGCACGGTCACCCGCGAGCAGCTCGAAGAGATTGCCAAGACCAAGGAGCCGGACCTGACGGCGAAGGATCTCGACGCCCGTGTGCGCACCATCGCCGGTAGCGCCCGCAGCATGGGCCTCAACGTGGAGGGTGTGTGAGATGGCCAAGCTGAGCAAGCGTCAGAAGATGATCGCCGAGAAGATCGACCGCAATCGCCAGTACGCGGCCGAGGATGCCTTCACCCTGCTGAAGGACGTCTCGAAGGTGAAGTTCAACGAGTCGGTTGACGTCGCCGTCAACCTGGGCGTCGACCCGCGCCGCTCCGACCAGATGGTCCGCGGTTCCACCGTGCTGCCGCGCGGTACCGGGCAGGACGTGCGCGTCGCCGTGTTCGCCCAGGGCGCGAACGCCGAGGCCGCCAAGGAGGCCGGCGCCGACATCGTCGGGATGGACGATCTCGCCGACGAGATCAAGCAGGGTCGCATGGACTTCGACGTCGTCATCGCCTCTCCGGACGCGATGCGCGTGGTCGGCCAGTTGGGCCAGATCCTCGGTCCGCGCGGCCTGATGCCGAACCCGAAGGTGGGCACGGTGTCCACCGACGTCGCCACGGCGGTCAAGAACGCCAAGGCCGGCCAAGTGCGCTACCGCACGGACAAGAACGGCATCATCCACTGCACCATCGGCAAGGTGGATTTCGAGCCGGCGGCGCTGATCGAGAACCTCACTGCCCTGATCGGCGACCTGAACAAGGCCAAGCCGTCGGCGGCGAAGGGCGTGTACATGAAGCGTGTATCCGTCTCGACCACGATGGGGCCGGGGCTGGTGGTCGACCAGGGTTCGCTCGCCGAGTAATCGCGAGCAGAGTATTAAAAGCCGGCCACGACCGTTGCGTCGGGGTCGGTCACTTTCTTTGGACTGCCGGCATTGATACCGGTGGCGTCAAAGACCGCAGGCGCGGGCGAGCTTGCTCTCCCGCTTAATCGAGAAAGCCTGCGCAGACGGTCAGAGTCCCGATGATTTCATGTCTGGGTGGCCGTTGAGAAGGGCGATTCGTGCGGCGCACGAATCGGTTTGAAACGAAAAGGGCTCAGTCCCTTTGCAACCGTAGGTAAGAGACGTGGCATTAACCTTCGATCGCAAGAAGTTGGTTGTCGCTGAAGTCGCCGAGGTTGCATCCAAGGCCTACTCGGCGGTTGGCGTCGAGTATCGAGGCTTGACGGTCTCGCAGGTCACCGAACTCCGCGTCAAGGCGCGAGAGCAGGGTGTCTACATGCGTGTCGTCAAGAACACCCTGGCCAAGCGCGCCCTGGAAGGCACCGAGTACGAGTGCATGATCGAGGCCCTTCGCGGCCCGCTCATCCTCGCGTTCTCGATGGACGACCTGGGCTCCGCGGCGCGTCTGATGAGGGACGCGACCAAGGAGACCGAAGCGCTTGAAGTCCAGTTCGTGTCCTTGGGTGGCGAACTCCTCCCGGCTTCCGCTCTCGAACGCGTTGCCAGTCTGCCGACCCGTGAGGAAGCGCTTGCGCAACTCATGGCGACCATGCAGGCGCCGGTCACCAAGCTGGCCCGTACCTTCAACGAGGTGCCGGGCAAGCTGGTGCGCACCGTGGCGGCGATTCGCGACCAGAAAGAAGCGGCTTAACCTTTTCCCTCATTTTTCAGGTACTCAATCATGGCAGTTACAAAAGACGATATCCTCGAAGCGATCTCCAACATGTCCGTCATGGAGGTCGTTGAACTGATCTCCGACATGGAAGAGAAGTTCGGCGTGAGCGCCGCTGCGGCCGTCGCTGCGGCACCGGCCGCCGGTGGTGGCGAAGGCGGCGGCGCCGCTGCTGAAGAGCAGACCGAGTTCGACGTGGTCATGACCTCGTTCGGTTCCAACAAGGTCTCCGTGATCAAGGCGACTCGCGAGCTGACCGGTCTGGGTCTCAAGGAGGCCAAGGAGCTGGTCGAAGGCGCACCGAGCACCATCAAGGAAGGCGTCGAGAAGGAAGAGGCCGACTCCATGAAGGCCAAGCTCGAAGAGGCAGGCGCTTCCGTCGAGCTCAAGTAAACGAGTGCAAGGGTCGCTTAATCACAGCACCCAGGTACGGGCTGGTGGCCTTCGGGTCGCCGGCCTTTACGCGCTTGTTGGGCGTCCTTTCGCGATCGGACCGATGGTCTGATCGCGAAAGGTTGCCCGGGGCGGCCTGTTGCCGCTCCAACCCAGGGGGAACGCATCCCCGCGCGCCAAGGCGTGCATCGCCAGTCCGCTGGCGATCACACTCAGATTGTCCCGACGAGGAAAGTAGATGAGCTATTCATTCACTGAGAAGAAGCGAATCCGCAAGGATTTCGGCAAGCGTGCCGAGGTCCTGCCGGTCCCCTATCTGTTGACCACGCAGGTCAAATCCTACGAGGGTTTCCTGCAGCAGGGCGTGGCGCAGAAGGAGCGCCGCAACATCGGGCTGCACGCGGCGCTGGGCTCGGTGTTTCCGATCTCGAGCCACTCGGGCAATGCTGAAATCGACTACGTCGACTACCACTTCGGCGAGCCGGCATTCGACGTGCGTGAATGCCAGATCCGCGGGTTGACCTACTCCGCGCCGCTGCGGGTCAAGCTGCGCCTGGTGATCTACGACAAGGAGGCCCCGGCCGGCTCCAAGGTGGTCAAGGACATCCGTGAGCAGGATGTCTACATGGGCGAGATCCCGCTGCAGACCGAGAGCGGCACCTTTGTCGTCAACGGCACCGAGCGCGTCATCGTCTCCCAGCTCCACCGCTCGCCGGGCGTGTTCTTCGATCACGACAAGGGCAAGAGCACCAGTTCCAAGCGGATGCTGTTCTCCGCGCGGGTCATCCCGTACCGCGGCTCCTGGCTCGACTTCGAGTTCGACCAGAAGGACATCGTCTACGTGC
>CAYUAO010000161.1:0-4689 GCA_964442775.1 uncultured Halothiobacillus sp. | reverse complement strand
CGGTTCACGGGGTTCGAGACCGAAGGCTACCCACAGCCCGGACAGGGCCATCGCCAAGCCCACGAACCAGAAGCCCGCCTCGATGCCACCGGTCAGCGAGGCCACCAGCCCGAGTGCCAGCGCACCCACGGCGTAGCCGAAGTCCCGCCAGAAGCGGTACACGCCCAGGATGCCGGCGCGCTCGACCGGCTCGCAGTGATCGGCCACCGCCGCGCCCAGCGTCGGGTAGAGCATCGCCATGCCCACGCCGGTGACCGCCAGTGCGAGCCCCCAGATCCAGGCCGAGTGCGACAGCACGACCGCGACGATCCCCGCCCCGCAGAGCCACATCCCCCAGGTGATCAGGCTTCGTCGGCCGAGCTTGTCGGAGGCCGGGCCGGTGATCAGCTGCCCGGCGCCCCAGACCACGCCGTAGATGCCGACGAGAAACCCGGCGGTCACGAGGTCCGCGCCGCGGGCGACCAGCAGGATGGGCACGAACAGCCAGATGATGGTGTCCGTGAACTTCTCCACCAGGCCCGCCTGGTTGATCGCCAGCAGGCTGCGATTGCCCCAGGTGGCATGCAGGAAGAATCCCGGCCCGGAGCGAAGCGCCGGGACCTTGCCGTTCCCATGGGCCTTCTGCTGGGCATGTGCCCAGGGCAGGGTGTCGCGGGCCATCCAGACGGCCAGCGCCAGCGCCAGGGCGATCACGCCCAGGCCGAACCAGAACAGGCCCTCGCGCGCGCCGATCTGCTCGGCGGCGATCGCGGCGAGATAGCCCGCCACCGCCACGCCGCCGTAGCCGGCGAACTCGTTGGCGCCGTTGACCAGCCCGCGCTGGTGGGCGTGGGTGAGATCCAGCTTGCTGTTGAGCGCCATCGACCAGGCCAGCCCCTGGTTGATGCCGAGAAAGACCGTGGCCAGCAGCACCCAGCCCCAGGAATCGGCGATCAGCAGCAGGAACGGCACCGGGATGGCGAACAGCCAGCCGGCCACCAGCACGCGCTTGCGCCCAAACCGGTCGGAGAAACGCCCGGCGAGCAGGTTGAGTACCGCCTTGATCACGCCGAAGATCACCACGAAGCTCGCCAGGGTTGTGAACGCCCCCGCGGCCAGGCCGAAGTCCGACTCCGAGAGCACCGGCAGCACCGTGCGGGTCATGCCCACCAGCGCACCGACGAAGAAGACCTGCAGCAGGAACTGGACGAACTGGCCGCGGTTGGCGGCAATGCCGTGAGTGAGATCCCGGTGAGTGATATCCATGGGTTACCTCTGGGTCTGTCGCGTGTCCGTCATGGCCGAGCCGTCGAGATGGCCAGCGCGAACGTCATCCGATCGCGACCGGGCAGTGGGCGCTCGAGGCGGCTCGTGACACGGGTCACGGGCTCAGTGGCCGGTATTGAACGCGTAGAACGCCTTGATTTCCTCGACCGGCGGCAGCTCGATCGAGGCGATGGTCTCGATGAAATACTGCCGCTCGCGGATCAGCCCGTTGTTGTGACGCTTCTCGAAACCCAGCGTGGACATCGGCTTGCCGCTGATGCCGCCACCGCAGACGCTGCCGGCCTGCGCGCCGGCCAGTATCTCGATGTGATCCGGCAGGGAGAGGATCGGGCCGTAGAGCGAGTCGTAGAGCTTCTCCGCCATCTCGCGTTCGCGACCATGCAGGTCGGGGCGGCCGACGCCGCCGGGAAAGAGCGTGTGCCCGGTGATCAGGAACCACGGCTCGTCGGTGCGCGAGTGGTCGGTCACCAAGAGGCAGATGCTGTCGTCGGTGTGCCCGGGGGTGTGCAGCACCTGGGCGCTGACGTTGCCCAGTTCCAGGTGTTCGCCGTGCGCCACGCCGCGGAACGGGTGCTTTACCGGCGCGGATTCATGCAGCACGTATTCCGCGCCGGTGCGTCGGGCCAGTTCCGGGCCGCCCGTCTTGTGATCCGCGTGGACGTGGGTGTCGACCACGAAGTTGATCTCCACGCCCTTCGCCTCGGCCATTTCGACGAAGCGGTCGACGTCGTCGAAATGCACGTCGACGGCCATGGCCCGGCCCTTGCCGGTGCAGCCGAACAGGTAGGCGAGTGAGCTGAATTCACAGGGGTGCTGGATCAGGAACATTGGGTTGCCCTCCACTGGTGTGTACGGGCATCATTCAATTACTCAATTGAATTAAAGTCAAGCGGGTTCGTGCTGCTTGACAGAAGAATCAATTGACTGATTGAATCATCGCCATCCGTCTTGTCGGTTCGCGGTGTCCGCGGTCGAGCAGTCGACTCGCGTGACGTGTCGCGAGGCGGGCGGGCAATGGATAATGGCTGGCCGGCGTGGCCCGGCTCGGCGTGTCAACGAAAATGAGGGCTCGGGTATGGATCCGGCGATTTCCCAGTACTTGCTGTACGTCCTGGTGCTTTCCGTGGTGTTCGGGGCCGCGGCGCAATTCACGCGTTTCTGCCTGCTTGGCGGCATGAGCGCCTACATGGGCGAGCGCGACGGCAGCCGCATGGCGGTCTATCTGGGCGCGATCGGCGTGGCCATCGTGGTGACCACGCTGGTGCAGTGGTTCGCCGCGGTCGATCTCGACCAGACCCGGCCGCCGTATCGCACCGCCGACTTCGCCTGGGGGCGCTACCTGATCGGCGGGTTGCTGTTCGGCGCGGGCATGGTGCTCGCCAGGGGCTGTCCGGTGCGCAGCCTGGTGCGGACCTCGCAGGGCAGCCTGCAGGCGCTGGTCGCCATCGTGGTGATGGCCGTGGCAGCCTACGCGATGACGCGCACCAGCCTGTTCCAGACGGCCTTTCTGCCCTGGGTGGGTGCGCTGAGCGTCGATCTCACGGCGATCGGCGTCCCGCACCAGGACCTGGCCGCCCTGGTCGGCGGTGGTACCGTCGTCTACGGCCTGATCGCCGCCGCGCTGGCCGCGCTGTTGCTGGCGGTGAGCTGGCGCTGGCTGCCGCTGGGCGGCAACGGCCTGGCGTGGTTCGGCGTGCTGCTGCTCGGCACGGCGGTCGGGCTGGGGTTCTGGGTCACCGGTGGGGCGCCGGGCCAGGCCGCGGACATGGCCTCGATGATGCAAAACAACCCCCAGGAGGGTCTGGGGACGCAGTCATTCACCTTCAGTGCACCGCTGGGTGACGTGGTGTACTTTCTCCAGAATGTGGACAACACCTCCACCCTTACCTTTGGTGCGGTAGCGGTCCTCGGCGTGTTTCTCGGCAGTCTCGTCAGCGCCCTGCTGCGCCGCGACCTTCAGTTCTCGGCACCGCGGGCGATCGGCGAATGGCTGCGCACGGTGATCGGCGCGGCGATGGTCGGGGTCGGCGCCGTGCTGGCGATGGGCTGCACGGTCGGTCACGGCCTGACCGGCCTGTCCACCCTGGCGCTGGGCTCGATGCTGTCGATCGCTGCGATCATGCTGGGCGCATGGATTACGCTTCGTATCCAGCGCCGCCGCGCCGATGCCGGCTGCGCCGGATGATCATTCCGAGAGAGGGCACGGTGGCTACGCAACGATTCAAGCAGGATCTCAACGACCAGTTCGCCCGGCTGGGCAAGGTGCTCTCCAATGGGCGGCGGCTGGAACTGCTCGAGCACCTGGCCCAGGGGGAGCGCTCGGTCGACGGACTGGCCCGGGTGGCGGGGCTGTCCGTGGCGAACACCTCCCAGCACCTGCAGCGCATGCAGCAGGCGGGCCTGGTGACGGCTCGCCGCGAGGGCAAGCAGGTGATCTACTCGATCGCCGCAGATGACGTGGTCGAGCTGCTGGACGTGTTCCGTCGCGTCGGCGAGCGGCATCTGGCCGAGGTGCGCCAGATGGTCGACGCCCACCTGCACCGCAAGGACGCCCTCGAGCCGGTCTCCGCCGAGGAGCTGATCGAGCGCTGCCGCAAGGGGCTGGTCACGCTGATCGACGTGCGCCCGGAAGAGGAGTACGAGGCCGGCCACATCCCCGGGGCGATCAACGTCACGGTCGAGGAGCTCGAGCGGCGCATGGCCGAGCTCGACCCCGAGCGCGAGGTGATCGCCTACTGCCGCGGCCCCTACTGCACCTTCTCCTTCGAGGCGGTCGCCCGCCTGCGCGAGGCGGGTTTCCGAACCCGCCGGCTGGAATCGGGCTTCCCCGAGTGGAAGCTCGCCGGCCTGCCCACCAGCATTGACGATACCGAAACCGAACCGCGGACAAGCCGAGTCGAGCCATGACCGAACAGATACCCATCCAGAACCTGCGCGCCCACCTCGGGCACTATATCGTCGGCCAGACCGAACTGGTCGACCGGCTCCTGATCGGTCTGTTGACCGGCGGTCACCTGCTGGTCGAGGGCCTGCCGGGGCTGGCCAAGACCACCGCGATCAAGGCGCTGGCCGAGGGCGTGCACGCCAACTTCAAGCGCATCCAGTTCACCCCGGACCTGCTGCCGGCCGACCTGCTGGGCAACGAGGTCTATCACCCCGAGACCCGCGAATTCACCTTCGAGCCCGGTCCGCTGTTCAACGAGATCGTGCTCGCCGACGAGATCAACCGCGCCCCGGCGAAGGTCCAGTCGGCACTGCTCGAGGCGATGGCCGAGCGCCAGGTTACCGTCGCCGGGCACAGCCGCGCCCTGCCGGAGCTGTTCCTGGTCATGGCCACGCAGAACCCGCTGGAGCAGTCGGGTACCTACCCGCTGCCCGAGGCGCAGATGGACCGCTTCATGCTCCACGTGGCCCTCGACTACC
>CAYUAO010000160.1:0-4788 GCA_964442775.1 uncultured Halothiobacillus sp. | reverse complement strand
ACGCATTAGCCGATTCGGGGAGCCGGAGAGAAACGGCGGAGCCGGTTGTTCGCGCATGACACGAAAAAGCCCCGCCGATTGGCGGGGCTGGTCAAGCGCTTGGCAAGCGAGTCGGTGTTTAGCCGCTCACGCCCTCGACTGCCGAGTAAACCACTTCCGGTTCCTCATCGGTGCAGTCTTCCATGCAACGCTGGTTGTCCGTGTCCGGACGGGTGTCGGTCACGAAGTACTCGGCAGACGGCATTTCCACGTCGGCCAGCGTCTCGTCGCTGCAGGTGAAGTCCATGTCGACGACACCGGCCAGGTTCAGCACGTAGCAGGTGACGGCGTAGGACTCGTCGGTACCCATGGTGCCCGGTGCGTAGAACGGCATGTGACGCTTGATCATGTCGAACAGCGTCGGGGCGTGAGCCCAGGCGTTGTTGACGCCACGGTTGCCCACGGCGTCCAGACCCTGCTTGAGGGACTCGACGAACTGCGGCATCGGGTCACCGGCCATCTTCGGGTAGCCCTCGGCGCCTTCGCCGAAGTCACCGTGGCACATGGCGCACTGGGCCTGGTAGGGCTGCTCACCGTCGGCAACGCTACCTTCGCCTTCCGGCAGGTTGGTGCCGTCGTAGAACACGCTGATGTCCCACGGCTCGACCGCCTTTTCGGTGATGTTCTTGCCGATACCGTTGAAGCCGTCACCGTGGCCGTCGGCCATGCCGGCGGTGCTCAGGCCCAGGGCCATGGCACCGGCCGCAAGACCCAGGCCGAACTTAGAAGTTTTCAATTTGGACATTCTTCACCTCGCCGGTCTTCTCGATTTTCCAGGCCTGAATGGAGTTCTTGTGGTAGATGCTGTTGAAGCCGCGAACGTTGCGCAGCTGCATCAGGGTCGGCTGAACGTAGCCGGTCTCGTCGGTGACACGGCTCATGATCAGGTGCTCGTCACCCTTCCACTCGAACGGGAGCTTGAACTTGGTCACGCACTTGGAGAGCACGGGCTCGACCAGTTCGGCCTCTTTCCAGTTCTTGCCGCCATCGACGGAAACGTCGACGTGCTTGACCTTGCCACGGCCGGACCAAGCGATGCCGCGGATCTCGTAGGCACCCTTGCCCTTGAGCTGGTTGTCCGGGCAGGGGTAGTTGATGACCGAGTTGGCCTCGTTGACCAGGGTGAACTGGCGGATGGTGCCATCCGGCAGCGGCTCGATGTAGTGACGAGTCTCCTGGTAGGTGACCAGCGGCTTGTCGACGAACTTGATGCGACGCAGCCACTTGATCGACATGTTCGCCTCGCAGCCCGGGAGCAGGAAGCGGATCGGGTAGCCGTTCTCCGGGCGCAGTGCCTCGCCGTTCTGCGCGTAGGCGATCATGGCGTCCTTGTACATCTCGCACTGGTCGGCCGGGATCGGCTCGCCGAACTGGTCCTTGGCGCCTTCCATCGGGATGGAGCGTTGCAGGGCGGAGCCATCGGCACCTTCCGCGTAGAACCAGGTGGACTTCGGGTCGACGCCCACGTATTCCATCAGGTCGGTGATCTTGACGCCGGTCCACTCCGAGCAGCTCATCATGCCGTGGGTGAACTGCATGGAATCCATCTGGACGCCGCGCCATTCCATCGCGCCGTTCGCCGGGCACTCGAGGAAGTGGATCGCGGTGTGTGACGGCATGCGCTTGAGGTCTTCCATGGTGAAGACCATCGGCTTGTCGACCATGCCGTGGATGACCAGCTGGTGGTTCTCCGGATCAATGTCGACCGCGCCGGCGTGGTGACGCTCGAAGTGCAGGCCGTTCGGCGTGATGATGCCGCTGAGATCCTGCCACGGGGTGAAGCTGATCGAGGCGACGGTGTCGGCGGTCAGCCAGCTGACGTTGCGGCGCACGACGTCCTTCTCGAACTTCGACGGCATGCCGTAGGGGACGGATACAACGCCACGGCCCAGGATGTTCCGGGTCGGGTTGATCTCGAGCGGATCGGAGACGGTCTCCAGCTTCGCGTCACCGTAGGCGTTGCCGGCGGCTGCCGCGGCAGCACCGGATGCCGCCAGCGCGACGCTCTTGCGGAGGAATTTGCGACGGTCGCTGAAAGCCACGCCCTCGCGGGCATCGCTCTGCGGCGTCTTATCAACTGTGGTTTCTGACATTGCTCACTCCTGCATCGTAGGCAATTGGTCGGATCAATTTCAGGTTCGATCCATCTTCGTGTCCTGCGGTTCTCCGACAACCACGGGCACGCGTTGTTTTTGAGGACTGGCCGGCGGCTTGCCGATGTCGGCAATGATCCACCATTCTTCATCGGTCTTCCAGTCGGGTCAATCCGAACCGGAGTTCCTGACCGACGGTCCGGTCAAAAAAATTGAACCGGCGGCAATCTACATCAGAGGGTTCTAATTAACAACCGAATGGGGGTTCGATCATTTAATGGGGTATTAAGTGGGTTATGGCGGCTTATTGGGACGCTCCGCCGGGCCGCTTTCGGCCGGGCTTCGGGCCGTTCGGCCTTGGCCCCGGGGGAGGGGTCGTTATAGTCTGTCGGAAATATCCAACAGGGCAGCAACCTTCACCGTGTTCCGTTCCATACGTGTTCAAGAGGCCGATTTCGACGTCGGTCAGCTTCTCGCCGAGTTGCGCTCGCAGTGCGCCCATGTGGGCGCGGTGGCAAGCTTTCTCGGTACCGTGCGCGACATCAACGACGACCTGGAGGTCAGCGACCTCGTCCTCGAACACTACCCGGGCATGACCGAGCGCGCGCTCGAGCGCGTCGCGGACGAGGCCATTTCCCGTTGGCCACTGGCCGGCGTGAACATCGTACACCGCGTCGGACACCTGCGGCCGACGGACCAGATCGTGCTGGTCGCGGTGGCCAGCGCGCATCGTGGCGATGCGCTGGAGGCCTGCAGTTTCATCATGGACTACCTCAAGACGCACGCGCCCTTCTGGAAGAAGGAGGTCGATCCGGAGGGCAACACCCGCTGGGTGGACGCGCGCGAGAGCGACGAGGTGGCACGTCGGCGGTGGTTCGCCGATTTCGACTGAGGAGAAGGACGCGTGGAATCGATCGAGCGAGTGATCGAGAGACTGGTCGAGTGGATCGAGCCGGTGGAAGGGGTGGAAGCGGTGCCTGTGCGCGAATCGGTCGGCCGGGTGCTTGCCGAGCCGCTGACCGCGCCGCGTGACGTTCCCGTCGCCCCGCTGAGCCTGTTCGATGGCTATGCCGTCGCCGGCCCGCTCGTCGCCGGCGCCTCGCTGCCGGTGGTGGGCAAGCGGTTCGCCGGCGATCCGCCGTCGTCCCTCCGGCCGGGCACGGCCATGCGCATTTTCACAGGCGCGCTGCTGCCCGAGGGGGCGGATACCGTGGTCGCCCAGGAAGCGGTGACGATCGTGGAAGGGCAGGCCCGCTGGCGGGAGGACGTGGCGATCGGCTCCGGCGTGCGGCCCACGGGGGCCGACACCCGTGCAGGCCAGTTGCTGCTCGAACCGGGGACGGCCGTCAGCGCCTCGATGACGGGGCTGATCGCCAGCACGGGCCGGGCGGCGTTGCCGGTGCGGCGACGGGTGCGGGTGGCGTTGCTCACCACCGGCGACGAGCTGCTGGCTCCCGGCGAGCCGTTCGTCCCGGGCAGGATCTTTGATGCCAACGGCCCCATGCTCGAGGTCCTGCTGCGGGCGGCCGGCGCGGAGATCGTCCAGCGTGCCTGCCTGCCGGACGACCGCGAGGAAATCGACGCGCGCCTGCGCGAGGCGGCCGCGGCGGACCTGATCGTCACCTCGGGGGGCGTCTCCGTGGGCGAGGCCGACCTGGTGCGCGCCGGCGTCGAGGCCCTCGGGCGCATCGATCACTGGCGCGTCTTTCTCAAGCCGGGCAAGCCGCTGGCGATCGGCGAGGTGCTGGGGACGCCGTTTCTCGGCCTGCCGGGCAACCCGGTCTCCACCTTTGTTACCTGTCTTCGCTTCGTGTACACCGCGATCGATCGGCTGGCCGGTCGGTCCGGGGCGGGCCACTGGCCCACGCAGCCATTGCCGCTGGCGGTCGCTCGCCAGGGGGGTGACCGGCCCGAGTACATCCGCGTGCGCCGGGTCGAGATCGATGGCCGCGTGATGCTCGAGGCCTATCCCGACCAGAACTCGGGGCTGTTGAGTTCGCTCGCCTGGGCCGATGGCCTCGCCCTGATCCCGCCCGATGCCCGTCTCGCCGCCGGCGACACGGTGGAATTCACCGCCTTCAAGGAGCTTGGCTTATGAGCCGCACACTCACCCACCTCGACGAGAAGGGCGAGGCCCGCATGGTCGATGTCGGCGACAAGGCGCACAGTCAGCGCGTCGCCGTGGCCGAGTCGCGCATCGTCATGCAACCCGAGACGCTGGAACTGATCCTCTCCGGCGGGCACAAGAAGGGCGACGTGCTCGCCACCGCGCGCATCGCGGGGATCATGGCGGCCAAGCGCACCGGCGACCTGATTCCGATGTGCCACCCGCTGATGCTCACCCGGGTCAAGGTCGAGCTCACTCCCGAGCCCGACCGTCACGCCGTCCACATCACCGCCGAATGCGCCGTGACCGGCCAGACGGGCGTGGAGATGGAGGCGCTCACCGCGGCATCGGTCGCCGCGCTGACCCTGTACGACATGTGCAAGGCGGTCGACCGCGGCATGGTGATCGAGCAGACCCGGCTGCTGGAAAAGCGCGGCGGCAAGAGCGGGCACTGGCAGGTGGCTGACGACGCCCGATGACAGGGGCGGGCGTCGGAACTCGTTAGGGAAACTCTGCACGATTCGATGGCATCTCTGGCTCGCGGGTTTG
>CAYUAO010000159.1:0-4797 GCA_964442775.1 uncultured Halothiobacillus sp. | reverse complement strand
GCGTGACGCTGATCTCGCCGCCGCCGCACCACGACATCTACTCGATCGAGGATCTCGCCCAGCTGATCTTCGACCTCAAGCAGACCAATCCGCAGGCGCTGGTCTCGGTCAAGCTCGTTTCCGAGCCGGGCGTGGGCACCGTCGCCGCCGGCGTGGCCAAGGCCTACGCCGATCTCATCACCATCTCCGGCTACGACGGCGGCACCGGCGCAAGCCCGATCACGTCCGTGAAGTACGCCGGCTCCCCCTGGGAGCTGGGCCTGACCGAGGCGCACCAGACCCTGCGTGCCAATGACCTGCGCGACAAGGTCCGCCTGCAGACCGACGGTGGCCTCAAGACCGGCCTCGACGTGGTCAAGGCGGCCATCCTGGGCGCCGAGAGCTTCGGCTTCGGCACCGGGCCGATGATCGCCATCGGCTGCAAGTTCCTGCGCATCTGCCATCTGAACAACTGTGCCACCGGCGTCGCCACCCAGAACAAGGTGCTGCGCCTGGAGCACTTCAAGGGCGAGGTCGACAAGCTGGTCAACTACTTCCGCTTCATCGCCGAGGAGGCGCGCCACCTGATGGCGAGCGTCGGCGTGCGCTCGATCGAGGAGTTGATCGGCCGCACCGACCTGTTCGATCTGCGCGAGCCGGCTACCGACAAGCAGCGCCACCTCGACCTGTCGAAGATCCTCTCGGATGCCGGCATGGTCTCGGATGCGCCCAACTGCTGCGTCGCGCCGCACAACGACCCGCACGACAAGGGCCTGCTGGCCGAGAAGATCGTGAAAGAGGTCATGGCGGCGATCGAGGGCAAGACCGGCGGCGAGTACAGCTACCCCATCCGCAACACCGATCGCTCGATCGGCGCGCGCGTCTCGGGCGAGATCGCCCGCCTTCACGGCAACCAGGGCATGAACGATCACCCGATCAAGTTGAAGTTCACGGGCATCGCCGGGCAGAGCTTCGGCGTGTTCAACGCCGGCGGCCTGCACCTCGAACTCGAGGGTGACGCCAACGACTACGTCGGCAAGGGCATGGCCGGCGGCGAGATCGTGATCTACCCGCCCAAGGGCAGCACCTTCGCCACCGCCGAGACGCCGATCATCGGCAACACCTGCCTGTACGGCGCGACCAACGGCCAGTTGTACGCCGCCGGCCAGGCCGGCGAGCGCTTCGCGGTGCGCAACTCGGGCGCCCAGGCGGTGATCGAGGGCTGCGGCGACCACGGCTGCGAGTACATGACCGGCGGCGTGGTCACCATCCTCGGCTCGACCGGCATCAACTTCGGCGCCGGCATGACCGGCGGTTTCGCCTACGTGCTCGACGAGGCCAAGGACTTCGTCGATCGCTACAACCACGAGCTGGTCGACATCCACCGCCTGCAGGCCGCCGAACTCGAACCGCATCGCCAGCACCTGCGTTCAATCATCGAGGAGCACGCCCGCCGCACCGACAGCGCGCGTGCCCGCGAGATCCTGGCGGACTTCGACGCCTACCTGCAGAAGTTCTGGCTGGTCAAGCCCAAGGCCATGGAAATCGGCGACCTGCTCGACCTGCTCAACAAGGCGGCGTAAGCCGGTGCGCGGGCCCCATCTGGCTCGAGGCATCTTCAATCCGGGACCGATCACCCTTCCCGGGGTGGTCGGTCTTGTCGTTTGCGAGCGTGGAGGCAGGTCGTGAGCCGCATCCCGGAGGCCTTCGTCGAGGAAGTCGTCTCGCGCTCGGACATCGTCGAGGTGATCGGCGAGCGCGTGCCGCTGAAGAAGAAGGGCAAGGAGTTCGCCGCCTGCTGCCCCTTCCACCAGGAAAAGACGCCGTCGTTCTACGTCTCCCCGGAGAAGCAGTTCTACCACTGCTTCGGCTGCGGGGCGCACGGCAACGTGGTGGGCTTCCTGATGGAGTACGACCACCTGGACTTCCCCACCGCGATCGAGACCCTCGCCGGCCGCCTGGGCCTCGAGATCCCGCGCGAGAAGGGCGACCAGGAGAAGCTCGACCGGGTCGGGCGGCTGCGCCAGGTCACCGCGGCGGCGACCGACTGGTTCCGCGGCAACCTCAAGCGCTCGCCCGAGGCGATCGAGTTCCTCAAGCAGCGCGGCCTGACCGGCGAGACAGCGGCCCGCTTCGCGCTGGGCTTCGCACCGGCCGGCAACCACATCGAGGCGGCCATGGGCAGCCGGGCACGCCCCGAGGAGCTGGTCGCCACGGGCCTGCTGATCCAGCGCGACAACGGCGGCCGCTACGATCGCTTTCGCGACCGGGTGATCTTCCCGATCCGCGATCCGCGCGGCCACGTGATCGGCTTCGGCGGCCGCGTGATCGGCCCGGGCGAGCCCAAGTACCTCAACTCGCCCGAGACGGAGCTCTTCCACAAGGGCTACGGGGTCTACGGGCTGTACGAATCGCGCCAGGTGGACCAGCGCCCCGGCCAGCTGATCGTGGTCGAAGGCTACATGGACGTGATCCTGCTGGCACAGCACGGCATCCGCCACGCCGTGGCGACGCTGGGCACGGCGACCACCGCCGAGCAGATCGAACTGCTCTTCCGGCAGACCGAACGGCTGGTGTTCTGCTTCGACGGCGATGACGCCGGCCGGCGGGCGGCGGTCAAGGCGCTCTCCGTCGCCCTGCCCCTGATGCAGGACGGCCGCGACCTGCGCTTCGCCTTCCTGCCCGAGGGCGAGGACCCGGACAGCTTCGTGCGCGCCCATGGCAAGGCGGGTTTCAACGCCTTCGTCGAGCAGGAAGCGATGGGCTTCGACCGGTTCCTGACCCTGCATCTCGACGAGGCCGTCCCCGGGGACGACACCGCCGCGCGCGCGCGCAAGAACAAGCAGGCCCACCAGTTGATCGAGCGCATGCCTCCGGGCAGCCTCAAGCGTTTGACCGCTCGCCAGGTCGATCGCCACCACGGCCTGTTCGGCCGCCCCTTCCGCGAAGACAACACGACGACCGGCCCAACGGCCGCCAAGCGTCCACCGCCAGCGCGCTCGGAAGAGCACGCCATCCTGCGTCTGGCACTGATCCATCCCCGGCTGACGGATCGCCTGCGCTCGGCCGAAGCCTGGCACGAGGGTCGTCCGCCCACGGTCATCCAGCGCCTGCTCGACGATACGCTGACAGCGGAGGATCACCAGATCGCCGAGATGCAGAATCTCGTCGGCATTGAAAACGCGGAAATCGCCGCCACCATGCTCGATGACATTCTGGAGAAGCGCCGCCGCCGCGAGGCACTGGCGGAGAGGAAGCGTCGACAGCGCGCCAACCTGGCCGGGGGGCATCCGCCCGGCGACTGACCGCTGCATGGACGAACCGCCGTCGGGGCGGTATAATTTCGTGTTCCCCAACGGGAACGCCCGGAACGTGCGCCTGTCGAATCGACCGGCCCCGGGCTGCCCCGCGCGAGGCCCGAACGTCTCCTCGCGCCGCAACAATCCACGTGACGTGCGCCGTCCGATACCGGCTCGGTCCACGCCCGGCGCCTGCACTCCCGCAGCGCGACTTTCAGACGTTTTCACCGAATTGCCGGAGCAGGTTCCACGCCGATGCAGCAAGACCAACAAACCAGCATCAAGCAGTTGATCGCCCTGGGCAACGAGCAGGGTTACCTGACGTACGCCGAGATCAACGACCATCTGCCCGAGTCGCTGGTCGACGCCGAACAGATCGAAGTGATCATCGGCATGATCCAGGACATGGGCATCCAGGTTTCCGAAGCGCCGCCGGACAAGGACGACCTGGGCCTGTCGGACGAGCAGCGCGTCTCCACCGACGACGAAGCCACCGAAGAGGCCGTCGCGGTTCTCGCCTCGCAGGTGGACGCCGAGTTCGGCCGCACCACCGACCCGGTGCGCATGTACATGCGCGAGATGGGCACCGTCGAGCTGCTCACCCGCGAGGGCGAGATCGAGCTCGCCAAGCGCATCGAGGACGGGCTGCGCGAGGTCACCATCGCGATGGCCGCCTTCCCGCCGACGCTCGACACCCTGCTCGCCCAGTATGCCCGCGTCGAGGCCGAGGAGATCAAGCTCGCCGACGTGGTTGTGGGCTTCCACGTGCTCACCGACGAGATCCCGACGCCCGGCGGCAACAAGAACGACGACTCGGACGACGACGAAGAGGAAAAGGACACCGGCATCGACGTCGAGGCCGTGCGCAACGTGATCATGGAGCTCAAGGATCTCCACGAGCAGCGCCACGCGGTCGCCACCAAGAGCCGCAAGGCCAAGACCGACGCAGCCAAGATCAAGTCGCTGAACGACCAGATCGCCGACCGGCTGATCACCCTGAAGCTCAACCCGAATTTCAACGAACGACTGGTCAAGCAGGTGCGTGACTCGATCGCGCGCGTGCGCCTGCTGGAAAAGCAGATCATGCAGCAGGCCGTCGAGAAGGGCGGCATCAAGCGCGAGGACTTCATCCACGCCTTCCGCGGGCACGAGACCAGCAACGAGTGGATCACCGAGGTCACCAAGGGCAAGCCGACGGCCAAGTTCGCCGCGGTCCAGCCCGAGATCGAGCGCCTGGCCAAGCGGCTGGCCACCGTCGAGCGTGACAGCCAGCTGCCAGTTTCCGGCATCCGCGAGGTCAACCGCCAGGTGACCCTGGGCGAGGCCAAGGCCCGCCGCGCGAAGAAGGAGATGATCGAGGCCAACCTGCGCCTGGTCATCTCCATCGCCAAGAAGTACACCAACCGCGGCCTGCAGTTCCTGGACCTGATCCAGGAAGGCAATATCGGCCTGATGAAGGCGGTCGACAAGTTCGAGTATCGCCGCGGCTACAAGTTCTCGACCTATGCCACGTGGTGGA
>CAYUAO010000158.1:0-4821 GCA_964442775.1 uncultured Halothiobacillus sp. | reverse complement strand
ACCGGCTCGCCCTGCCCGCGCGCCGAAGGCAGCGTGTGCGTGGCGAGCGTGTAGGCCCGCCCGGTGTCGTCGAAGACCACCGTCGGCTGGGTCGAGCGACCGGCCACGTGCGCCTGGTAGGCGTCGCCCGACTTGTAGGAAAGCGATTCGGGATCGACGTCGTGGCCCTTCGCCGCACGGATCCAGCCGTTCTGGCTCAGGACCACGGTGACCGGCTCGGCGGTCATCAGCCGCGTCTCGTCGAGTGGCTGGGCCGACTCGCGCGTGACCAGTCGCGAACGGCGCGCGTCGCCGTACTCCTTCGCGTCGTGAACCAGTTCGTCGCGCATCAGGCCGCGCAGGGCGGACTCGTCGGCGAGCAGCGTGCGGATGCCGTCGGCCTCCTCGGCCAGCTCGGCCTGTTCCTTCTTGACCGCGATCTCCTCGATCTTCGCCAGCTGGCGCAGGCGGATCTCGAGGATCGAATCGGCCTGCAGTTCGGTCAGCTCGAAGCGGGCGATCAGCTCGGCCTTGGGGTCCTCGGCCTCGCGGATGATCGCGATCACCTCGTCGATGTTGAGGAACGCGATCAGCAGGCCCGCGAGCACCTCGAGGCGGCGCTCGATCTTCGCCAGCCGCCATTCCAGCCGCCGCCGCAGGGTGGTCTGGCGGAAGGCGAGCCACTCGGTGAGCATTTCCCTGAGGTTGAGCACCCGCGGCCGCCCGTCGGCGGTGATCACGTTCATGTTGATCCGGTAGCTCTTCTCCAGGTCCGTGGTGGCGAACAGGTGCGCCATCAGCGCATCGACGTCGACCTGGCGGCTTCGGGGCACGATCACCAGCCGGGTGGGCGACTCGTGGTCGGACTCGTCGCGCAGATCCGTGACCAGCGGCAGTTTCTTGGCGTGCATCTGCCCGGCGATCTGCTCGAGGATCTTGCTGCCCGAGACCTGGAACGGCAACGCGGTGACCACGATCTGGCCGTTCTCCATCTCGTAGCGGGCCCGCTGGCGCACGTTGCCGGTGCCGGTCTCGTACATCTTGCGGATGTCCTCGGGCGGCGTGATGATCTCGCCCTCGGTGGGAAAATCCGGCCCCTTCACGTGCTTGCACAGCGCCCCGACCTCCGCATCGGGGTTCTCGATCAGCGCCACGCAGGCATCGACCACCTCTTTGAGGTTGTGCGGCGGGATATCGGTGGACAGGCCCACGGCGATGCCGGTCGAACCATTGAGCAGCACGTTCGGCAGGCGCGCGGGCAGCAGGGCGGGCTCGGTGAGCGTGCCGTCGAAGTTGTCGATCCAGTCGACCGTGCCCTGGTCGGCCTCGGCCAGCAGGGTCTGCGCGTAGCGGGTCAGGCGCGATTCGGTGTAGCGCATCGCCGCGAAGGACTTGGGATCATCCGGCGAGCCGAAGTTGCCCTGCCCGTCGATCAGCGGGTAGCGGTAGGAGAACGGCTGGGCCATCAGCACCATGGCCTCGTAGCAGGCCGAGTCGCCGTGCGGGTGGTACTTGCCGAGCACGTCGCCCACGGTGCGCGCGGACTTCTTGTGCTTGGCCAAAGCCGAGAGACCCAGCTCGCTCATGGCGTAGACGATGCGCCGCTGCACGGGCTTGAGGCCATCGGCGACGTGCGGCAGCGCCCGGTCGAGGATGACGTACATGGCGTAGTTGAGGTACGCCTTCTCCGTGAACGCGCCGATCGACTGGCGCTCGAATTCGTTGCTGCTCTGGTCTTCGAACATGCGAGTCCCTTGTTGTCCCCGTGAAATCGTCGTGTCTCGTGGGATGGCTCGGCGAAAGGCCCGCCCGTCAGCCGCCCGGTCGGCGGGCGCGGGGCGTGGCCCGATACAATGCCACCACACCGGCTATCGAGAACAGGGCCGGCGGCAGGATCGTGCTCAGGATCGGGGAAATGTCGTACGCCGGGGCCAGCGCCGAGACGATCTGGGTGAGCGTCATGTAGGCCACGCCCAGCAAGATTGCGATGAACAGCCAGCGACCGGCGGAGCCGCCGCGCTGGGCGACGAAGACGAACGGCAGGGTCACCAGCAGCATCGCCAGCACCGAGATCGGCTGGACCACCCGCGACCACATCGCCGTGGCGTAGACCGAGGCATCCAGCTGATTGCGCTCGAGATAGTCGACGTAATCGGCCAGTTGCGCGACGTTCATGTAGCGCGGATTGAGCGCCACGATCTCCAGTATCTCCTGGTCGAACAGGCGCAGCTCGCGCTCGTCGTGGCGCTCGACCGACACCGCCTCGTCCGGGGTGTCGATCGGCAACTCGGTGGTAACCACTTCAGTGAGGCGCCAGCGATCGCCACCCAGGGTCTCGGCGCGCTCGGCCTCGAGCACCTCGCGCGGGCGGCCCTCGGCGGAGAGTTCGAAGACGCGCACACCCAGCAGGCGGCCTTCCACCAGTGCGCGATCGACGTTGATGATCCGGTCGCCCTCGCGCAACCAGTGACCACTGGAAAGGTCGGCGCTGACCTGCTCGTCAGTGGACGAGGCGTGCATCTTGCTCGCCGCTTCCTGCCCCCAGGCGCCGACGGTCTCGCCCATGAGGGTGCCGAGGGCCGCGAGGATGATCCCGGCGATCAGCACGGGGCGGGCCAGGCGCAGCAGCGACATGCCCGTCACGCGCATCACGGTCAACTCGGAATGCGCCGCCAGCGCCCCCAGGCTCAGCAGTCCGCCTACCAGGACGGTGACCGGGAACAGTTCGTAGAGGTAGCCCGGCGTGCGCAGGCCGACGAAAAGGATCGCCTGCCACATGGTGAACCCCGGGCCGACGCTGCCGGCCTTGTCGATCAGCCCGAACACCAGGATCAGGATGCCGAACGCGGCCGTGGCGGCCAGCCCGCCCATGACGACGGTGCGGATGAGGTATCGATCAAGCGTGTTCACGGCGCCCCTTCCATACTCCGCGCAGCCGCTGCATGCCGCCTCGCGCCGACCAGAACAGCACGGCCCACAGCGACAGGAACATGCCGTGGGCGATCAGCAGCGCACCGGTCACGTTCACCTGGCCCTCTTCCACCATGTCGGATACCAGCGGCATCACGTTCAGGTAGAGCGCGTAGATCAGGAACGCCCAGAACAGGCGACCGTAGCGACCGCTTCGCGGCGGCGACTGGGCCAGGGGAATCGCGATCAGGAGCAGCACGAGCGCGATGATGCCCTGCGATATCCGCTCGAACAGGTCGGCACGATCCGGCAGCTCGTCCGAGGCCCACAGCTCGGCGGTGGTCGGCACCCCGACGCTGGCCGACCCCGTATCCCGTTCCCCCGGCAGGCGGGCCAGGTGTCGTTCGTAGTCGAGCCGGTTCCAGTCCGACGCCCCGACCACACCGCCGATCCGCCGACCGTCCTCGAGCGCGATGTACCGTTGGCCGTCTTCCTCGACCATCCTGCCGCTCGGCGCGGCCTCCACGGCGATCGAGCCATCCTCGGCACGATCGAACAGGAATATCCGCTGGTAACCGCCGTTCTCCGCCGCCCCCACGTAAGCCACCATGCGTCCGTCGCTGGCCTCGATAAAGCGTCCCACCGGCACCTGCTGGCCGATGTAGTCGGACTGCGCGCCCTCGAGCATGCTGTCGCGCGCCTGCTCGGCCGCCGGCCAGCCGAACAACGCGACCCAGCCGGTCAGCAACGCCAGCGGTATGCCGATCGGCAACAGCGCCGCGGTGATCCGCCACAGGCCGAAGCCGCTCGAGCGCATGATGGTCTGCTCGCTGTCGCGGTTGAGGCGGCCGAGCGCGAACATCAGGCCGATGAACAACGCCACCGGCACCACGTACATCAGCATCTTGACCAGGTTGAACCCGAGCAGCTTCGGCACCAGCCCGGCCGGCATCGTGCCCTCGGCCGCCAGACCGAGGGCACGGGCCAGCAGGTTGGTCGACATGATCAGCATCAGGACGACGAAGACCGCCCCGATGGAGATCAGTGCCTCGCGGCGCAGGTAACCGGCGAGCCGCACGCCGTCAGTCGGCCAGGTTGCGGGCAATCAGCCCGTAGCGCAGCCGATCGCCGAAGCCTTGTGCGCCCTCCGGCAGGCGCAGGCGCACCTGCCAGCCACTGCCCGGTGCCTCGTCGAGCGGCTGGCCCTCCAGCGTCTGCATCTCGGCGAGCTGGTCGACCCGGTTGCCGTCCGGCAGCAGGAAGGTGATCTCGTCGCCCAGCTTGATCTTGTTCTTGATCTCGACCTGCGCCCAGTCGCCATCGACGTCGTTGATCTCGCCGACGAACTGCTGCTGACGGCTCTTGGAGACGCCCTCGATGTAGTTCTGGTATTCCTGTGTGTGATGGCGCTGGTAGAAGCCGTCGGTGTAGCCGCGATTGGCGAGGTTGTCGAGATCGGCAATCAGTTCCTCGTTGAACGGTCGACCGGCCATGGCATCGTCGATCGCCTGGCGGTAGACCTGCGCGGTGCGGGCGACGTAGTAGTGCGACTTGGTGCGCCCCTCGATCTTGAGGCAATCCACCCCGATGTCGACCAGCGCCTGGACGTGCTCGACGGCGCGCAGGTCGCGCGAGTTGAGGATGTAGGTGCCGTGCTCGTCTTCCTCGATCGGCATCTGCTCGCCGGGGCGGCTCTTCTCCTCGAGCAGGTATACCTGGTCGGCCAGCGGATGGCGTTCCTGGTCGCCCATGGCGCCATCCGTCATCGGATTGGCGGCATTGAGCGCATCCAGCGAGATGGGCTGTTCAGTTGCCGGCTCGGGGCGCACCACGCCGGAGATGTCCTCGCTGGCCTGCTGGGGGGTGTATTCCCAGCGGCAGGCGTTGGTGCAGGTCCCCTGGTTCGGGTCACGGTGGTTGAAGTAGCCCGAG
>CAYUAO010000157.1:0-4888 GCA_964442775.1 uncultured Halothiobacillus sp. | reverse complement strand
CGGCGACTGATTTGAAAAGCTAGCAAACCAGTCGGGTTGAACATACAGGGTCGGGTTTCAGCCCGACGCTGGCCGCCAGGCCGACTGCCGCTCGCCGTGGCGCTGTTCGACCAGCTGCTGCGTCCGCACGGCAATCCACCTGGCCGGCTCGGCCATGGCCTGCTCCAGGGTGGTCGTGCCGTCGCACAGGGCGCGGGCATCGGCCAGGCCGAAGGCGGCCAGTTCCGCCTCGCTGCAGGCGATGCGACCGGCGACCGCCATCACCGGCACGTTCAGCCTGCCGGCCCGGCCGACGACCTCGGCGACCACCTTGCCGCGCGAGGTCTGACCGTCGATCTGTCCTTCCCCGGTGATCACGAGATTGGATTCGGCGATGGCCGCGTCCAGCCCGATCAGGTCGGCCAGGTAGGCCGCCCCCATCCTGGAATGGCCGCCCAGCACGCAGGCCAGGGCGAAGCCCAGCCCGCCGGCCGCCCCCGCGCCGGGCGTGGAGGGCGGGTGGAGCAGTCGGCCGGCGGCGTCGATGGTCGCGGCCAACCGGTCGAGGTGGGCGTCCATGGTCTCGACGTCTTCGGTCGCCAGCCCCTTCTGCGGTCCGAACACCGCCGCGGCCCCGTGGGGACCGGTCAACGGGTTGTCCACGTCGTTGAGCACGGTGATCTCGACCTCCACGAGCCGCGGGTCCAGTCCGGAGAAGTCCACCCGGTCCAGCCCCGTCAGGCCTGCCGGTGTGCTGGGAAGCCGGTTGCCGTTCCGGTCGAGAAACCGCAGGCCCAGGGCGTGTAGCATGCCCGCGCCCCCGTCGACCGTACCGCTGCCGCCCAGCCCGACCAGCAGGTGCTCGGCGCCGGCGTCCATGGCCGCGCGCAGCAGTTCGCCCACTCCGCGGGTGTCGAGTTGCCACGGGTCCCGCCTGTCGGCAGGAACCTGGTCCAGTCCGCAGGCCGAGGCCACGTCGATGACCGCCCGGCGACGGACCGGGTCGTACCCCCAGCCGGCGGTCAGATGCGTGCCGGTGGGGCCGTGCACGTCGGTCAGGTGCCACTCCCAGCCCAGCGTGTGGGTCACCAGCTCCGCGGTGCCCTCGCCGCCGTCGGCCATGGGCAGGGCGCGGACCTGGGCCGCGGGTCGCGCCGCGTGGACGCCCCTCGCCATGGCCTCGGCGACGGCCTCGGCCTCTAGACTGCCCTTGAAGCTGTCCGGGCAGAGGACCACCTGCAGGTCGTCAGACAAGGATCAGCCCCAGGATGTAGATCGTGATCATGCCGCTGACGCCCTGGAGCAGGGTGGCCGTGGTGAAGGTCTTGTAGGCCGTGGACACCTTCATCCGGCTGAACTGCGAGACGACCCAGAAGAAGCTGTCGTTGGCGTGAGAGACGGTCATCGCCCCGGCACCGACGGCCATCACGGCCAGCACGCGGCCCATGTCGGAATCCAGCCCCAGGTCCGGCAGCAGAGGTGCGACCAGGGTGGAGGCGGTGACCAGTGCCACGGTGGACGAACCCTGCGCGGACTTCAGCGCCGCGGCGATAAGGAACGGCACGAACAGCCCCAGCCCCAGGCCGGTGAGCATCGCGCCAAGCTGGTCGCCCAGCGGGGTCTCGCGCAGCACGTTGCCGAAGGCCCCGCCCGCGCCGGTGATCAGGATGATCGGCGCGGACAGCAGGATGCCGTCGACGGTCACCTGGTGGAAGCGATCCTTCTTGTCCTCGCCCTTGATCAGGCCGAGCGCGAAGACCACGCCGATGGCCAGCGCCACGACCGGCTGGCCGAGGAAGATCAGGGTGCTGGCGATCAGGCCCGGTTCGGCGTCACGCGTGGCGAGGCTGGCGACCGAACCCAGGCAGATCAGCGCGATCGGGGCGATGATCGGCATGAACGCGGCCAGCGTCGACGGGCGCTGCGTCATGTCCGGTTCGGGCTCCTCGATCTCCTCGCCGACCGCCTCGCTGATCGGGTCGGGCTCGAGCATCTCGACCTCGTTGGCCGGATCCGAATAGCGACTGGCCCACAGCGCGCCCACGATCGCCGTCACCGCCGCGACCACCAGGCCGACGAGAATCACCAGCCCGAGCGAGTCGGCGATGTCGAGGTTGCTCGCCGCGGCGATCGGCCCGGGCGTGGGCGGGACGAAGTTGTGGGTGGCGAACAGCCCCGTGGCCAGCGCCACGCTCATCGCGACCACCGAGACGCCCGTCTTCTTCGCCAGCGCGTTCTTCAGCGAGTTGAGGATCACGTAGCCCGAATCGCAGAACACCGGGATCGAGACGATGTAGCCGATCAGCGAGATGGTGAAGTTCGGGAAGCGGTCGGAGAGCAGGCGGATGATCGCCTCGGCCATCACGATGGCCGCCCCGGTGCGCTCCAGGATCACGCCGATGATCGTGCCCAGGGCGATGACAATGCCGATGTACCCCAGCGTGCTGCCGAAGCCGTCGTTGATGACGCTGATGGCCTCCTTCGGCGCGATGCCGCCGGCGAGCGCCATGGCGAAAGCGGCCAGCAGCAGGGCCAGGAACGGATGCATGCGCAGCTTCGCGGTGGCGAACACCAGCGCGATCACCACGATGATCAGGCTTGCAATAAGCATGGTGCTGTCTCTCCCGGTTTTGGGGTGACCGGGACGAGCATAGACCCCCAACCATGCGTAACGTGATGAAATGCTTGATGGGAGGATCGAATGCGTTTACCGCCGATGGCCACATCGGGACCCTACATGACGGCGATCTGGTCGCGCCCCCTTTCCTTGGCCCGGTAAAGTGCATCGTCGGCACGGCCAATCAGGGTGTCCGTGATATCCCCGGGCTGTCGTCTCGTCAATCCGGCCGAGCAGGTCTGTTCCATGGGCACGCGGTTGAGCAGGCGTTCAAGCACCGTCCGGGCCTGTTCGAGATCGGTATCCGGGAGGACGAGGACAAATTCCTCGCCGCCGAATCTAGCCAGTAGATCGGAGGGGCGTATCTCGTTTTCCCAGGCGTCGACGAGTTCTCGCAAAAGCGTGTCTCCTGCCGAGTGCCCGCGGGTGTCGTTGAATTTCTTGAAGTGGTCAAGGTCCAGGAAGGCCAGGCTCAAGGGGGCGTCGAGGCGCTCGGCTCGCGCCATTTCCCGGCCCAGTCCACTGATCAGTTCCCTTCGGTTGGCGGCACCGGTCAGTGGATCGAGCTTGGACAGTTTCTCGAGCACCTCCGATTGTCGCTGGGTTTCCTTCAGCAGACCGCGCATGCGGTACATCACCAGGAGAAACAGCAGGATCGTGGCGAGGGCGGCAATCCGCACGGTCCCCATTTCCGTCCCCTTCTGGAACAGGATCACCGCGGGAACGATGGTGGCTGCGACACCGAGGACGATGATGCGACGTTGCGACAGTTCCGCATTCGAATCTTCGTCACCCGCCTCGGCCGATGCCGAAGGATGGTGGGCGGCCGCGACGAACAGGGCATAGGACAGCAGCCAGAGGCTATCCGTGAAGCCCCCCGGCGTGTACCAGCCGACCAGGTTGCCGTGAGCGTAGAGGAGATCGGCTGCCAGGTAGGACAGCATGCCCGCGAGGAGCAGGAGGTTGGCGGGTTTCCGGGCCCGTTGCTGGAACACCAGGTACAGGATCAATGGAAGCAGGACCAGGTCGGCGATCGGATAGGCCGCCGAGATGATCAGCTGAATCAGGCCGAGATCCGGATTGTTCAGGTAGGGGGCAATCAACAGGACCCAGCCCAGCACGGCGGCCGAGGTGCCCACGAGCAGGGCATCGACCATCGCCCCCGAACTCCGCCCCTTGTTGCGGCCGAGCTTGTAGAGGGCCGCCATGAACAGCGGATAGATCGCCAGGTAGAAGACGTCGGCAACCGAGGGGAAGGGGGTGGAGCCCTGCAGGTCGAGCCAGTACCAGATGCCGTGACCGAGTGCCGCCGAGAACAGCGCGGCGGCGATCAGTTTCCAGGCGGTCGGCTGAATCAGTCGGTGTCGACGGAACGCGGCGATCCCGACGCCGACTGCCGCGACCAGGGTGGTGAGCACATAGACGCTGCTGGCAAGACGGTCGTAGGGGAGCACGACGTACGCCCCGGCGAGTAGCATGCAGATGGCCGCCCACCACTGCCAGGCGACCGTTCGCCCGGTGGCGGCGGATTCGCCGAGGTCGTTTCGCGGAAGCTCTGTTCGTGTTGTCTTGTCGATGTTCAAAAGAGCGAGACCGTCGCGCGTGGCAGACTTCCCTTGTTACTCAGGGCGCATCACCGTCGTGGCGAGTGGCGGACTTTCACGATAGCAGGGTGCACGGGCGAGAACACCCCTGGAACGGTGCGATCGACGCCGCAATGGGGGTGTGGCGCAACGGGTTTTTCGAGGGGTCCTGTCCTGAATATGGTGGGCCCAGCAGGGCTCGAACCTGCGACCAAGCGATTATGAGTCGCCTGCTCTGACCAACTGAGCTATGGGCCCGTACGGCCGTGGTGGAGACCACGAGGGCCGGCGGTGAACCGGCCGGGGGGGATTATTCCATCTTCGCGTCGATGAAGCTGCGCAGCTTCTCCGAGCGCGACGGGTGACGCAGCTTGCGCAGGGCCTTGGCCTCGATCTGGCGGATGCGCTCGCGGGTGACGTCGAACTGCTTGCCGACTTCCTCGAGGGTGTGGTCGGTGTTCATGCCGATGCCGAAGCGCATCATCAGCACCTTGGCCTCGCGCGGGGTGAGCGTCGAGAGGATCTCGCGCACGATCTCGGAGAGCGAGGCATTGGTGGCCGAGTCCAGCGGCGAGACCGCGCCCTGGTCCTCGATGAAGTCGCCCAGGCTCGAATCGTCGTCCTCGCCGATGGGAGTCTCCATGGAGATCGGCTCCTTGGAGATCTTCATCACCCGGCGGACCTTGTCCTCGGGCATGTCCATGCGCTC